>NC_002939.5:1230000-1553016 GCF_000007985.2 Geobacter sulfurreducens PCA
GGGAAATAACGAAGTTTCGTGAAATGTTCCGCAAGGAGAACGACACCGTTGCATTGAAGGAGTTGGATGATGTGGAGGCTGCGTTTACCGCCTTTCACCTCAGCGGCGTCAAGATGGCCAAGGTCTATATGGAGCAGGGAATTGGAGCGGGTAACCCTCTGATGAAAGAATTCGATAATGCCCACGAGGTACTGATCGAAAAGGTCGAGAAGCTTCAAAAGAGCCAGGTGGATGAGGCTCTAGGCAATAGCCGCGACAATGTTGCCGCAGTCGGTAAGGTGACCATGGTCCTAATCGGATTCGGGATTGTAGCCGTTTTGATAGGCGTGGCCGTCGCGTTTTTCATTACCCGGAGCATTACGCTTCCGCTCGTCCGCGCCATGGAAGCCAGCAATCGCCTTGCAGAGGGAGATTTGACCATTGAGATTGTTGCTGACCGCGAGGATGAGGCGGGGCAACTGCTGAAGTCCATGAAGAACATGATTGATTCCCTGCGGTCTCTGGCTACAACGGCAGAGCGTGTGGCAGAAGGAGATCTGGCAGTCGAGGTTGTTGTCCGTTCAGATCGTGACGTTCTTGCCCGAAACCTCCACGGCATGCTTGAGACGCTCAAAGGGCTGCGTCAGGAAACAGATGAACTTATCGGTGCGGTTCGTGACGGCAGGTTAAGCGTGCGCGGCAATGCGCGAACCTTCAGTGGAGGTTGGGGGGAGCTTCTGACCGGTATCAACCAGTTGGTGGACGCTTTTGTGCAGCCGATACAGGTTACTGCTACGGCGCTTAATCGTATCAGCCGCGGTGATATACCGGAGAAGATAACGGCGGAATACAAAGGAGATTTCAACGAAATCAAGATCAATCTCAACAGTCTCATCGATGCTATGAATTCAATTACCGCCCTCGCCCAAGAGCTCTCTGCCGGCAATCTGACAGTTGAGGTTAAAGAGCGGTCTGAGCGGGACGAGTTGATGAAGGCACTTGCGTCTATGGTGACCAAGCTGCGCGATGTGGTGGCGGATATCATGATAGCTGCCGACAACGTCACGTCAGGCAGTCAACAACTGTCGTCCACGTCCGAGGAGATGAGCCAGGGGGCCACCGAGCAGGCTGCTTCGGCAGAGGAGGCCTCGTCGAGCATGGAACAGATGTCGTCCAATATCCGCCAGAATGCGGATAATGCGGCGCAGACCGAGAGGATTGCCATCAAGTCTGCGGCGGACGCCATCGAGGGAGGGAAGGCGGTCGGCAATACCGTGTCAGCCATGAAGGAGATCGCATCGAAGATTTCCATCATTGAAGAGATTGCACGGCAGACTAACCTGCTGGCGCTCAATGCGGCGATCGAGGCGGCGCGTGCCGGCGAACACGGGAAAGGATTCGCCGTGGTGGCGAGTGAGGTACGCAAGCTTGCTGAGAGAAGCCAGAAAGCAGCGGGCGAAATCAGTGAGCTCTCTTCTTCGAGCGTAGAGGTTGCAGTCAGGGCAGGCGAATTGCTTGCCACCATCGTGCCCGATATTCAGCGAACCTCTGAACTGGTGCAGGAGATCAGCGCCGCCTGCCGTGAACAGGATACGGGTGCCGAGCAGATCAACAAGGCCATCCAGCAGCTTGATCAGGTGATCCAGCAGAATGCCTCGGCGGCGGAGGAAATGTCGTCCACGGCTGAGGAGCTTTCGTCGCAGGCCGAGCAGCTTCAGGACACGGTCGCTTTCTTCAGTATTGGTGGAGAGATGAAACGTAAGATTGCGCCAAAGCCGTCTCGACCGAACGCCAAGGCGAGCATCAGGCTCCCTGCGGCTCCTCACGGCACGGCCAACGGTTATGGCCGAACGAGTGCTTCTGTTACCGGCGGCTTTGCCCTGGATATGGCAGGCCACGATCATCTGGACAACGAGTTCGAAAAATTCTGAGTGATTGACGTAGGCATGTGTTGGCGGCTCAGCGAGTCGCTTTCGTGACCGGCACTCATTATGAGAGACAAGGAGGAGCTATCCGATGCCGAGAGTGCTCAGCCTCTGGCAGCGTTATCTCGATCTCTCCGTCAATGCCAAATTGATGCTGTATGTGGCCTGCTTCACCGTCTGGCTCATTTTGGTGGGGGCGGCCGGGTTGTGGGGCATGGGAGTGTTGAGCACCGGCATCAACCGCGACGGGCTTGCATTGCGGCGTGTGCTTCTGGTGTCCGGGCTCAAGAACGATTTGCTCTACTTGCGCCACGACCTTGATCGCTATTTTCTCGAAAATGGAAATGCCGCGAGCCGTGCCATACACGATGCCGAACAACGGCTCAAAACCATTGCTGGTGGCATAGAGGCACTTGAACGTCACGAGCCCGACGCGGAGCAGCGCAGGCTCCTGGGGGTCTTCGCGCAAGAGTTTGCACTGTATCGCGAAGCAGTAGTGCGGCTTATTGACCTGCAAAAGCGAGCCCTTGAGACGGGAGATGTCACTGTGCGGTCAGCGGCGGCCTCCTATGCCCGAGAGGATATTCTGCCCCTCTTTTTCGGGGCTTCCGATGCGGTAACCGATCTGGTGGAGTTTGATCGCCAGCAGGCCTTGCAGACCGTAGATGCGAACGGCCTGCAGTATGCCCGGCTTTCACGGGTTCTACCGGCACTGATCGTGGCAGCTGTTACACTGGGGCTTTTTTTCGGGATTGTCATTGCCCGTTCCATTACCAAGCCTCTCGCGCGTATTCTCGCTGCGGTCGAATCTCTTGCCACCGGCAACCTGAACGTGGATGCTCCCGTTGGTGCGCGAGACGATCTTGGCCGGTTGGCCGTGGGAATCAATGCCATGGTTGGGCGGTTCCGGGACGTTGTGACGTCGATATGCAGAGATAGCGAGGCTGTGGCCGGAGCTGCATCCCAGCTGTCGGGAACCGCCTGCCAGTTGTCCGAGGCCGCCACAGAGCAGGCTGCCGCTGCGGAAGATGCGTCGTCGAGCATGGAACAGATAAGCTCCGCCATCCGGGCGAATGTCCAGAACGCCCAAACAACGGCAGATGTTGCCAACCGGAGTTCCATCGATGCTGCCGCGGGGGGGGAAACGGTGACGGAAACCGTGGCGTTGATGAAGGAGATCTCCAGAAAGATCATGGTGATTGAGGAGATAGCTCGTCAAACCAATCTGCTGGCGCTCAACGCCGCCATTGAGGCGGCACGGGCCGGTGACCACGGGAAGGGGTTTGCCGTGGTTGCCGGTGAAGTCCGTAAACTGGCGGAGCGGAGCCAGTCGGCCGCGGCCGAGATCGGCCGGCTTTCGGTAACGAGCGTCGAGGTGGCTGAGCGGGCAGGCACCCTGTTCGGCGCCATTATTCCCGATATCCGCCAGACGGCTGAGCTTGTCCAGGGAATCAGCTCCGCCTGCCACGAGCAGGAAACCGGCGTTGGCCAGATCAATCGGGCCATACGTCAGCTAGATGCCGTGATTCAGCAGAATGCTTCGGCTTCCGAGCAGATGGCGTCGACGGCGCAGGAATTGTCATCTCAGGCGGACATGCTGCTTGATGCCGTCAGTTTCTTTCGACTGGGTGAGACTAACCGGTATCAGGAATCCCGTAGCGAACTATCGGGAATTTCCTGAGAAGCCTAAAGATTTCCGATTATTCGCCGATATCACAACCAAGCGATATCCACCGGCCCGAGACTCTTTCGTCGGGAGAGCATATCTGCTGTTCCCGCCCAGGGAGCTTGTGCCATCCATGCGTTACGGAGGGTTACCATGAGCGTTACTACAATCACCGAAACCAGGCAGTATCTTACCTTCAAGCTTGACGATGAGGTGTTTGCCGTTGACGTGGCAAAGGTTCGGGAGATCCTTGAGCTTACCTCCATTACCAAGGTACCGCAGACTCCTCAGTTCATGCGCGGTGTGATCAACCTGCGGGGAAGCGTGGTGCCGGTTGTTGACCTGAGGCTCAAATTCGGCATGTCCGAGACTGCGCCGACCGTCGATACCTGCATCATCGTTGTTGAAGTGGCCCATGAGCACGAGACGCTCGTCCTCGGCGCCCTGGCCGACTCAGTGCAGGAAGTTTTCGAAATGGAGCCGGGGCAGGTCGAGCCTGCCCCCCGGATCGGAACCAAGCTCAATACCGATTTCATCCTCGGTATGGGAAAACACGATGGACAGTTCATCATGATCCTTGATATCGATCGGACTTTCACCAGCGACGAACTTGCAACTGCCGGTTCGGTGTCGGGCGAAGCGGCCTAAAAACCGGGTTTCCGGATCATGGATGGAGGGGGGATGTTCAGCGCTGCAACTGACAGGATTACCACGGCGGCTATGACCGACCGGGAGTTTGCCCGATTCAGCGAGTTTATCTATGACACCTGCGGCATTAAGATGCCGCCGGTCAAAAAGACTATGCTGGAGGCCCGGCTCCAGAAGCGGTTGCGCAAGCTGGGGATCAGCTCGTTCAAGGACTACTCGGAGTATCTGTTTAGCCGCACCGGTACCGAGACAGAGCTCGTCCATCTGATCGATGTCGTAACCACCAACAAGACGGATTTTTTTCGCGAACCTGCCCATTTCGACTATCTGGTCTCCCAAGCCCTGCCCGAACTCATGGAGCGAACCGGCGCCGGCCTGCGCAAGCCGCTTTCCATCTGGAGCGCCGGCTGTTCCAGCGGCGAAGAGCCCTATACTCTCGCGATGGTTCTCTCGGAGTTCAGTGAGCAGCAGAATATTTCCTTTTCGATCCTCGCCACCGATATCTGTACCACCGTTCTCGACAAGGCCAGACTCGCCGTGTATGACGAAGAGCGGATCGATCCGGTTCCCATGTCGCTGCGTCGCAAATACCTGCTCCGTGGGAAAGGAGAGCAGAAGGGACTGGTACGGGTCGTACCCCAGCTCCGCCATCGCATCACGTTCCGGCGCCTCAATTTCATGGACGGCGACTTCGGTATGCGGGAGCCGATGGACATCATTTTCTGCCGCAATGTGGTCATCTATTTCGACAAGGCGACGCAGGAGCGGCTGCTTAACAAGTTCTACCGCCAGCTGATCCCGGGCGGCTATCTGTTCATGGGGCATTCCGAGACCCTTTCGGGGCTGGATGTCCCCTTTGTGCAGATGGCATCCACCGTGTACCGGAAACCGCTATGACCGCCCGGCATCCCAAGCTGCCCCATGTCTACCTGAAGCCGGGAGAGTTCCATTTCGCCACGAAGCCGACTGTGGTAACTACCGTGCTGGGGTCCTGTGTTTCGGTCACGATGTTCGATGTATTCTCCCGTACGGCGGCCATCTGTCATGCGCTGTTGCCTGACGGACCGCGGGATGATGTCTTTCGGTACGTTGACTCGTCTATCATCCGAATGCTGGAGATGTTCATGTCACGCGGAATAACCCCGCGCCAGCTCCAAGTGAAATTGTTCGGCGGTTCGGATATGCTGGGGGCGACCGCAAGCCGGCCGGGTGTCGGCAGCCGCAACGTGGACATTGCCCGACAGGTACTTGCGGCCGAAGGACTTGAGGTTGCTGCGGCAGATGTGGGAGGAACCCGGGGCCGCAAGCTCTTCTTCTATACCCATACGGGTGAGGTGCTGCTCAAACGGTTGAACCGCACCGAGGCGGACAGTTGAGCCGAAAAAGGCCGGGGTGGGCGGATTCATGAAGAAAATCAAAGTACTGATTGTTGATGATTCAGCAGTGGTGCGTCAGACCATGGCGGATATTCTCGCCTCGGATCCTCAGATCGAGGTAATGGCCACGGCTGCGGATCCCTTTATCGCAGCGGAGCGGATGAAGAGCGACGTGCCGGACGTCATTACCCTGGATGTGGAGATGCCGCGCATGGACGGCATCACCTTCCTCCAGAAGATAATGAGCCAGCATCCGATTCCAGTGGTCATGTGCTCCACGCTGACCGAGAATGGCTCTGAAACGGCCATGAAAGCCCTTGAGTACGGGGCGGTGGAGATCATCCAGAAACCGAAACTCGGCACAAAGCAGTTTCTCGAGGAGTCCCGGGTCAGGATCTGCGATGCTATCAAGGCTGCCAGCCAGGCGAGGCTGAGAAAGATACCAGCCCGTCCCCACGCCGTTGCCCCAAAGCTCAGTGCCGACGTTATTCTTGAGAAGCCGGCCTCCCGCGCCATGATCCAGACTACGGAGAGAGTTGTGGTGGTGGGGGCCTCCACTGGCGGTACCGAGGCATTGCGCGTCTTCCTGGAGTCTTTTCCCGCCGATTGTCCGCCCATCGTCATTGTTCAGCACATGCCCGAAGGGTTCACCCGGGCCTTTGCCCAGAGGCTCGACGGTATCTGTCGCATCTCGGTCAAGGAGGCCGCCGATAATGATTCGGTGATCCGCGGCAGAGCCCTCATCGCCCCGGGCAACCGGCACATGCTCCTCAAGCGGAGCGGCGCCCGGTACTATGTAGAGATAAAGGACGGACCACTCGTTTCCCGCCATCGCCCCTCGGTGGATGTTCTGTTCCGTTCGGCGGCCCGGTATGCCGGCAAGAACGCTGTGGGAGTCATTATGACCGGCATGGGAGACGACGGCGCCAGCGGCATGCGCGAGATGAAGGATGCCGGTGCCATGACCATTGCCCAGGACGAAGCGAGCTGCGTGGTGTTCGGCATGCCCAACGAAGCCATCAAACGCGGTGGTACGGTCAAGGTGCTGCCTTTGGAATCCATTGCTGCGGACGTTATCCGGCACTGTAGTTGAATTGGGAGTAACGAGCAGATAGTGTGAGCGCGTTTCCTGTCGGAGAGCTACGCATTTCTGGACAAAGCCGGTCGGTAGATTATTATGTGATAATGATTCCGACTCGCCCAGATAGCAGGTGACTCCTTTACCGACACGCGCGAGGTCCATCATGCAGTGGTTTGCCGTTGTTATGCTCTTCTTTCTGCTCTGTTCTTCGGCTTGGCCTACGGAGCGTGTAGCCGGCTCCCCAGGCGATACCACGGTCGTGTCATTCGCCTACTTCCCGCAAGCGGTGCCCGTCGCGGTGCTGGGAGAGGTGATCAAGCGGGACCGCCTGCTGGCAAAGGCTCTGCACAGGCTCAATACGGAGATTCGTTTTCAGACCCTTGCCAAAGGAAGCGATGCGCTTCCGCTTCTCAGGGCCGGGCAGATCGACGGCGTCATGTTTTCCGACCTTCCTACCATTGAGGCGTGCTACCAGTCCAAGCTCCACATCGTGGGGATCGTGAAGCAGAGCTATTCCGTTGTGGTGGGTCGCAAAGGGACCATGGTCAGCGATCTGCGCGGCAAACGGATCGGCAATGCGATCGGTTCGACCTCCCATTATGCGCTGATGCAGGCGCTTGCCACGGCCCGGTTAACGGAGCACGACGTTACCATCGTACCCATGGATGTGGACGCCATGCCCCAGGCCCTGGCCCAAGGCGGGATCGACGCGTTCGCCGCCTGGGAACCCATACCGACCGCGGCCCTTTCCCGCTATCCGGACCGTTTCGCCATTCTTTTCCGCCAGAAGAGCAATTCCTATTTCGTTCTTGCCCAGAATCTCGTCACGACCCATCCGGACATTGCCCGCGAGCTAGCCGCGTCGCTCGTTCGGGCAATTCACTGGCTGGAACGGGACCGGAAGAACCTGAGCCGCGCCAGTTTTTGGACGATCCGGACGATGAGGGAGTTCGCCGGCAAAGAGCCGTCTTTAACCGAAGCGGACATCGCACGCATTACCCGTAACGATCTGATCGATATCCCTTCCGTCCCGCTGCTGCCCAAAGGTGCGGAGAACCCGGGCTCTATTCTTGCCAAACAATTCGAATTCCTCAAGCTGGTTGGACGCCTTCCGGTTGGGGCATCGTGGGAAACGGTCCAGCGCAGCTTTAACCGTGATTTAATCCAGCAGGTTCTTGCCAATCCGAAGCGCTATCCCTTGTACCGCTTCGATTATGCAATGTGAAAGGCTGCCATGAATCCACGACGACTCTCTGGGCTGCTCCTGGTATTCCTGCTGGTGATGTCGGCCTTTTGCCTCTGCTCGACCGGCCCTGTCGCAGCGGCCGAGCTTTCCCGCGGCCCGCAGGCGGAAGTTACCGTGGCTTACCAGCCGCTGGCCTCGCCGGGGGGGATAATCGTCCAGGCAATGCAGCACGATCGCATCTTGCGACGCGAACTGGCCCGGAGGGGGATGTCGCTCCGATTCGTCGCCGCCGGCAAGGGGGGCGATGTCATTCCCATGCTCCAGAAGGGGGATGCCCACTTTGCAACCATGGCCGATATGCCTCTTATCGAGGCGGTCAACGTCGTCCCCCTGTCCATTATCGGTCAGCTCAAACGGAATTACGCCATGGTTGTGGGCCCTCGCGGGCTGTCGGCGAAAGACTTGAAGGGAAAGCGGATCGGGAACGCATTTGCGACGACCGGCCACTTCGCCCTGCTGAAGGTCCTCTCCAGCGCCGGCCTTTCGGAGCGCGATGTGGCTCTTGTTCCCCTTGATGTAAACCTGATGCCCGATGCGCTACGGAACGGCCACGTCGATGCGTTTGCCGCCTGGGAACCCACCCCGTCACTTACCATCGGCAGGAACCCGGATCGCTACGGCGCCATCGGCCGGCAGCAAAGCATCTCGTTCCTTGTTTCCACAAGGGAGTTCACCGCTCAGCATCCCGAGGCTGCCAGGCAGGTCGCTGCCGCGCTGGTGCGGGCGATGCACTGGTTCAAAGTTGACCGGTCCCATGTCATTACTGCGGTCAGATGGAACATCGCAGCAACTGAGGCATTGACCGGAGCCAAACCCCAAGTGGGCGAGCGGGAGTATGCAAAAAGCGCCAGAGCCGATCTGGAAGAGCTCGGCTATTCGCCCAAAATGTCCCGCTCTCTAACCAGTAAGCGATCCCTCCTTCTGGATGCGCAGGAGTTCCTCAAGTCAATCGGCAAGGTGCCCCGTGCCGCCGCTGAGGATGCTCTCATCGGCAGTTTTACCTACGATATTGTCGAGGATGTGATGAAGAAGCCGACACAGTATTACCTCTCCCGCTTCGACTATGCGCCGTAATCTCCAAGGGGACATAGTCGCTTCCATCCCCTGGCGGAAAAGCATTGCCGGGAAAATGGTCCTCATTTTCTGTTCCCTGTTCGCGGTTGTGTTGCTGGCGGTACAGTCGGTAGAGTTGTATGGGCTTCCGTACGGTCTGTTCAAGGGGAGCATTGAGGAAATGATCGACCAGGAGTTCGTGGCGCTCGGCACGGTTGCGGACACCAAAAAGATCCTGATCGAGTCGTGGCTCAAGGAGCGCCGGAGCGATGCCAGGATCGTTGCGGTCAATCCGGTGGTCAGGGCACTCATCAATATCCCAAACCCCTCTGCTGCGATGACTAAAACGGTGTCGACCTGGCTGGCGAGCCTGCTCGACACGTACCAGTATGAGTCGATCAGCATCGTTGATGCCGTGACCGGACTTCCGATCGCCTCTGCGGGGAATCATCCCCCAGGCCCTGTTACTCCTTATTCTTACCTTCAGACTGCTGCCCGTCCCGGAGTTGATGAGAGCATCATAATTGTCGGCACTCAGGATCGCATTCACGTGGTACGCCAGCTTGGCTACGAGCAGTCCGACCACGGGGAGCCGCGGGCGCTCCTTGTTATCGAGCTGAACACGGACGCAGTGTTCAAGCCGATCCTCGCTACCCCTATGGCGACCCTGCTCGGCAAATCATGGGAGGTGATCCTGGCCGATTCTGCTTCAGGCCGTCTTATCCAGCGCATGGCCGCTGACTCGGATTCGCCGGTGCCGGCAACGATTCGGGATAATGCCCTGCAACTGGCCCAGGGTGGGAGCGAGGGAACCATTATCGACACCGATTACCGGAACGTTCCGGTTCTTGCCGCCTACCGCCACATACCACTGTCGGCAGACAGTTCCTGGGGGCTCGTCATCAAAAAGGACAAAGCCGAAGTCCTTGCCCCGGCCCACAGAAACCGTCAGGTGTTTCTGTGGTTCAGCTTGTTCGGCATCTTCATAGTGTGCCTTATCTCGCTGATTATTTCGCGGGCATTGACGGGGCCGCTGCGAATGATCATGAGCACGAGCGCGGAGATCGAAAGCGGCAACCTGTCGGCCCGGGTACCTGTTCTTGGGTCGGACGAACTGGCCGACCTCGGCCGAACCTTCAATGCCATGGTTGACCAACTCCAGGCCTGGCATGAAGAACTGGACGCGAGGGTTCTTGTCCAGACAGAGGAAATCAGGGCAATAAATGAAGATCTCGAGCGCCGTGTCGCTGCAAGGACGGAAGAGCTGCAGGCAGCCCTCAAGGATATGGAGTCGTTTTCCTATAGCATTTCCCATGACCTGCGCGCCCCATTGCGGGCCATCGACGGGTTTTGCGGGATCCTGAATGAAGAGTTCCGGGAGCGGTTGCCGGAAGAGGCCGGGAAGTACCTTGTCCGCATGTCTCACAATGCCCGACGCATGGGGCAGCTCATAGACGACCTGCTGGCCTTTTCGCGTCTTTCGCGCCAGCCGCTCGAGCGTGAAACGGTTGATATGGGTCTGCTGTTCAGAGAGGTGTTCGAGTCGCTGATGTCCGATGGAGAACCGCGAAACGTTGTGTTCGAGGTGGCGCCGCTGCCGCAGTGCCAAGCCGACCCCAAGCTGTTGAGGCAAGTGGTAATCAATCTGCTGAGTAATGCTCTTAAGTTCAGCGGGGGGCGCTCACCGGCGAACATTGCGGTGACCAGCCGCAGTGTGGATGGCGAGACGGTCTACTCGGTGACCGACAATGGCGTCGGTTTTGATCATGCCTACGCGGATAAACTGTTCGGCGTCTTCCAGCGCTATCACAAGAGCGAGGAGTTTGAGGGGACCGGCGTGGGGCTCGCCATCGTCCACAACATTATTCAACGTCACGGGGGACGGGTATGGGCGGAGTCGGAACCCGGCAAGGGAGCGACCTTTTCCTTTACGATTGGTAGTGAAGTGAGTGGGGAAGCGGCACCCGGGTGGAGCGGAGACGGGCGCACGGCATAAGGTGCCTTGATGTTTCGTCGATAAAGGGTTAAGCTTGGCCCAAGCACGGCGTATACATGGTGGAGTGAACATATGGCGGAAGAAAAGTTTTTTCTGGGCAGACAACCAATCCTTGATCGGGAGCAACGGCTCTACGGCTTCGAACTTCTGTTCCGGTCAGCCGACTCTCTCCATGCCAATGTGACCGACTATCTCCAGGCCAGCGCCAGCGTCATTTTCGATGCGCTCTCCAGTTTCGGCTTCCGCGAGATTCTCGGCAAGCACAAGGGGTTTATCAACGTCAACGCCGATGTCCTCATGAGCGAGGCACTGGAGCTTCTTCCTCCCGAAAAGGTGGTCATCGAGCTTCTGGAGCATGTGCCGATTACCGAAACCGTTATCAGCCGTTGCCACGAGTTGCGAGAGAAGGGTTTTTCCCTGGCCCTTGACGACCATATTTACGAACCGGTTTATGAACCACTCTACCATCTCGTCGATGTGATCAAGGTTGACCTGTTCAGAACCGGCATGGAAAACCTTGCCTCGGAAGTGGAAACCCTGAGGAAGTGGAACACCAAGCTCCTGGCCGAAAAGGTGGAGACGGTGGAACAGTACGAGCGATGCGCCGACCTCGGCTTTACCTATTTCCAGGGCTACTATTTCGCCCGCCCGGTGGTGCTCACCCGCACCCGTGTCGACGTGGGGCGGCTGGCTATCGTCAAGCTTTTCAACCAGTTGGTGGCGGAGGTTGAACTGGGCGAACTGGAGGAGACCTTCAAGCAGAACCCGAATCTGGTCCTCAATCTCCTGCGACTCGTTAATTCCGTCGCCGTTGGCCTTAAGGACAGGATCACCTCGCTTCGCCACGCGATCATGGTGCTCGGCTACCACCAGTTGCGGCGCTGGGCCATGATGGCGCTCTTCGCCAACAACGCCCAGGGGGGAGGGGACAACCCTCTGCTGGTCATGGCTGCTACCCGTGCCCGTCTCATGGAACTCATCATCTCGGAGCAGCCCGCTGCCCGGCTGGATCGGGACTACCCCGACCGCGCCTTCATGACCGGTATCCTGTCCTTGGCCGACGCCCTGCTCAAGGTATCCATGGACGAGGTCCTTGCCCCTCTCAATCTGGATAACGACGTGCGGGAAGCTCTGCTTTCCCGGACCGGGGAACTGGGAGAGCTCCTTACCTTGGTGGAGAAGATCGAAAAGGACGATTTCGAGAACATCGCTTCCAGCTTTGAGCAGTTCCAGCTCTCCATGGAGCGTCTCGCCCCTGTCCAGATGGATGCCTGCAACTGGGCAACCCAACTGGGCGAAGTCGCCTGACCACGCCCAGCCGGACGTTATTCCATAAGCCTTGACTTTGCCGCTGCATGGCTCTATTCTGCCAGTTTATTCATGCGGATATGTCAGTCCCGCGCGCAGAGGAGCATCCATGAAGCCCCTGTTTCTCAACCCCCCAACCTACGAAGATTTCGACGGCGGCGCTGGCGCCCGCTACCAGGCCTCCCGTGAGGTAACCTCCTTCTGGTATCCCACGTGGCTCTGCTTTCCGGCCGGTATGATCGAAGGATCCCGCGTGGTGGACGCGCCGGTGCAGCGCTTCGATCTGGACGCCTGTCTCGCCATTGCCGCTGAGTATGACATGGTGGTGATGTATACTTCCACCCCCACGCTTTCCCTGGACATCGAAACCGCCCACCGGATCAAGGAGCGCAAGCCGGCTACGGTGACTGTCCTGACCGGCCCCCACGTGACGGTCCTCCCGGAAGAGTCGCTCCGGCAGGGGGAAGGGGTCATAGATATCGTCTGCCGCGGCGAGTTCGACTATACCACCAAAGAACTCTGCGAAGGGCGCGAGTGGGAAAAGGTCGACGGGATCAGCTTCTGGAAAAACGGCGCCATCCACCATACCCCCGACCGTCCCCCAATTCAGGACCTGGACGCGCTACCGTTCGTGGCACCGGTTTACAAGCGGGATTTGCCGATTGCCGAGTATGTCATCCCCCACTTCAAGAACCCCTACGTATCCATCTACTCCAGCCGCGGCTGTCCGTCCAAGTGTATCTACTGTCTCTGGCCCCAGACCTTTTCCGGGCGCGCCATGCGGACCCGCAGCCCCCAAAACGTCTACGAAGAGGTGAAATGGATCGTCGACAACATCCCCGAGATGCGTGAGCTCTCCTTTGACGACGATACGTTCACCGCGGACCGGCGCCATGCCCGGGAAGTGGCGGCCAAACTGAAGCCGCTGGGCATCTCGTGGACCATCAACGCCCGGGCCAATTGCGACTACGAGACCCTCAAGATCATGCGCGAGGCGGGTCTGCGCCACGTGGTCGTCGGCTACGAGACGGGGAACGAGCAGATCCTGAAGAACATCAAGAAAGGGGTCACCAAGGAGCAGGCCATCGAGTTCACCAGGAACTGCAAGAAGCTTGGTCTCTCCGTGCACGGCGCCTTCATCATGGGGCTCCCCGGTGAGACGCGGGACACCATCAGGGAGACCATCGAGTTCGCCAAGGCCCTGGATCTCAACTCCATTCAGGCCTCCCTGGCCTCGCCCTATCCGGGCACCGAGTTCTGGGACCTGTGCCGGCAGGAGGGATGGATCGCCTCCGACGCCTACATTGACGATACGGGCCACCAGATGTGCGTCATCAACTATCCCCACCTCTCCAATGCGGAGATCTTCAATGCCGTGGAGGAGTTCTACGACAAGTTCTACTTCCGCCCCAAGTTTATTCTCCGGACGGTCATGAAGATGATCACCGACGGCGAAGAGCGTCGCAAGCGGCTAAAGGAAGGGAAACAGTATCTGGAATACATGAAAAAACGCAAGGCCGCGGGCCATTCCTGCTGATTCCGACCCCATGAAACGCGTCATCATCAATGCAGACGATTTCGGCCTCTCCGACGGGGTCAACCGCGCCGTCATCAAGGCATGGCAGGAGGGAATCCTCACCTCGGCCTCGCTCATGGTGGGGGGCGACGCATTCCACGAGGCGGTCCATTTGGCAAAGGCCAACCCGGGACTCCACGTGGGGCTCCACCTGACCCTCGTTCAAGGGCGGGCAGTGGGGGAGCACGGCGGTTTCCCCTCCATCTGCGACAGCAAGGGGGCTTTCAGCGACGATCCGGTCCAGACGGGGATGCGCTATTTCTTCATCCGCTCGTTCCGCAAGCAACTCTATCGTGAGATCGAGGCCCAGATCGTCCGTTTTCTCCAGACCGGCCTGCCGCTCTCTCATGTGGACGGCCACCTGAACATCCATATGCACCCGGTGGTCTTCGACCTCCTTTGCGGGCTCATGCGCAAGCACGGCATCACCACCTTCCGCCTCTGTCGGGAAAACCTGCGGGCAAACCTTACCCTGGATCGGGAACGCAGGTTCGGCAAGATGGTGGACGCCTTTATCTTCTCGAAGCTCGCCGGCCGGTGCCGGCCCATTCTCGACCACCTGGGCATCGGCTATGCGCAGGAGGTGAAGGGGCTCCTCAATTCGGGCCGAATGACCGAGGAGTACCTGCTTCGGGTGCTCGATACCCTTGAAGACGGAACCACGGAGCTCTACTTTCATCCCGGCTGCCTCCCCTGCGCCGAGATTACGCGCCGGATGCCGGACTACCGGCACGAGGAGGAACTGGCGGCTCTCATGAGCCCCCGGGTCAAGGGGCGTCTGAAGGAGCTCGGCATAGAGCTCGGCAACTACCGGGGAGAGGTCAAGACCTATGTTTAAAACAGTAATCATTATGCTCATGGCTGTGTCGGCCGGTACCATCGGCGACATCCTCCTCGCCAAGGGGATGAAGGAACTCGGTGACCTGTCGGCCATGAACCTGCGGGGTATCCTCAATGTAGCCGGGCAGGCCCTTACCTCGCCGAAGCTGATTTTCGGCACCGCCATGCTGGCGATCTTCTTCTTCCTCTGGCTAGCGGTCCTCTCCTGGGAAGACCTGTCCGTTGCCCTCCCCATGCAGGCCCTCAATTACGTCCTCGTGGCGTTCCTTTCCCAGTGGTTTCTCGGCGAGACCGTTTCTCCTCTTCGCTGGACCGGCACGATTATGGTCTGCGTCGGAGTCATGCTGATCACGAAAAGCGGAACCCCCTGATGGGAGAGAATGCTTCATACGCAACGAAAAAGGGAGCCCTGCGGCTCCCTTTTTCGTTGTAGGACGGTCTCCGTTTCTCAGAGAATTTCGGAGCTGAGGGAGAAGTGAACCCTGACAGTCCCCGGATCGGGATCGCGTTCACCAACGGGGAAGCCGAAGTCGATCCGTCCCGTGAGATACTTGGCCAGATTCAGGATGAAGCCGAAGCCGGCGCTGGAGAGAAAATCATTGTGATCGATGGATTCGCCGCTTCCCTTGTACGGAAAGGCGCCGCCGTGATCGAAGAAGATCGCTCCCCTGAGCAGGGGGCTAAGCCGGACATCGTAGACGGATGCGTCTGCCGGGAAGAGGGGAAGGGTCAGTTCCGCACTGACGAAGTAGCCGTCGTCGCCGATGAGGAGTCCCTCGTAGAACCCCCTGACAGTGGCTATGCCGCCGAGCTGAAATTGTTCGGAAGAGGGGAGCAGGTGATTGCCAGATACCTGGCCGCTTGCCCGCACCAGGGCCGAAAAATCGTCAGGCAGAATGAAAGTCCTGACCAGATCTCCATTGTATTTGAAAAAGCTCCGGTCGCCGCCGAAGTCGTGGAATCCCTGGGTAAGGACGTGCCGGGTGAACCAGGTGCCGTAGCCGTCGATGGCAAGCAGGTCACCACCCAGGGTAAGGGTCCTGGTTCTGTTTTCGAAGATGGTGTCGCCGCCGAAGTCTGTGGTCGATTTTTTCCAGTTGAACCCGGCAAAAGTGGTGACGCTCAGGGCTGGACTGAGTGCAAAGGGCTGACTGAGAGTGAGTCCCAGGTCGGAAGAGGTCCCATCCACGTCAAGTGACTCGAAGGGCCCCGAAGTAATCCAGATACTGGTGTAGTCGTAGGTGACGCCGAGCCGGGTACCGACCGGGGTGAGGGGGAGGCTGTATGAAGCATGAGCAGAGAGGGTGCCGTCCGCCACGGTCCCCCCGACGGTGAGGGGATCACGAATCCCCAGCAGGCTCAGGTCCTGCAGAGTGAGCCCCAGCCGCTCCTGGCCGATGTACCTGCCTCCTCCATTGTCGGCGAAAGCTACCACGCGGTAGTTGTCGGGCTCCTGAGTCCTGAGGATCAGGTCGGTGGTGCCGGTGGCTGTGCCCGGCTTGACCTCTGCCCGAAGCTTGACGTCGTTGATGGCATTGAAACGGAAGAGGTCGTTTTCGAGGGTGTCCAGCCGGACCAGGTCCCCCTCCCGAAGGTGCAGTCGTGACGTAACGAACCAGTCCCGGGTATGGCGATTGCCCCCAACCGAGATCCTGCCGACGCGTCCCTCCACCAGCCTGATCCTGACCGTTCCCCTCTCAACCTTTTGCGGAGGAAGCACGGCGCGGGCGGTCAGGTATCCTTTCTGGCGATAGAGATCATTGATCCTGTCCACCATTGCCAGCAACTCGCGGATACTCACCTCCTTTCCCTCCAGTGGGGCGACGACCTGCCGCAGATCATCTTCCGTGAGAATTTCCGAGGGATCGGTGACGATATGGCTGATGAACACCCGCTGGCCGCCGTCGGCCGGAGGCTGTGGCGCCGGCTCGGTCCGGTCGGTAACCGCCTCCTCCGGGCGTGACTCCCGCGACTCCTTCAGTCTCTGCTGCAGCTCGTAGTAGTCCCGGACGTCGGACTCGCGTTTCATGACGGCACCGGCCTCGCTTCCCCGCAGGTCCTGGGCGTGAGCCGGGGCAGACAGGCAGGCGAGCAGTGCTGCGGTAAAGATCGTGGTCGTTTTCATGTCATCCCCTAACGGTTTGCACCAGTATTGCCGGTGAGTACCTTCACCGTATCGGCTTCCAGCAGGGAATCGCTTGCGTCGATGCCTACCGCTCCGGGCTGAATATCCACCGCGTCATGTCCGGAGGGCGCCATGTGCCGCTGCCATGGGCGGGATCCCGGTTCCATGGGGTCGTAGTACAGGCGGTTCTGCCGCTTGCCGGTCCAGATCATCTTTTCGGTCGTGCCGACCACGCTGTTCTCGGTGCTGAACCCGTTGACCACGAAGTGAGGATCATAGTTGACAGCGAATGCGGTGGTCGTGAAGCGTTTGTCGGCAGTCATCGTCAGGGAGAAAGGCTCCGTGGCATAGAGTTGCAGGTGGCACGGCCGAACCCTTTTGTCCCGGTTGCCGACGATAACGTGATACAGGCTGTTGCTGAAATCGCCCCGATTGCCGATACGGGTATCGAAGAGGCTCAGATTGTCCACATCGGCGGTTATTACGGCGGTGTCGGACGAGAGATGATCAAAGTCGATGGCGGTGTTCGAATCGGTCCCGATTCGGACCATGTCCGCCATTGTCTTGCTGCCGCCGTCCACGTCGAAGTGAAGCGTCCCGCTCCCCGTGTGATGGATTTCTCCCAAGAGCACCGTGTCGCCCCGGGCCATGACCGATTCGGCAACGTCGGCTTGGCCCACCACGATGGTCCCGCCGGAGAAGGTGTTGCGCACGTCGAGTACTGTCGGGTCAACACGGTGGACCGTGAGGAGCGGACCGTTCGCCCGGATCGAAACCGTGCCGGGCGCGGAGATATGATCGGCGTCGACGGACCCGTCGGGCACCGTAAGGTGCACCGACCCGGTCTGGCTGACAACGCTGTCGACGGTGAGTCCGCCGCCTTGTTCTTCAAGGAAGAAGCTGTCCTGTGACAGCCCGGTCAGTATGCCCGCCGGCCGCAGGCGGGAGACAATGAACTTCTCCGCGGAGCCGACACTGCCGCCGGCCGCTTCAAGGCTCAGGTCGTCGGTGATCAGGTTCTCCCGGCCGTCGTCACGGCCGTTGACGATGTTAGCGGATGCGGTCATCCGGATTCGGCGCGGGGCGGTGATCCCGCCGACAATGGCCGAGCCGGCGGCGACCGACAGTTCCACTGCGCCGTTTGTGCTTGCGATAGTATCGATGGTGAGGTCGCCGTTCCGTTCTTCCAGGAAGAGATCGTCGCGGACCCAGGCGGTCAGGACTCCGTTGCCGGACAGGTCAGTGACCAGCGCGTTCGCCGATGTGCCGGCGCCCCCTGCCGAGGACTCGATGATCAGGTCGTCGCCGATGATGTTGACCCCGTTGTCATCCCGACCGTTAACGATGTTGCCGGATACTTCGAGCAGGACATGTCCGGGTGCGGAGATTTGGCCGATGGCGGCCGACCCGTTGGCGACGGTCAGTTCCACTGCGCCGTTCTGGCTGATGATGCTGTCGGCCGAGATGTCGCCGCCCGCTTCCCTGATGAAGATACCGTCCCTCGCCCGGGCGGTCAGCACACCTCCCAGTGACAGGTCGGTGACCAGCGGTCTGGCTGCGGAGCCGACCCCACCCGCAGAGGCTTCGAGGATGAGATCCCTGCCGATCAGGTTTGCCTCGTCATCGGTGCGGCCGTTGATTATTCCGCCTACGATCTTCAGGCGGATATCCCCGTTTCCTGCGTCGACCCGGTCGATGTTCACATCCGTTTCAGCTCCCAGGTAGACATGGTCGCGGGACTGGATGGTCACGCTCTGGGAGGCCCGCACATCCACGTCGTTCTTCAGTTGCACGATCAGGTTGCCATTGTCGATGGTGATATCGTCCTTCTCGGCACGGGCGACCATGATCCGCTGGTCGGGAGTCACCGTGCCGTTGCTGATGGCGTCGGCGGAAATCACCTCGTCGGCAAGGACGCTGCCGACACCGGCCCCTGTCACGATGGTGACGTTGCGGCCCGAGACGTTCGCCTCTTCGATGAGAACCTCGGTCTTGCCCAGTTCGGGGATGGTGGTCAGGTTCTTGGCGTTGAGCAGTTCATCGGCGGTCCAGACGCCCTCGTTGAATTCACTCTGTTCCGTGGCGGTCAGGGTGTATTGCCATGACGGATCGTAGGTGGCGTCATACTGGTCGTCGCTCGGATCAAAGGGGGTACCGTTGTCGGAGAGGCGGTGTGCCGCCTGATACTGGCTTTTCTTCTGCTCCTTGTACTGATCGATGGATTGCTGGACTTTCGTGTCGTCGGTCAGTTTCAGGTCGTCCCAAGTTGTCAGGAGCTTGTCCTTCGTGTCGTCATCGAGGCCCTCGTTGAAGTTGTAATCCTCAAGGCCGCCGTCCACGGTAAGCACCACGTCTCCTTCCCGGGACGCAATCCGGTTGATGTGCGCATTCCCCTCTTTTTCCGTCAGGTAGATGCTGTGGAGCGACTCCGCGGTCAGGATGCCGTCGGCGTTGACCACGAGGGCGTTGTCCCCGGTTCCGATGCCGCCCGCCGTGGCAGTGAGAGAGATGTTGGTGCCGGTGATGGACGGTGAGGTTCCGGAACCGTCCCTGAGTGAGCCTGCCGATACGAGACGCACATCCCCCGTGGTGGTGACGGTGTCGATCACCAGGTCTCCCTCCACCTCTTCCACATTGATCAGGCCGCCGGCAGTGGCCCTGAGACTCCCGCCAACCGTGTCGGTCCTGATCCCCTGGTCCAAGGTGCCGATGCTCCCCTCCGTGGCTGTGAGGGCGATATTCCTGCCGGTGACCAGATAGGTATCGTTGAGAGAGTAGATTCCGCCCCGGTCGTTCCTGATGCTCACGTTGCCGACTGTGTTCCTGATGGAGCCGTTCAGGTAGATGTCGGAGGGTCCGGCGGCGCCGCTGTTGAAGATGCTGATCCTCCCTTCGTCCAGATTGCCCAGGAATTCGATGCCGATGGGATTGTCCGCTTTCTTGCCGAACTGGTCGAGAATGGCCTGCTTCATGCCCGCATCCACCATCAGTGCGAACTGGAGCCAGAAGTTACCGGCGGTGAAGCGGGTAGTCCACCAGTTGTCCCAAGCTGCTGCCACATCCTTTTCGGTGATGGTCCAGTCGCTGAACGTAGCGACGCGCGCGCCGGCATGGGGTGCATAGGATGAAGACCGGCTGTCAGCCTTGTGGCTGTCCAGTTCGGTATAGATAAATTTTCTGGTCGCCGCGTCCCAGAGCTGATATCCCTGGGACACGTTGAGGGCGTCTCCGTTGCCGGTGATCAGGGTGAGGAGCTGGTTGTTGTCCCCCACGTAGATGCCGTTGTCAGTGTACTTGCGGCCGGTGTCGACGATCTTGATCTGGCCGTCGACCCGCGGTCCCACGTCCAGGGTGTTGATCACCACGTCCCTGGACGAGAGGTTCTCAATGACAATTTCGCCGTAGCCGTCCATGACCTTCAGGGCGCCCGTGCCGGTCGTGCTGACGATATTGCCGAACAGTTCCACCTTTCCGCCGCCGAAGTCCACCCGGTAGATGACGATCCGCTGGTTTACCGGGTCCCACTTGGCCACGCTCAACTCGTCGCCGATGGTCGGGATGACCATGTCCGGACCGAGTGTTTCGGGATCGAACTCGGGAATAGTGATGTAGCGGTAAGGAATGCCGCTCTGGATGGTGTCGTTGATGTCCAGTATCTCGCCGCTGATATAGATGTTGTTGCCGGCAATCAGGTGGCCCGGCTGGTAGAGGCCCGGCTGCCACTCGCGGACAAAGCCGCCCTGCATGACCATGTCCAGGTCGTCGGCGATAATGTTGCCGCCGACGGCGACGCTGCCGCTGTTGTTCCGGATGGAAACCCGGCCGCCGTAGTTGATGATGTCGCCCTTCAACACGATATCGGACGGGGTGAGGGCCCCGGGGAAGTCATCCAGATAGGCGTTGTTGAAGATCTCGATCCGCCGGCCCAGATTCTGTCCGGCAACGATCTGCAGCGTCTCTCCGCCATAACTGTGGGACGTGATGGCCTTGCCGTTTAGATTGACATTGCCGCTGGCAGATTTGGGGATTTCCAGGTCGTTCAACTCCAGATGCGCCAGAGAGTTGTTGTCGATCCTGATCATGAAGTCGGTCCCCGGCACCTTCAGGGTCCCGGTCCCCTTGAGGGTCGTTGTGGTGATATTGATGTCGCCCGACCCGGTCATGAGGTCCTTGACCGCGATCAGGGGAACCGTAAGTTCCGCGTTGCTCTTCCCCTCCCACTCTGCCAGTTTCTGCTCCAGGATCTGCACCTCGGTCTTGAGGGCGTCGTACAAGATCTTGTCACCTTCCGGCAGGTTGGGATACGTGCCGGAAGGGTCGATCTCGGCAATCTTGGCGTCGAGTTTGGCCTTCTTGTCCAGCACCTTGTCCCGCAGGTTAATGGTGGTCTGCTCGTAGTCAGCCGAGGTAAGGGTACCTCCGACCACCGTCCCGTCCGGTCCGATCACCAGGGTCTTGTGGCGGTTCAGTCCGCTTTCCAGGGTGCCGTTCACGGTGACGGACGGGCCGCTGACGTCGGTACCCTCGTGGTTGAAGAACCAGCTCCGCCGGCTTCCGTTGCTGTAGATGGTGATGGGTATGCCGAAGAGGAGGTATGATTTCTTTTTGGCCTTGGCATATCCCTCGACGGTGGCAAGGCCGCTGAAGGCGCCCAGATTGATGTCTCGGCCCGCCTTCAGGTTCGAGCCGGTGTCGATAAGGATGTCGTTGAAGTCATAGAGGTAGGCCCATCCCGTCACGTCGCTGACCGGGATGGCCCCCGACACCCAGGAACGGGCGTCTGCCCGGGAGATGAGACTGTTCTGGAGATCCGAGAGCCCCTGGCCGGCAAAGAGGTCGATGTCGTTGTCGGCACTGAGCGCGGCATTCGTCCCGACCACCACGTCGTTGTCCGCCACAACGGTGTTGAGTGCGGTCCCATCGCCGCCGGCGGCGAATCCCCAAGTACTGGTGTTGGTGGTGGTTTGGACGTTGGCGTTGGTCTTGGCCAGAACGTTCAGGTCGTTGCCGGCGTGCACGTTCGCATTGGCTCCGATTGTGGCCGTGGCGGTGTTGTCGCTGGTGATGGCCGATCGCACGTCGGCGACGGCGATGAGCCCTCCAGCGGAAAGTTGTGCCATGTCTGTGGCCAGCACGGCGTTTTCAGCGGCCACCGTCAGGTCGCCGCCGGCGCTGATCGTCTGGTCCGACCCGCTGATGGTATTGCCTGCCAGGGTAGCAGTGGTGAAGGTGCTCAGGGAGGTGGAACTCTGCCCGGCGGCGCCGCCGAATACCCCGCCCGCCCCTGATGTGAGGTTGGCCGGGCGTTGCGGGCTGTACTTTACGATCTCATTCAGGGCCAGGACAGCCAGGTCCGTCCCGGCTTCGAGGGCGTTATTGGTTCCCACCGACGCCTCCACCACGGACGTTGCGGCATTGTCGGTCCGGGCGCCGCTCACCCCCACGAGGCCGGCCGTTGAGCTGTCGGCAAAAGCGTTGAGGGTAGTCAGAGCATCTGCCGTAATGGCGATACTATTCGTTGCATGGATCTTTCGGGCATTGTCATCGCTGCTGTCGGCGATGGCAGCGGTAGTGGTGTTGACCTGGATAGTTTCGGCCCTGGTCGTGACCCCTGCTATGCCGCCGCCGGCACCGGCCCGGGAGTCGGCCAGGGCGACATTGGACGAGGTGGCGGCCACGTTAACGCTGTCGGTGGTTATGGCCGTATTGCCGCCGATGAGAGCACCTGTCGTTGAGCCAAACCAGGAGATGAAACGCCCCTGGGCGTCGTAGAGCGGCACTGCGGTGACGGCCGTGGCTGTGTTGGAGCCGAAGGCCGCCAATCCGCCGATCCAGCCGCTGGCATCGGAAGATGCGCTGTTGGTGGTGGTTGCGGTGACGGATACGGCTCTGTCCGCCTCAATGGTGCTGCCGCTGCCGATGGCAGTGTTCACCTGCGGCAGGCCGGTCGCGGTTGAAGTGGTGCCGGCTATGCCGATCAGCGCCCCGGCAGACGCAGTAGCGTGGGTCGTGGCGGTAGTGGTCGCCGTGCCGCTTACCGTTACATCCTGTCCCGCAGTAATGACCGTCTCGTCGCCGATGGTGGCCCTGACCACGGGCATGGTCCGAGCCGTTGCCTCGGAGACCCCCACGCCGAGGGCTCCAATGCTGGCCCCGTTGGCCGTTGCCGTGCCCGTGACGGTGGCGGTTGCCATTGCCGCCACGTCGGTGTCGACGCGGGCGGCGGTCCGGTTGCCGATCTCGGCAGTTACCGTGGGGCCGATGTCTGCCGTGGCAATGGAACCCTGGCCCGACAAGATGCCGCCCGCAGCGGCTTCGGAACGGGCCGTGCCGTTGGTGATGGTCTGGGCGCTCACGGACAGGCTGCCAACGGTATCGCCCGTGTTACGGCTGTCCTGGCCGATCCGGGTATCCTCGCCCACCGAGGCATCGATTGTGCCGCCGACACGGGCCTTTGCCAGGGAGAGACCGCCGGCAGCGGCGCCGGCACTGACGCCGAAGGTGTGGGCCGTTACGGTATGCAGACCGGTGGCGTTGATGTCGACCTGATCGGCCCTGTCGATTACCCCGCCGTCGCCCAGGTAAGCGGAGGTGCTTGCCGTGTCGTTGTAGATCGCCAGCGCGGCGTTGACCGCGACGATGCCGCCCGTGCCCACATAGGCGTCCACGGTGCCCGTGGCGTCGGTGTTGGCCGAAACCAGGATGTTGCCTGCCGCATTGGCCCGGCCGGAACCGAGGATGTACGCCTGGGTAGAACCGCTGACATTGACTATGCCGATACCGGCCCCGAGGCCCAGAGCTCCCCCCGCGGCTGCGCCGGCGAGGATGTCGGCATCCACCGTCCGCCTGGCAGACACGTCCACATGGCGTCCGGCCTCCACTGCAGCCCCGCCGATGAAGGCGGCAGTGCCGCGTGGGGTCTGATTATTCAACTGATCAGTGACGGCAACGTCCGAGCGCTTGGCTTGGGCATCGGCGGCGATGGACCGGATGCGGCTGTCTCCGGAGCCGGTGAGCAGTGTGCCGATACTGTTGTCCGAGGCCTGGTCGTCGGCATAGCTATTGACGTCGGCGAAGTCGCCGCCATCGGATTTCAGCTGATCTTTGGCCTCCTGTTCCAGGCCGGTCCCCACCGAATAGACCGCAACCCCTCCGGCGATTGCTCCCAGACCGCCGGCAGCACTCACCACGACCGAATCGATTTCGGTTTTTGCGAGGGCATTGACCTCCACGTCCCGGTTGGCGTAGATCTGGGCACCATCGGCGATGGACGCGCTGGTGTCGTTCCTGATGGCGCCCACGTCGACGCCGCCGGCCGCTCCCAGCGCACCGACCCCCAGCGCGCCGGTTATGACGTTGGTTCTGGCGCTGTTGCGGGCGCTCACGTTCACATCCTGCTCATCGTGACCATCCGTGACCCCTTCGTTGACGGAAGCATTGGTACCGATGGAGGCGCGGGTAGCGGAATCAACGGTCTGCACCGTAACCGCACCCGATACGCCGGCGTAGAATCCGCCGGCACCTGCGGCCGCCACAGAGAAAATATCCTCGGAAGAGGCCGCCTCCACCGAAAGTCCCCTGATTTGCCCGGTTGTATCACTGTCATCGCCGGTATAGGCGGTCATGGAGCCGGTGTCGTTGCCGCGGGCGTTCACCGTGGCATTGCTCCCCACGGTCGCCGTCGTTTCCTTGCTCACCGAAGTGACTCCCACTGCTCCGCCGACTCCGGCGCCCCCGATGCCGATGGCAACGGTGCCGGCGATCATGTCGGTTTCGGTGTCGTCCCGGGCCGCAATACGCACGTTGCCGCCCGCGTCCACCATCGAGTCCGTCCCGGTGCCGGCACTCGTGGTGTTGTCGATGGACAGGACGGATACGGAGCCGGAGACGCCGACCGTACCCGCCACGCCAAGGCTGGCGGAGATGGAGAGCACCTCTTCTCCTGCCAGGGCGCTTACCTCCACGTCCTTTGCGGCACTGACCAGCGCGCCTTCGCCGATGTCCGCCGTGGTGGTCAGGTTCGCCACGGTCACATCGGCCCCGACGCCGATGCCTACCGCCCCGGCACCGGAGCCCGATCCGGCCACTCCCATATGGTAGTAGTCGTTTCCGGCGGCCACGAGGACCGACTGTCCGGCGTCGGCTGCGGCGGTATCCTGGTTGACCGTGGCCCCCGTGCCGATGGTGGCTGAGGTGGTGGTTGTGATGGCGTTGACGTTGCCGGCCAGGGTGATTGCCGCTGTCCCCGCGATGGAGCCGGTTGCGGAGATCGATTCGATATCGTCCTGATTCGTGGCGGTCACCGCAACTCCATTGACCGTCCTGGTGCTGGGGGGTGCGGAGCGCTGGCCGGTCAGGGCACCACTGTCGCTGCCGGAGCCATTGGTGGTGGGTGCGCGGATTTCCCCCTCGTCGCCGGAATCGGCTCCGTAAGACACGGCAAACCCGCCGTCGGCAACCACGACCCCATCCCCTGTTCCACGTCCCGTTACATCGGCCTGTTCGCCGATGGCGGCGATAACGGTCTTGGTGATCACCTGCACCGCCGCCGAGGCGCCGACGCCGGCGGTCCCCCCAAAGGCCCCGTTCCCGGCGATCATGTCCATCTCGGTGCCGTCATGGGCGCTGACTGCGACACTGCCATCGGCGCGCACCACGGCGCTGTTGCCGATGGTGGCGGCGGTGTTCAGCCCCAGATCATAGACCGATGCCGACCCTGCGATGCCGGCCGACCCGCCGGCAGAGAGCGAGGCCGCCACCGAGGTGATATCTTCGCTGCTGTCGGCCGTGACGACGATGTTCCCCTTTGCCTTGACCGTCGTGGGCGTCTGGGCGGACGAGGCGATGCTTGCCTCGGTGTCCTTGGTGATTACCCCCACGTCGGCCCCAGCTCCGACTCCACCCGATCCGCCGAAAGCCACCGCCCCGGCCACGCCGAGCAGGCCGGTCCTGTCCGATGCCCGGATAAGGACGTTTTGGGCGGCATCGCCGTCATCGGCATCGTTCACGTGTGCGCCTTGGCCGACGGTGGCGTAAGTTTTTTCGTCCAGGACGGTGACGGTGGCCGAACCCGCAATGCCCACCTTGCCGCCGCCGGCTCCGCCGGCAGCGATGGTCTGGAGATTTTCGAAGGAGGCGGCTGAAACCGCCAGCCCGGTTACATCTTCTTTTGTCCGGTTCCCCGAGGCGTCCTTGTCGCCGGTATAGATCCGGCCCGCAGTGCCGTTGCCGCGGGCACTGACCGTGGCGCCGGCGCCAAGGGTCGCTTCCACGAGGTTATGAGTGACGAGCGTGGAGTTGGCGACGGCGATGGCCGCGCTGCCCGCGCCAGCCACGTTGCCCGCCAGGCTGAAGATATCCACGTCGTCCGAAGCGGTGACCAGCACGTTGCCGTCGGCGGTTACGCCGGACGTGCCGTCAATGGTGGCGGTCACGCTGTTGGTGCCTTCTGCCACCGATACTGATCCGCCGATGCCCACCTTGCTTGCGAAGCTCCCTCCCACGGCAAAGGCTTGCACCCGAGTGGTGGAATCGGCCGCAACCTCCACGTTACCCGAGGTAGATTCCACGTCTGCGCCGGTCCGGATGCCGGCATCAACAATGTTGCTCACATCGCTCCAGGCAAAGGAGAGGCCGAAGGCCGCCTTGCCGGAGGTGGCGGCGAGCCCGCCGGCAATGGCAAATATCCGCGACTGGTCGTCGGCGGCAAGGGAAATGCTGCCGACTGACTCGACGCCGCTGCCGTTGTTCTGGCCGGAGATCCAGGCATGGGTCTCGTTGCTGAGGGTGTTGACCGACACCGCGGCCTCGCCGGCCATGTCCCCCGTGCTGGCCCCGAGGGCGGCGGAGATGGTGTCGATGGCGTTGTTGGTGGTGGCCGAGACGGTGATGTCCCCAGTGGCGGTCAGGGCGGATGTATCCACATACGCCTGGGTCAGGTTGTCCAGGCTGTTCCAGGCGAAGGAGAGGCCGATTCCCGCCTTGCCGCCATAGGACACGGCGCCGGCGATGGATTTGATGATCGAGTCGTCCCGGGCGGTCAGGTCCACAGCCTCGACTCCTCGGACCGTACTCCCGGTCAGGTATGTCTGGGTTGTGTTGGTAATTTCATTGACCGACACCGAACCGGCAACCCCCACCTTCCCCTTTGTGCCCTGGACCGAGGCCGAGATGGTATTGATCTCACCGTTCACCTGGGCATCCATGTCCAGGTCTCCGCTGATGGTAAGCGATGCGTCATCCAGGTAGGCGGCGGTCGTGCCGCCCAGGGTGTTCTGCGAGTAGGAACCTGCCAGACCGTTGCCTTCCTGCTGAGTGGAGATCGTTACGGCGCCGGCTAGGGCGTTGACGGCCAGGGTGTTGGTGGCGCTCAGGGTGGCGTTGCCGGCCTGGCTTACCGTGGCGCCGTCGCTGATGTAGGCCAGGGTGTCGGACGTGATGTCGTTTACCGACGCATCGCCCGACACGGCAATGCCGAACGTGCCTTTGCCGCTGCCGCTGGAACCGGCCACGCTGCCGGCGCCATCCTTCGTTTCCTGAGCATCCTTGGGGACTTCGGTCTGGGCCGTGCTGTTGGTGGCAAGGGCTCCAGTCACGGAATAGGCCCCGATCTCATTGGAGGAGGTTGCCTTGACCGTCAGAGAGCCGTCAGTGCTGACCTGGCCCAAGGCAGGTACATCATCCTGCTGTAGCGGGTCGTAGTTGCCGATGTAAGCCGAAGCATCGGTATCGATGGTGTTGAGCGACACGGCGAAGCCGATGCCGACCTGGCCCTTGGTGGCCACCACGCCGCCGGCCACGGAAATGGTCTTCGCAGTTCCCTTGGCCTCAACGCTGATATTGCCTCCGGCGTCCACATCGGCATCATCGTCGATGGCCGCCACTGCCCCGCCGGTGATGGTGTTTATGGAAACCGCCCCTTCAACTCCCACCTGGTCCGACGAACCGCCGGCCTCGGTCACGGTGACCAGGTGGTTCACGTTCTCCGCCTTGACATCGATGGTAGACTCGGATTTCACCACGGAATCGCCGCGGATGGTTGCCGTCGCGTTTTCCCTGATGTCGATAATATTGCCCGAGCCGCCGATTGCCGCCTTGCCGCCGCTGGTGCCGAGAAATTTCTTCGACAGCAGCCCCACCGCGTTGACGGTGCTGATGTCGTTTTTCGCGTGCACGGTGACGATCTGGTTCGGCAGGGTCATGGCGTCTTTGTCGAAAACGGTGTTGATCCTAGCCCCTTCGTCGATCCATGCGTTGGCATTGTTTTCCAGGTTAAAGACGCTGACCGCCGCTGCCAGGCCCATGCCGCTCTTCCCGCCAGCCGAGTTGATTGCGTAGGAGGTGAGCAGCAGGTCGAGAATTCCGTCCTGGAGATGATTCAGGATCGTAACTGGCGAGTCCCAATCGATCTGCCAGGGGTAAGGGACGACGGTCTGGGCATCGACCAGCAGGCTTCCCGTGGCGTCGACCGAAGCGCCGGTCCCGATGCTGGCGCTGGCATTGTTGGTGAAGTCGGCGATAACGGCCGCCCCGCCGATGGCAGTGCCGGTAGAGGTGGCCTTGGAGCCGACGCTGGCGTTGGGACGATCATCGATCCGGGCGGTGACGTCGATGTTTCCCTGAGCCTGTACCGTGGCGTCCGGGGCTATGGCCGCGGTGGTGGTATTCACGGACTTGCTGTAGGTAACCGCTCCCGAGAGGTTGAACGTGCCTTCCTTGATGCCCGGGAAGATGAAGCCGGTAATGCGCTCGGAGGTTTCCGGCTTGAGCAGGCCGGTGGCGTCGATGATGCCTTTGGTGACGTTTCGCTTGATCCCGGCCTGGAAGTCGGTAATTCTGGCCGAGATGGTGTTCGGGTTGCCCAGCGTCGCCGCGTCGGCGCCGGTGTTATTTTTGGTGATGTCCGTGGTGGCTTTCACCGTGACGTTGCCGGCGTCGGCGGTAACGTTGCCGCCAAGGGTTGCCGTCGTCGTCGTGGTCGACTCATTGACCGCCACGGCGATGCCCACGCCGCTTCCCCCGGCGTTTTTGGCCAGGGCATTGGCCGAGATGTCCGCCGTGGCTGCTGCGTTCACCTCAACCGCCCCGGCTGTGGTGGTGGTATCGTTTCCCACCAGGGATGTGGTGACGGCGGTATTCTTCGCATGAACGAATACGGCATCAACGGGTTTGTTGGTAGAGTTTACGTCGGCAGTCACATTAATCTCGACGTCGGTGGTCGCCTTGACTGTTGCTTTGTTGGCGGCGGACAGTTCCGTTGTTCCATTCACCAGGGTTTTTGCTTCAACGGTGGATTCGCCCCATGCCGCCGAGAAGAGCAGGGGGCTGGAAAAGGTGGGTTTTGCCGCTGATATGCCCTCGGAGCTGATGGTAAGCGTGTCCCCGGCACTGATGAAGGTGGCTCCGCCGACAGTTGTGTGCGCCGTGGCAGTTGAGAGGGATACCAGGGGTATTTCGCTGAAGTCGAAGAGTTGATCATTGAGAAGCTGGAGCTCGCCCGTGACCGGATCCGGCAACCAACTCTGGTCGGTCAGCTTCAGAACACTGCCAAGAACGTTGAAGGTAAGCGAGGTGTCGGCGGTGCTGGTGATGGAGACCTTATTGCCCCTGATGTAGCTTTTCGCAAGAACCGTGGCCTGGTCGGCGTCCCGCAGGTCGTCGATGATCACTTCGGCGACGGCGTTCTTTTTGAACCCGGCCCGGGCGCCGGCCTTTGCCTCGATGGTTACCGCGCCGGTCCCTTCGATAGTTGTGCCGTACAGCTCGGTCTTGGCCGTGGCGCTGGTCGTGACTGCCAGGTACTCGCCGCCGGGTCCGTCGGACACCAGGTCGTCCAGTTCGCTGTTCAGATAGGCCTGTGCCTCATCCAGCGAGAGGGTCGGGTTCTGTTCCAGCAGATGCACGATCAGGGATGTGTCCGCAATGGACGACAGGGTCACGTTCCGGCCGCGAATGACGGAGTTCACTGCCCTGATGCCGGCGTCTGCGGTGCGTGATGCGCCGATGGCGTTGATAGCGGATACCTTGAGCAGCACATCGCCTCCCTTGGCCGGGTCGCTGGCATGGCCGGCCAGGAGACGGGCGCCGTTATTGAGAGTGATGTTTTGCCCGGCAAGGAGCTCGATGTTGCCGGCAAGGTAGTCGCCGCTGGCATGAGTCAGCAGCCGGGCGCCGGAGCCCAGGGTGATGGTTGGCGCCTCAAGGGTCAGGTTGCCCGAGTTGCCGCTCGAATTATCGGTCAACAGGTGCACGGCGGCATCGGAGGGATCGCCCTCGATCTTCCGGGTGGAGATCGTTTCGCCATCCGCCACGATCAGTTCCGTGCCGGCCTGGAGATGGAGCGACTGGCCCTTGCTGTAAATTGATCCATAGTTCTCGACGCTTTGAGCAGCCACAATTTCAATGCCGCCGTTGCGCGCGACGATGTTGTTGCCGCTTTCAAGTCCGTCCGCGTTGACCATGGCTCTGAAGAGCGAACCCGTGTCGGCTGCTGTCCCGTAGGTGCCGGTGGAAGTGATCGTTCCGCTGTTGACGACGCTGCCGCCGCTGAGGCGAATAGTGCCGAGGGCATTGATCTGCCCCCTGATCGAAATGAGCCCGTCGGGGTTTATGGGGACTGTGCCGTTCAGCATCATGGCGGCGGCACTTTCAGAGGGGACACCGGGGGCCAGGAAAAAGCTCTCCATGAATGACGTGGTGGGCGTCATGACGGACAGGGCGCCGACGTTGACGCTTCCCGACGCGCCGACCAGAAAGCCGTAGGGGTTCGCGAAGAAGACGTTACCGCCGATGCGGCCGTCCTTGTAAGCGTTGAGGATGCCGTCGATGGTACTTGCCTGGCCGTGGACCAGGTTCAGGAGGTTGACGGCGCTGTCCGGTACGTGAAGGTTGACCACGTTACCCCGGTAGACGTCGAAGGTCTGGAAAGAGTTGTAGGCATTGGCGCCACGGACGGTGGAGGTGGTGACGTCAGTGACGTTGTCCCTGATGGTGAGGGAGGTGCCGGTTCTGCCATCGGGAACGATCTGGGCGGGGAAGGCCTGGGGCGGGAGAGAGAGGGTCAGTGCTGCGCTGAGAGAAACCAGTTTTCTGAAGGTGCTGCGTTTGCCGGTAAAGGCGCCAAGTGTCCTTTTGGCTCGTTTTCCGTTCATGGAAAGCCTCCCACTGCGCCGTGCCGGTGCAGATGACCCGTCCTGGGTAGAAATGGTATGAGATTTTGAATGTATGCATTTTAATAATACGTTGATTGTCCGAAGAGTCAATGGGTTACTGCGGGCCAGCTGGTGGTGGCGATGAGAAGTGCAACGAAAAAGGGAGCCGAACGGCTCCCTTTAGGTTTCGGAATATCTCCGACAAACGGTACTATTTCTTGGACTGGACCTCTTTTACCGCCTTTTCGAATGCTTCGGGACTGAACCCCTTGAGCACCTTGTCATTGCCGATGATGATCACCGGCACGCCCTGGCTCTTGTATTTCTTCGTCAGCTCTTCCATCGCCGTGGCGTCCAGTTCCACGTCTTTGTTGATGAACGGAATGTTTTTGGTTGTGAAGTACTCCTTGGCCTCCTTGCAGTGGGGGCACCACGCCACCGAGTAGAGAACCACCTTCGGGTAGGTCTGTTTTTTGGCGGACGCGTCGATCTTGCTCTGGGTGGGAGATACGTCGGCAGCCAGAACCGGCACGGCCAGAGCCGCAATCGCCAGAACGCATGCCGCAGTGAATATTTTACGCATGAATCTCTTCTCCTTTGCTGTACAATTGGCTTCGTCGTTCCTCCAGACTATACCGAAGGGGAAGGGCAAGTCAAATGGGTAGGGGACACGCCATGAACGAGCGGATACGGATACGGGAGATACTGGCCGGAACACCAGCCGGTACGGAAGTGATCGTCAAGGGGTGGGTCAGGACGAGTCGCGTCGGCAAGGGGGTTGCCTTTCTTGCGGTGAATGACGGATCGTGTCTGGCGAGTCTCCAGGTGGTGGCCGAACCGGGACTCGCCAACTACCATGAGCTGCGGGGCATCGGCACCGGCGCCGCCGTGGCGGTCCGGGGGATCGTTGCCGAATCGCCGGCCGCGGGGCAGGCCGTCGAACTCCACGCGACGAAGGTGGTCGTGGTCGGAGGCGCCGACGAACAGTATCCCCTGCAGAAGAAGCGCCACACCTTCGAGTACCTGCGGACCATTGCCCACTTGCGTCCCCGCTCCAACACCTTCGGCGCGGTGTTCCGCGTCCGCTCGTCGCTGGCCCAGGCTGTTCACCGTTTCTTTGCCGAACGGGGCTTTCTCTACGTCCATACCCCTATCATCACCACCAGCGACTGCGAAGGGGCAGGCGAACTGTTCCGGGTCACCACTCTCGATCCGTCGGCCCCACCCATGGCGGACGGCGCGGTCGATTTCAGCCAGGATTTCTTCGCGGCCCAGGCGGGGCTCACCGTCAGCGGCCAGCTTGAGGGTGAACTCTTTGCCCAGGCATTTTCCGATATTTACACCTTCGGGCCTACCTTCAGGGCTGAAAATTCCAACACTCCCCGCCATGCCGCCGAATTCTGGATGATCGAGCCCGAAATGGCCTTTGCCGACCTGAGGGACGATGCCGCGCTGGCCGAGGATTTTTTCCGTTACCTGTGTCGCCACGTTCTGGACAACTGCGCCGAGGACATGGCCTTTTTCAACGAACACGTGGACCGTGGGCTACTCGCCCGGGTAGAGCAGGTGGCCGGTTCATCCTTTGCCATGATGGAGTACGGCGTGGCCATCGAGCACCTGAAGCGGGCCGCGGTCCCCTTCGAGTACCCGGTCGAGTGGGGTCTCGACCTCCAGACCGAGCATGAGCGTTACCTGACCGAGCAGGTGGTGGGCGGGCCGGTCTTCGTGGTCAACTATCCTCAGGAGATCAAGGCCTTCTACATGCGCCGGAATGACGACGGCAGAACCGTGGCGGCCATGGATCTGCTGGTCCCCAAGGTGGGCGAGATCATCGGTGGCAGCCAGCGGGAGGAGCGGTACGATCTTCTGGAATCCCGCATGCGCGAGGGCGGCATTGCTCCCGAGAGCCTCTGGTGGTACCTGGACTCCCGCCGCTGGGGCTCGACTCCCCACGCCGGTTTCGGCCTCGGTTTCGAGCGTCTCATTATGTACCTGACCGGCATGGAGAATATCCGCGACGTGATCCCGTTCCCCCGTACCCCGCGCCACGCGGAGTTTTGAGAATCATAGCATAGTACGTTCCGGAGCTCGCACCATGTTCGTTCACTCGCTCTGTCTTCACCTTCACCTGCCGAGCCATTCCCTCAAGGGGAAGCGGGGGATCGTCAAGAGCATCCTGGCCCGGGCGAGGCAGGACTTCAACGTGTCCGCCGCCGAGGTGGACCTCCAGGATGTCCCGGACGAGGCGGTGCTCGCCTTCGCAACGGTCACGGGTGACCGGTCTCCCGGCCGGCATCTCCTTGAACGCCTGGAGGACCGGATCGCCGAGGAGCGCCCCGACGTTACTATTGTTGCGGCCGAGTTCGAGGAGCGCTGACCCCGCTGGACGGCTCGTCGGCACAGAACGGATAAAGAGGACCGATTTTATCTTTTTTGGGTTGACCTTTTTTGGATTCATGGTAAGGTTGAGACCGTGCCCGTTGGCATGTGATCCAATCAAGACCTGTCAAGGAGGAAGCAACCATGGCCTATGAAGCAAAAGACTATTCGAAACTGATCGGGATGGCGGGATTCAGCGAGGCTCTCCTGAAGAACCATTTCACCCTTTATCAGGGTTATGTGACCAATACGAACAAGGTGCTCGACATCCTCGCCAAAATGCTCGCCGACGGTGCCACTGCCACTCCCGAGTATGCGGAGCTGAAGCGGCGCCTGGGATGGGAGTTCAACGGCATGCGGCTCCACGAGTTCTATTTCGAGAATCTCGGCGGCAACGGTGCCATCGACCAGGCCGGCAAGCTGGCCGCGAAAATTGTTGCCGACTTCGGCAGCTATGAGGCGTGGGAGAAGGATTTCCGGGCCACCGGCGCCATGCGGGGTATCGGCTGGGCAGTGCTCTACCAGGATTCGGCCACCGGCAAGCTCATTAACTTCTGGGTCAACGAGCACGACGTTGCTCATCCGGCCGGCTGCACTCCCATCCTGATCATGGATGTCTTCGAGCATGCCTTTATGCTCGATTACGGTCTCAAGCGTCCCGACTACATCGAGGCCTTCTTCAAGAATATCGACTGGAAGGCCGCCGAGGCACGGTTGAAATAACCCAGTTCAGATCGGACACAGGGGGCGCTTACGGCGCCCCCTTTTTTCTTCCGGCAATCGGGAGCGTGCCGACCGGCCGCGGCGGGACCACAGGAGGTGACAGCCATGAAAGGACTCATCATCAGTGCCGACCAGTTCGAGGATTCTGAACTTCTCATCCCCTACTACCGCCTGCTGGAAGAGGGGATTCCGGTCCGGATCGCGGCCCCGGCCCGCGGCACCATCACGGGCAAGCACGGCTATGCGGTGACAGCTGACCTGGCGCTTGCCGAGGTCGCTGCCGACGACTACACCATCCTCATTCTGCCGGGGGGAAAAGCACCTGCTGCCGTGAGGCGGGAGCCGGCGGCCCTGGAGATATGCCGGAGTTTCTTTGCCCATGTCAGGCCGGTAGCCGCCATCTGTCACGGTCCCCAGACGCTGGTCAGCGCCGGACTCCTGTCGGGCAGGCGCGCCACCTGCTACCGCTCGGTGGCCGATGAGCTGCGCGGCGCGGGCGCCCTCTACGAGGATAGTGAAGTGGTGGTGGACGGCAACCTGATCACCTCCCGCGAGCCGGCGGATCTTCCGGCCTTCATGCGGGAGATAATGAAAAAGCTGAAGGGATAGGGGGGCGCGACATGAAACGGCTTCTGCTGATTGTCATGGTCTTATTCGTGGGAGTGGTGCCTGCCCTGGGAAACGGCGCGGGTGAAAAGGTGGAATTCCGTGCCACTATCGGAGACGATGGCGTGCAGCGGGTGCGGATAGTCGGGGGCGAGTACTACTACCGGCCCAACCATATCATCGTCAAGGTGAATGTGCCGGTTGAGATCACGGCAACCAACGACTCCCGCGTCGTTCCCCATGACCTGATCGTGAAGGCGCCGGAGGCGGGCATGGATTTTCGCATCGATCTGAAGAAGGATGCACAGGCGGTCCGCTTCACACCCACCAAGGTGGGGGTCTATCCCATGTACTGCGACAAGAAGCTTCTTTTCTTCGCCAGCCATCGCGAAAAGGGGATGGAGGGGGTCATCGAGGTGGTTGAGTAGATTGCCGACCGGTGGTATGGTGTTGCGATGCGCCGGCACCGCATCCGGCCGCCACTTTCTCCGTTCGGAGTCCATGCCATGGGTCATGAGGATCTGCAGAAACTGAAAATCGACAAAGCGGCGGCACTCCGCCCCGCTGCCCGGCGCAGGCCCCTCTACTGGATCGGGGCGGCCGTTGCCCTTGCGCTGCTGCTGGTCCTGTTCGCAACCGGCGTTCTCACTCCGGCCGTGACCGTTGAAACCGGCACGGTGACCCAGGTGTACCCGTCCCAGACCTTTACCCTGCTCAACGCCAGCGGATACGTGGTGGCCCAGCGTAAGGCGGCCGTTGCTGCGAAGCTCACTGGCCGGCTGGTCTGGCTCGGCGTAGAGGAGGGGAGCAGGGTCCGCAAAGGAGATGTGCTGGCCCGGCTGGAGAGCGACGATGCCGCTGCCGGCCGGGATCAGGCGGCCGCCAACCTGGGCACGGCCCGGGCGAGCCTGGACCAGGCCCGGGCCGAGCTGACCGATGCCAGCCAGGCCTATGAGCGGCAGAAGCAGCTCGTGCGCGAGGGGATCGTGGCAAAGGCCGATTTTGACGCGGCAGAGGCCCGCTTCCTCCGGGCCCGGGCCGCAGTGACCGCCGCCGAGTCATCAATCCGCGCCGCCTCGGCCGCCCTGCGAGGGGCGGAGGTGAACCTGGAGTATTCCCTCATCCGCGCCCCCTTCGATGCCGTGGTCCTGACCAAGAATGCGGACGTGGGCGACATCGTCACCCCCATCGGCGCCGCTGCCGACGCCAAGGCCGCCGTGGTCAGCATCGCAGACTTGGCATCGCTCCAGGTAGAAGCGGATGTTTCTGAATCCAACTTGGCCAAGGTCAAGGAGGGACAGCCGTGCGAGATCCAGCTCGACTCTTTGCCGGATGAGCGCTTCCGGGGCTTCGTCCACATGATCGTCCCCACGGCTGATCGCTCCAAGGCGACAGTTCTGGTGAAGGTCCGCTTTGAGAAACTTGACCCTCGTATCCTCCCCGAGATGAGCGCCAAGGTGGCATTTTTGGAGCGGCCGGTGGCCGCGGGGGAAGAGAAGCCGAAGACCGCCGTGAATCCTGCCGCCGTGGCCGATCGGGACGGCCGCAAGGTCCTTTTCGTTCTGAAGGGAGACCGGGTGGCCGCCGTGCCCGTGACCCTCGGCGCCCGCCAGGGAGACATGGTGGAGGTTGTCTCCGGCGCCAAGGCCGGGGACAGGATCGTCGTCAAGCCCCTGGACAAGCTCAAGGACGGCACCCGCGTCAAAACGGCGGAGAAGTAGATGAGCGAAACGCGGGAACCCATCGTCGCCATCCGCAATCTTTCCAAGTCCTACCGCCGGGGGGCGCAACTGATCCCGGTCCTCCAGGACATTACCCTGGACATTGCCGCCGGGGAGTTCCTGGCGCTCATGGGACCGTCCGGCTCGGGTAAAAGCACGCTCCTGAACCTGGTTGCAGGGATCGACAAGGCCGACGCGGGGACCATCACCATAGGCGGCGTGGAGATCACGACCCTCTCCGAGGCCGCACTGGCCTCCTGGCGAGCCGCGCACGTGGGGTTCATCTTCCAATTCTACAACCTGATTCCGGTATTGACGGCCTTCGAAAACGTGGAGTTGCCGCTGCTCCTGACGGGGCTTTCCCGGCGGCAACGGCGCGAGCATGTGGAAACCGTACTCTCGCTGGTGGGGCTCTCCGACCGGATGGACCACTACCCCTCCCAGCTTTCGGGGGGACAGCAGCAGCGCGTGGCCGTTGCCCGGGCCATGGTGACCGATCCGGATATTCTGGTGGCTGACGAACCCACCGGTGACCTGGACCGGGTTTCGGCAGGAGAGGTGCTGGCCCTCATGGAACGCCTGGTGTCAGGGTTCGGCAAGACCATCATCATGGTTACCCACGATCCCCGGGCTGCAGAGCAGGCCCACCGGCTCCTCCACCTGGAGAAGGGTGAACTGACCGACGGGGCCGGCTAGCCGATGTTCATCATCAAGCTCCTCATCCGCAACGCCTTTCGCCACAAGCTCCGGACGGGGCTTACCATCGTGGGGGTTGCCATCGCCATTGTGGCCTTCGGCCTGTTGCGGACACTGGTGGACCTCTGGTACGCGGGGGTTGAGGCGTCCTCGGCCTCCCGTCTCATTACGCGCAACTCCATCTCCCTCGTTTTCCCCCTCCCGATTTCCTACAAAGACCGGATCCGCCAAGTGCCGGGGGTTCGCGACGTTTCCTGGGGCAACTGGTTCGGCGGCATCTACAAGGAAGAGAAGAATTTTTTCCCCAGTTTTGCCGTAGAGCCCCGCAGTTTCCTGGCCATGTACCCGGAGTACCGGGTCGACCCCGTGGAGTTGAAGTCATTCCTCCTGGACCGGAAAGGGGCCATGGTGGGAGCCAAGACCGCCGAGCGTTTCGGCTGGAAGGTGGGGGATCAGGTGATGCTCCGGGGGACCATCTTCCCCGGGCAATGGGAGTTTGTCATCCGGGGCATCTACCATGGGGCAGCAAAGAGCACCGATGAAACCCAGTTTTTCTTCCACTGGGATTACCTGAACGAGGTCATGCGGCGAACGGTGCCCCGGCGGGCCGATCAGGCGGGGTATTACATCATCGAGCTGAAAAAGCCCGATCAGGCGGCGGAGGTCTCCCTGGCCGTGGATGCCACCTTCAGGAATTCCCTGGCAGAGACCCTGACCGAGACGGAACGGGCATTCCAGATGAGCTTCGTGTCCATGACCGAGGCCATCGTCATCGCCATCCAGATCGTCTCCTACGTGGTAATCGTCATCATCATGGTCGTGGCGGCAAACACCATGGCCATGACGGCCCGGGAGCGGATTCCCGAGTACGCCACCCTCAAGACCCTCGGCTTCGGCGGGCTCCACATCGCGGGAGTGATCTTCGGCGAATCGCTCGTCATCGCCATGGCGGGCGGAGTGACCGGGGTAATCCTCACTTTTCCCGCGGCCCGCTGGATCGAAACCGAGCTGTCCCAGTTCTTTCCCGTGTTCACCGTGGCCCCGTCCACCATCTGCATGGACCTGGCGGCAGCCTTCATCGTGGGGGCGGTGGCCGGCATCTTCCCCACCTGGCGCGGGGTGACCATCCGTATCGCCGAGGGTCTCAGGAGAGTCGGATAGTGGGAATCCCTTACTCTTACAGCCTGCGCAATCTCTGGACCCGGCGCCTCACTACCGTGCTGACGGCATCGGGCATGGCGCTGGTGGTCTTCGTGTTCGCGGCGACTCTTATGCTCTCCGAGGGCCTGCGCAAGACCCTGGTGGACACCGGCTCGTGGGACAACGTGGTGGTGATCCGCAAGTCCGCCCAGACAGAGGTGCAGAGCGGGGTGGACCGATCCCAGGCGGCCATCGTGGAGACCCAGCCCGAGGTGGCGATGGCGGAAGGACAACGGTTGGTGGCCAAGGAGTTGGTTGTCCTCATCAGCCTGCCGAAGCGGGGAACGGGAAAGCCGTCCAACGTGGTGATCCGTGGCATCGGCGCGCCATCGCTTCTGCTGAGACCCCAGGTGAAGCTTCGGGAGGGGCGGATGCCCCGGCCCGGCTCGGCGGAGATTATCGCCGGGGCGAGCATCGCCAAGCGGTTCCAGGGGGGAGGGATCGGCGAAACCCTGCGCTTCGGCATGCGGGACTGGACCGTGGTGGGTATCTTCGATGCCGGCAACACGGGGTTTTCTTCGGAGATATGGGGGGACGTTGATCAGCTGATGCAGGCCTTCCGGCGTCCGGTCTACTCGTCGGTCATCTTCAAACTCAGGGATGCCGCCGAGTTCGGTCGCGTCAAGGCCAGGCTGGAGGCGGACCCGCGCCTCACCGTGGAGGCAAAGCGCGAGATCCGCTTCTATGCCGACCAATCGGAAGCCATGGCCACGTTCCTGAACATCCTGGGCGTTACACTGACGGTGATTTTTTCCCTGGGCGCGGTCATCGGTGCCATGATCACCATGTATGCCGCCGTGGCCAACCGGATCACCGAGATCGGTACGTTGCGCGCACTCGGTTTCCAGCGGCGAAGCATTCTGGGGGCGTTTATCCTGGAATCGCTGTTTCTGGGGTTGCTGGGAGGGGTGGTGGGGGTCTTTTTCGCCTCGTTCATGCAGCTGGTGACCATCTCAACCATGAACTGGCAGACTTTTTCGGAGCTGGCGTTCAGCTTTACCCTTACCCCACGCATCATCGGGGCGTCGCTGGTGTTTTCCCTGGTCATGGGGTTCGTGGGGGGGCTGCTTCCGGCGTTCCGGGCAGCGCGGATGAATATCGTGGACGCCCTGCGGGCGAACTGAAGGGGGAGTTCAGAGGCCGAGCCGCGCCCGTGCGTCGAGCAGATAGGCCCTTACTGCGCCGGAGCTTTCCAGGGCCAGTACTTCCCGCGCCACTTCTTCGGCCATGGTGCTGGAAAGGGCACGGATGGTCTGTTTCACCACCGGGATGGAGGGGGCCGAGAGGCTGAATTCCCTGATGCCCATACCGAAGAGGAGCACCGCATTGATGGGGTCGGCCGCCATTTCGCCGCAGATGGAAACCGGCTTGCCCGCAGCCGTTGCCGTGTCGACCACGCGCTTGATGGAGTGAAGCACCGCCGGCTGGTAGGGATCGTAGTAGCGGCTCACCTTGGGATTGTTACGGTCGGCCGCCATGGTGTACTGGATCAGATCGTTGGTGCCGATGCTGAAGAAATCCACCTCCCGGATCAGGATGTGGGCCGTCTGCACCGCGGCCGGCAGTTCCACCATGATGCCCAGTTCAAGGTTCTGGTCGAAGGGCAACCCCTCGCGGGTAAGCTCGCCGCGTACCTCGTTCATGATTTTCTTGATCTGCCAGATTTCGCCGATACTCGACACCATGGGGAACATGAGCTTGATCTTCCCGTGGGCAGACGCCAGCAGGATCCCAGCCAACTGCACCCGGAAGATATCCTCCCGCTCCAGCGACACGCGGATGGAACGCCATCCCATGAACGGATTGTCTTCGTGGGGCATGGGGAAGTAAGGGAGGGTCTTGTCGCCACCGATGTCCAGGGTCCGGATGGTAACCGGGTTGGGCGAGAACCCCTCCAGGACGCGCCGGTACAGGCTGAACAGGGCGTCCCGGGAAGGAAAGGCCGAGCGGGTCATGTAGGGGAACTCGGTCCGGTAGAGTCCGACGCCTTCGGCGCCGTTGGCCTGTGCGATCCTGATGTCGCTCAGCAGGCCGATGTTGGCCCGCAACCACACCTGTTCGCCGTCCAGGGTCACTGCGGGCACGTCCCGCAGTTCTTCCAGCTCGCGCATCCTGACGCTGAAGTCGGCCTCCAGCCGCGCATACTCCTCTTTGATCTTGGCGCTGGGGTTGATGTAGATATGCCCCGAGCTGCCGTCCACGATAACCTCGTCCTTGAGCCCGAGGTTCTGCAGCGCTCCGCCCACCCCCACCACCGCCGGGATGCCGAGGGACTTGGCCATGATCGCCGCATGGGAGTTCACGTCACCTTTTTCTGTCACAATGCCGAGAATCTTGTCGTGGTCGAGGGTGGCCATGTCGGAGGGGAGAATTTCCCGGGCCACGATGATGCGCCGTTCCCGGAGCTTGGGAACGGGCTTGCACGAGCCGTCCAGGCACGAGATGATCCGGCGGCGGATGTCCTCCATGTCGGCGGAGCGCTCCCGGAGGTAGGGGTCTTCCATCTGGGAAAAGGCGTTCACGTAGTGGGCAACCGCCTCGTTCACCGACCGCACCGCGCCATAATCCTGCTCGATGAAATCCATGACCCGGGCGATGAACCCCCGGTCCTCCAGGATCATCAGGTGGGTGTGGAAGATGGCGGCATCCTCTTTGGAGAGGGTCTCGGCCACCCGCTTCTCCATATAGATGGTTTCGATCCGTGCTTTTTCCAGGGCCATGAGAAAGCGGTGGCGCTCCTCGTTGGTGGGGCGCACCGTCGCCACTTCCATGCCGTCGGCCACCGAATGGTCGATGACTGCTACCTTGCCCACGGAGAAACCCGAAGAAACGGGAGTCCCCATCAGGTGCAGCGAACGGCGCTCCTTGCCGCGAGCCTTTCGCGTCTTGCCCGGGGGCGCGCCAATGGATTTGAGTTTTTCCAGCTCCCGCTCCAGGCGGTCCCGCTCTTCTTCGTTGCGGCGGATGGAGTCCAGCAACTTGGCGTTGATGACGATGCTCGTGATCTGGTAGGCAATGGTGGAGAGTGTGCTGACCTCTTCCTGGCGGAAGGTCCGCTGCTCCCTGGTCTGGATGACGATGACGCCTATGGGGTTCCCCCGATGGAGCAGCGGCATGCCGAGGAACGAGTTGAAGCGCTCCTCCTTGGTCTCGGGAAAATACTTGTAGCGGGGGTGGAGGGGGGCATTGTCGGTGGCGACGATCCCCTTCTGCTGCACCACGAGCCCCGAGAGCCCCTCGGATATCTTCATGGTGATCCGCCCCACGGAGCTCTTGGAGAGTCCGCGGGTCGCAGCCAGTCGCAGGGTTTCGCCATCCTGCTCCAGTAGGTAGATGGAGCAGACATCGGTGCCGATCCGCTTGGCGACCAGTTGAACGATGTTGTCCAGAGTTTCCTGGAGATCGTGGGAGTGGAGGATGAGGGCGCTTATGTCCTCCAGAATGCGCAGTCCGGTCGCTTCGAGTCGTTCGTCGGCCATGGTGTGTGGTGCCCTCGACGTAAAGTCCGCTCATTATATTCCATGAACAGCCCGAAGGAAAGCACGTTTAACACCTCGGAACCCGATAACGGGCTGAAAGGTGGCAACGTTCGATTCTTTCTGTTATAGTGTGCCCCGACGTATGACGCTATCCGGGGGTGAGAGCATGACCGAAACGAACAATGAACTGTTGGCAAAAGGCATAAGCCTCGCCGAAGGGGGCGATTTCACCGCCGCCGAAGCGATGTTCAGAACCTGCGTGGAGAGGGCTCCCGATGACCCCGAAGGCTACTTCTACCTGGGAGAAGCCCTCGTGGAAGAGGGCAAGCTCGCAGAGGCCCGACAGCAGTACGAGAAGGGGCTCGCCCTGGCCCCGGGAGACGTGGACGGCCAGATCGCCCTCGGCGACATCTGTCTGGAGCTGGCTGAGCACGAGGCCGCCCTGGCCGCCTACCGGCGTGCCGTGGAACTCGACCCCCGCAATGCCGACGGCTATGTCAACATCGGCCTCGTCTACAACTCCCTGGAGGAGACCAGCAAGGCGATCGAGGCTTTCGAGAAGGCCCTGGAGATCGATCCGGCCAATGTCTTCGCCTACAACGGCCTGGGTGACGCCTGGTACGGGCTCGGCGAGCGGGAAAAGGCCATAGACGCCTTCCGCAAGGGCATCGAGCTCGACCCTACCGATGCGGCGGCCCACTTCAACCTCGGTGAACTCTACTACGATCTCGGCGAGACCGAGGAGGCCGAGAAGGAGTGCCTTGAGGCGGTCCGGCTCGATCCCGACTTCACCATGTCCTACCTCACCCTCGGCAGCCTCTATATGGATGACGAGAGGGTGAAGGACGCCATCAGGTATCTGGAGCTCTATCTGCAAAAGGAAAAATCGCCCCAGGCCCGAGAGACCGTGGACGAGGTCAAGGCCGTGCTGGAGGGGCTGCGCGCCGAGGTGGCCGGCAAACCCTGATTTTTTGCCCTCCCTCCTTTGAATCGCCGCAATGTGCGGTACCATTGAAGTAAAGATGGATGAACGAAAGGAGGGATCAGGTCATGTCGGAAGAAAAGAACAATACCCTGATAGTCGGGTCGCTGATGCTCATTGCGGGAGGTATCCTCGGTGCGGGAGCGGCGCTTCTCTTTGCTCCCCAATCGGGCAAGAAGACCCGGCGGGATATCAAGAAGTACGTTCGGCGCGCCAAGAACGAGGCCGAGGAGATGGTGGAAGATTTCACCGACAAGGTTTCGGACGTGGTTGATTCCCTTAATGACCGGACCCAGGAGATTCTGGAACGGGGTAAGGACATTACCCAGGACGTGAAGAAAGACCTGCTCAAGGCGTTTGAGGATGGCAAGGATCGCCTGGAGAAGGAGCGGACCCGGCTGGCAAAGATGCTCGGGTAGCAAGGCTGAGATGGACCGTAAGAAATGTAGTGTCCTCGATCGGGCAAAAAAGAGAATCAAAAAGAATAGGGCCATTCACGGCCCTATTCTTTTTTGTGAATGTGTTCACGTGATGAATACCCCTGGGATTTCACCATGACTCGATTCATCGCCTTTTGCGCGGCACTCGCCCTGGCGCTTGTTCTCACGCCATCTCCAGTCACGGCGGAACGTGCCCGGGACGTTCTGGCACAGATGAATGCCGCCCGCACCGATCCTCAGGGATACGCGGAGCACCTGCGGGAGTTCCGCTCGCGCTTCAGGGGGAGGAACTACACCGTTCCCTGCTCCCGGACCCGGATCGTCACCCACGAGGGGACTGCGGCGGTGGACGAGGCGATACGCTTTCTCCTTCGCCAGAGGCCCATTTCCCCCCTGGCCTGGTCCGATGGACTCGCCCGGGCCGCGGCGGCACATGTGGGCGTCCAGGGCAGGAATGGGGAAACGGGCCACGGGGAGGGGCAGGGCGGGATGCGCGCCCGGATCGAGCGTCAAGGTACGTGGAAGAAGACCATTGGCGAGAATATCGGCTACGGCCCCGACAACGCCCGCGCCGTCGTGATCCAGCTCATCGTCGACGACGGTGTGCCGGGTCGGGGACATCGGAAGAACATCTTTGATCCGGCCTTCGCAGTAGCGGGAGTCGCCTGCGGACCACACCCTGTCTTCGGTACGGTCTGTGTCATCGACTTTGCGGGGGGATTTTCGGATTGACCTCTACAGAGGGGGATTATTTCTCCGCCAGCACGATATCCCCGTACCAGGCAGCCGCCTCCCCGCCGGTGTTGTCGGAATCGGTCATGAGCGCCACACCCTCAGCCCTCGGTGGCTCCTCGCCGAAGAGCCTCACGTAGTCTTCGTAGACGTTCCTCTCTTCTGAAAGCCATCTCCCCGCGCCGGCGGCGCCGCTTTCCACCGCCACCATCATTACGTTCTTCGGGGCGAAGGCGTTTGGAATCGAGGCACCCTTCGGAAGCCGGTTTGCCCAGATGTAGTTGATCGCCCGCGTTTGCCAGAAGAAGGTGCCGGGGAAAATTACGTAGACCCGCGCCGCGTAGTCGTCTCCCTCCTTGACTCCCTCGTTCCCTTTTGTCAGCGTGCCGGCGACCTTCCACGACCAGCGCAGCCAGGGTTGCGTTTTGGGGTCGAAACTCATCGTTCTGATCAGTCCTGACGCTGAGCCCCGGCTCTCCGCCTTCAGAACAGTCCGTTCCCCGTCCTTCACCAGCGAGTAGACGGTCTTCCGCTTCCCACTGAAGGTCTGCTCTTCCCACCCCGACAGGTCTCCGGCACTGAAGCGGCCCACCGTCATGGCGGCCGCAGTGCCGGACAGGGCCAGCAACAGGGCTATAACGACGATTCTTCCCATGGCGTTCCTCCCGTGACACCTAGTGTAGCAGGTCGGGCATGGGGACGGAAGATTCGTCGATGACATAAACCCACCGCCAGCGGTTGCCGTTCCCTCCGGTCTGATAGACTTGTCACTGGACAGGCGACATGACCTTCACGCCGGCATGTGACCGGAAGGGGAGCGAAAACCCATGGGCAATGAAGCGCGGCACCACGATGAACAACGGATCGAGCGCATCTTTTCGGCGGACCGGCGGACGCTCCCGCCTGACGGCGGTCCACACTTCAACCGGCTCATCTTTGCCACGAGCCCCTATCTCCTCCAGCACGCCGACAACCCGGTGGAGTGGTATCCCTGGGGAGAGGATGCCTTTGCGCGGGCACGGGCGGAGGATCGTCCGGTTTTCCTTTCCATCGGCTACGCCACCTGCCACTGGTGCCACGTCATGGCCGCCGAGTCCTTCGACGATGACGAGGTGGCCGCGGTCCTGAACCGGGAGTACGTGCCGGTGAAGGTTGACCGGGAAGAGCGCCCCGACATAGACGATACCTTTATGCGCGTCGCGCAGATGATGAACGGCAGCGGCGGCTGGCCTCTCACCATCATCATGACCCCCGACCGGCAACCTTTTTTTGCAGCCACCTATATTCCCCGGCGCTCCCGGGGCGGCATGCCGGGGCTGATCGATCTCCTGGAAAAGATTGCCGAGGTCTGGCGACAGCGGCGGGACGTGGTCAGGCAGAATTGTTCCGCCATCATGGATGCCCTGTCGCGGTTCAACTCCGTCCGTCCAGCCGCCGCCGAGGATGAGGCGCCGCTCCACGGCGCACGGCAGCAGCTGGCGGATATCTATGACAAAGAGTTCGGCGGCTTCGGCGGAGCGCCCAAATTTCCCATGGCCATGAACCTCTCCTTTCTTCTGCGCTACGGCCAGCGATACGGCGACGGCGAGGCCGTGGCCATGGCCACGGATACCCTCACCGCCATGGCGCAAGGAGGCATCTGGGACCACCTGGGCGGCGGCTTCCATCGCTACACCGTGGATGGCCGCTGGCTCGTGCCGCATTTCGAAAAAATGCTCTACGATCAGGCCCTCTGCACCCTTGCGCTGGTCGAGGCCGCACAGGTTACGGGGAACAGTGTCTTCAGGGAACTGGCAAAGGAAACCTGCGGCTTTGTCCTGCGGGAACTTTCCGCGCCGGCCGGGGGCTTCTACTCGGCTCTGGATGCCGATTCTGAGGGGCGGGAGGGGGCCTGTTACCTCTGGACTCCTGCCCAGGTGCGGGATATCCTCGGGGTGGCCGACGGCGAATTATTCTGCCGCCTCTATGCTGTTACCGCGTGGGGAAATTTCGAGGGTGCGAACGTGCTCCACCTTCCCCTTGCTCCCGATGCCTTCGCCCGGGACGAGGGAGTTGACCCCCTTCGCCTGCAGGAAAAGATTGCCCAGTGGCACATTCTGCTTCTGGAGGCGCGGGAGCGGCGGCCACGCCCCTTCCGCGACGAGAAGATCATCACCGGCTGGAACGGACTCATGATTGCGGCCCTGGCCCGCACGTTCCTGATCTGCGGCGATGAGCTCCTGCTGGAGGGCGCCGAACGGGCAGTGCGGCGTGTGTGCATTGATCTCCGTACGCCGGCGGGGCGGCTGGTGCGCAGCTGTCATCGGGGCGAGGCGAGCGGTCCCGGTTTCCTGGAGGACTATGCATTTTTCATTCGCGGCCTCCTTGAGCTGCACGAAGCCACTCTCGACCCCCGGCATCTGGCCCTGGCCCGTTCGCTGGCCCACGACATGCTCCGGCTTTTCGGTGACAGCGGGGGAGGGCTCTTTGATACGGGGAGCGATGCGGAAACGATCCTCGTGCGGGGCAAGGGCGCGCTGGACGGCGCCATCCCTTCGGGCAACGCCATGGCCGCATCGGTTCTGATCCGCCTCGGCAGGATAACCGGCGACGGCGTATTCGAGGAGGCAGGGCGCGGCATCATCCGGGCGTTTCTGGCCGGGGCAGCCCGACAGCCTGCAGCACACATCCATCTCCTCTGCGCCCTGGGCGAACTCCTGGCCGACCCGTTCGAGGTTGTGATCGCCGCGGCGACCAGGCCGCATGCCGTGCGGGAGTTGCTCTGTATCCTCGGTGGCCGCCTGATTCCCGGACTGGTCCTGATGGAACGGGAAGAGAATGCGCCGGCGCGGGAGGGGGGGGGAGGCGGGAGCATCGCCCGCGTCTGCGCGGGCAGGGTCTGTCTGCCGCCGGTCACGGCGCCCGAAGGGCTGGAGGAAATCCTGGCCAGGCACATAATCCGGCCGGTCCGACCGGGGTGAGTCACTGAAAAAGCTCCCAAATACCCGGCGACTGTGGTACATACCTCCCCTGATCACATTCTCCAGGGGAGCCCATGTCTGAAAAGAAGCAGATAGCCCGGGCTGCCGGCGTCCTCGGCCTGGCAACCATCGTCTCCCGCATCATGGGGATGGTGCGCGACATGGCCGTCTCCCGTTTTTTTGGCGCCGGCCTCCAGACCGACGCCTTCTTCGCTGCCTTCCAGATTCCCAATATGCTGCGCCGGTTTTTCGCCGAGGGTGCCCTTACGTCGGCATTCGTGCCGACCTTCTCCGAGTGGCACTCCCAGCGAAGCCCCGAGGAGGCGCGCGAGCTCGCCAACGTGTGCTTCACGCTTCTCACCATTGTCATGGCGGGCGTGACCCTGGCGGGGGTCCTGCTCGCTCCCGGCATCGTCTCGGTCATGTTTCCCGGTTTCAGGGCCGACCCGACCAAGTTCGGGCTCACGGTCTTTCTCAACCGGCTCATGTTCCCGTATATTTTCTTCATAAGCCTGCTGGCGCTCTGCATGGGGATACTCAATACGGTTCGCCACTTTTTCACCCCGGCCATCTCCACCGTGTTTCTGAACGTTTCCATGATTCTCTGTGCCTGGCTGCTTCGAGACCGGTTCGCGGTGCCGATCACTGCCTTGGCCGTGGGGGTCCTTATGGGTGGGGTCCTTCAGCTCCTCCTTCAGGTGCCGGTGCTCTACCGCAAGGGATTCCCGCTTCGCGTCCGTTTCGATCTCCACCATCCCGCGGTACGGCGCATCGCCCTTCTCATGGGGCCGTCGGTTTTCGGGGTTGGGGTCTACTACCTGAACATCACTGTGGGCAATATTCTTGCTTCGCTCCTTCCCGAGGGAAGCGTCTCGTACCTCTACTACGCCCAGCGACTGTTCGAGTTCCCTCAGGGGATCTTCACCGTTTCCGTGGCCCAGGCGGTTCTGCCGTCACTGAGCCGGCAGGCGGCGGCCGGCGACATGGATGCCTTCCGGGAGTCTCTCGTCTTCGGCCTGCGGCTCACCCTGTTCGTTACCATTCCGGCCACGGTGGGCCTTATGGTCTGCGCTACCCCCATTTTCAGCCTCCTCTTCATGGGGGGGGAGTTCGACTACGCCCAAGCCGCCAATGCGGGAATAGCCCTGTTCTACTACGCCATTGGACTTTCGCTCGTGGCCTTGGTGCGGGTTCTGGTGCCCGCGTTTTACGCTCTCAAGGATACGAGGACGCCGGTCATGGTCGCCTTCGTCGCCTTCATCATGAACGCCGTTGCCAGCCTCATCCTCATGAAACCTCTCGCCCATGGCGGATTGGCCCTGGCGTCCTCCCTGTCCGCCCTTGCCAACATGGGGCTCCTTCTGGTCCTCCTGCGGCGGAAGATCGGTCCGTTCGGCGGGAGGGCTTTGGTCCGTTCAGGCATGAAGGTTCTCGCGGCATCCCTGCCCATGGCGCTGGCGGTCCGTTGGATGGTGGCGCTCATCGATTGGTCACTGCCAGGGGAAAAGATGCTTAAGGGGGGAGTTCTGCTCGGCGCCGTGGGCGTGGGCATCGTGTTGTTTCTTGCAGCCGCCGCGTTGCTCCGCAGCGAAGAGACGCGCGAGCTGGCGGCACAACTCAGAAGGAGGTTTGCTCGATGACGGGAACAGCGGCGCGCGACGAGGTGTATGTGTCCTTTTTCGAGACGGCGGTGGGGGTCGGTGCCGTGGTGGCGGGCAGCGGGGGACTCAGGGAGGTGTTCCTCCCTTCAGGGTCGCCACGCGGGAGGATATGGTCGCGACCGTTCGCAGCCGCTACCCCCGCCAGGCAGGCGAAAATTCTCTCAGTCGCGAAGCGGCTCGCCAGCTTGTTGCGTACTTTGCAGGTGAGGCGGTTGAGTTCACGGTTCCTCTCGACGAGGAGCACGTCACGCCGTTTCGGAAAAAGGTGTACGAGATCGTACGCGGCATAGGGAGGGGGCAGGTCATGACCTATGGCCAGGTAGCCGTCGCCGCAGGCAGCCCCGGCGCTGCCCGGGGGGTTGGCTCGGCCATGGCCGCCAATCCCCTTCCCATTATCGTTCCCTGTCATCGGGTCGTGGGCGTTGGGGGAGCCCTTACCGGCTATTCAGGGGCCGGCGGGATCGACTCCAAGCGTTGGCTTCTAGAGCTGGAAGCAAGCACCGGGGCCGGAGAGTGAAAAATCGGGCAGTTATGCACAGTCTCTCGATAGAATCTCCGTTTTTGTGAAGCCAGGGTTGAACGGTTGAGTGATAACTGCCGGAAGTTCAAGGCTAACGGAAATTATTATTTTAAATCAATTGGTTATGTTGTGAGTAAAAAATGTGCAGAAGGTGAAAAACCTTTCGTACCAGTATCCGTTTAGCACCTTGTTCACATCGTTATCAACAGGTTATCCACATTTTTTGTGGAAAATTGGTTACGATTGTGAAAAACGTGCCAATTCCCGACTGTTGCGCTGCTCAAACCCCTGGTTCCTGCGCTTTTGCCTCTTCCCACAGGGCTTCCATCTCAGCAAGTGATGCATCCTTGAGCGCAACCCCGCGGCCGCCAAGCGTTTCTTCGATGTGGGAAAAACGGCGGGCAAAACGCTCAATGGTCTTGCGAAGCGCCTCTTCGGGGTTTAGGGCGAGAAACCGGCCAAGATTGACAATGGCGAACAGGAGATCGCCCAACTCGGCCTCCATGCGCTGCTGGTTCCCCGCGGCCATGGCCTCTTCGAACTCCGCAAGTTCCTCCATCACCTTGGCATGCACTTCGTCGACGCGAGCCCAGTCGAAGCCGACCCTCGACGCCTTCTCGGTGACTTTCTGTGCCCGCATGAGTGCCGGCAGGTGTGCCGGGACGCCGGCCAGGGCCGAGCGGCGTTCCTGAGCCTTTTCCTTCTGCTTGATCCGCTCCCAGTTTTCTATCTGCTCGTCGCTGGTGCGGACCACTTGGTCGCCAAAGACGTGGGGATGGCGCGACACGAGTTTCTCCGCCAGCGTTTCCAGTACGTCCGCCATGGCGAACGCTCCCCGCTCCTCTGCCACGACCGCGTGGAAGACCGGTTGGAGCAGAAGGTCGCCCAATTCCTCCCGGAGCATTTCAGGTGATTCGGCATCGATGGCTTCGATGACCTCATAGGCCTCTTCAAGCAGATAACGTTTGAGCGACTCATGGGTTTGCTCGGCGTCCCACGGGCATCCTCCCGGTCCGCGCAACCGCCGCATGATCTCCATGATTCTGCCGAAGCCGGCCTGTTCGTCCGTCATGGTGTCCGTTCCTCCAGGCAAAAGAGCACCCGTTCGGATGCCCTGGCATGTGTTCGCTTTAATCTTTCCTATTTACCCTTCAGGTAGCTCTCCAGGAAGTTCCGCTTATACTCGGCAAAGCGCTCCTCTTCAATGGCAGCGCGTATCTCCGCCATCATGTTCAGATAGAAGTGCACGTTGTGGATGCTCGCCAGGGTTGCGGAGAGTATCTCGTTGGCGTTGAAGAGGTGGTGGAGATACGCCCGGGTGAAGTTCCGGCAGGTATAGCAAGTGCAGTTGGGGTCGACGGGGTAGAAGTCGCGCCGGTAGTTACGATGGGTCAGGCGGATTTTCCCCCTGTTGGTGAAGAGGGTAGCGCTCCGGGCATAGCGGGTCGGTATCACGCAGTCGAACATGTCCATCCCCCGCTCCACGCTCTCCAGGATATCCTCCGGCAGTCCCACCCCCATGAGGTAGCGGGGCTTGTTCTCCGGGAGGAACGGGGCCGTGTACTCAACTACCTTTTTCAGCAGTTCAAGACCTTCGCCCACCGACACGCCTCCCACTGCGTAGCCGGGGAAGTCGAGCTGGACCAGTTCCCTGGCGCACTGGGCACGCAGGTCCTCGAATACGCTCCCCTGAACGATGCCGAACAGTGCCTGGTCCTTGCGTGTGTGGGCTTTCTTGCACGCCTCCGCCCACCTGATGGTCTTGCGGGTCGATGCCGCCGCGTACTTTTTGTCGCAGGGGTAGGGGATGCACTCGTCAAAAGCCATGATGATGTCGGCGCCAAGCGCTTCCTGGATCGCCGTGGCCCGGGCCGGGTCGAGGAACACTTCCTCGCCGCTCACTTCGTGGCGGAAGAAGACCCCCTCGTCGGTAATCTTCTTGTTGGGCAACGAGAAGACCTGAAAACCGCCCGAATCGGTCAGAATCGGTCCGTCCCATCCCATGAACCGGTGCAGGCCCCCGGCCTTGGCAATAAGGTCCTCGCCGGGGCGCAGGTGGAGATGGTACGTGTTGGAAAGGATGATCTGGGCTCCCGTCTCTTTGACCTGGGAGGGCGTCATCGCTTTCATGGCCGCGTGGGTGCCGACGGGCATGAAGATGGGGGTTTCGATGGTGCCGTGAGGGGTCGTGAGTGATCCTCGCCGCGCAGATGTCTTGGTGTCTTTTTTAATTAATTTGAATTTCATGTTGCCTTTTCGAGGAGGTTGTATTACAATTGCGCGAGAATATGGGCTTTTTGTACGCCTAAGTTGCTGCTTTTCCGTGATGTTCGGCCTTTGGTTGTATCAGAACGGCCATCAAAATGCAACGGGGCCGTGCCCCGACTCACGGGCACGCGAGCCGATTTGCCCGGCGGCCGCCTTTCTGTCCCTCTTTTGTGCTGCAGGCCGCGTTCTGCCACCGCCACCCCCGAAAGCAGACGGAAACTGGCTTCACGCTCTTTCCGACGATACTTTTTTATTGCTTTTTCCTAAAACGACGTTTAGTATACAGTATACAGTATTGAGATGAAAAAATATTAATCTGAATAGCATCTTCCGGAGTCAGGCTTCACTAAATCCTTGCAGGGGAGGGATCTATGGACAATTGTAAGGAATGGCGGGCGCCGCCCGGAATGTCTGAGTTTTCCCGTGAGGTCGCCGCGGTCCCGATGTGTGTCGGGCGGCGGTACGTGGTCTGAACCCAAAGAACAACTATCTACGCGCAAAGGGAAATCATTATGCAACTGTTCACGAGTTCTGTGGGAAGAAAAGTTCTGATGGCGATTACCGGCCAGTTCATGGTTCTGTTCGTCATCGTCCACATGCTTGGCAACTCATCCATCTTCATCCCCGGAGGCATCAATGCCTACGCGGAGCACCTGCACGCCCTTCCGCCCCTAGTCTGGGCCTTCCGTCTCGTCATGCTGGTTGCGGCAGGTATCCATATTCTGTTCGGTATCCAGCTGAGCCTTGAGAACCGCGCCGCCAACCCCGACACCTATGCGGTCAAGAATTACAAGAAGGCCACCATGGGGAGCCTGAGCATGCTGTACACAGGCCTCCTTTTGCTGTCCTTCATTATTTATCACCTCCTCCACTTCACCATCCGCGCTACCCCCGACATCAAGCTCGGCGTAGACAGCCTGGGCCGTTTCGATGTCTTCGGTATGGTGACCAACAGCTTCTCCCACGGCATTATCGCGTTCATTTACATCGCGGCCATGGTGGTTCTGTTTCTCCACCTCTCCCACGGAATCCAGAGCTTCTTCCAGACCATGGGGTGGAACAACGACAAGTCACTTCCGGTGTTCAGCAAAATCGGCATGATTGCCGCCGTGGTTCTGCTCCTCGGCTATGCGACCATCCCGTTCGTCATCGTCACCGGCATTCTGAAAGGTTAGGGGGTTCATAGTGATACTCGACGGAAAATGTCCGACAGGGCCAATTGAGAAAACGTGGGACAAGCACCGCTTCGACATGAAGCTGGTCAACCCCGCCAACAAGCGCAAGTACAAGATTCTCGTCGTCGGAACCGGTCTTGCCGGTGGTGCAGCCGCTGCATCGCTGGGTGAACTCGGTTACAACGTTGAGGCGTTCTGTTATCAGGACAGCCCGCGGCGCGCGCACTCCATTGCCGCCCAGGGCGGTATCAACGCAGCCAAGAACTACCCGAACGACGGCGACAGCATCTACCGTCTCTTCTATGACACCATCAAGGGCGGCGACTTCCGCGCCCGTGAAGCCGATGTCTGGCGCCTCGCTCAGGTGTCCAATAATATCATCGATCAGTGCGTAGCTCAGGGTGTACCCTTTGCCCGTGACTATGCCGGCTACCTGGACAACCGCTCCTTTGGCGGCGCCCAGGTTTCCCGTACCTTCTATGCCCGGGGGCAGACGGGGCAACAGCTGCTGCTGGGCGCCTATTCCGCTCTTGCTCGCCAGATCAAGGCCGGTACCGTCAAGATGTTCCCTCGCACCGAAATGCTTGATCTTGTTGTTGTAGACGGCGAGGCCAAAGGGATCACGATTCGCGATCTGGTCACCGGCGAGATCCGCACCCATGTGGGCGATGCGGTTGTTCTTTGCACCGGCGGCTACGTAAACGTCTTCTACCTCTCCACCAACGCAATGGGGTGCAGCGTTACCGCAGCCTGGAAGGCCCACAAGAAAGGCGCCTTCTTCGCCAACCCCTGTTACACCCAGATTCACCCGACCTGCATTCCGCAGCATGGTGACAAGCAATCCAAGCTCACCCTCATGTCCGAGTCGCTCCGTAACGACGGCCGCTGCTGGGTGCCCAAGAAGCAGGGGGACAACCGTGCACCGGGCCAGATTCCCGACGAGGACCGCGACTACTACCTGGAGCGGAAGTACCCCTCCTTCGGAAACCTTGCTCCCCGTGACATCGCGTCCCGCGCCGCCAAGGAACAGTGCGACGACAACCGTGGCGTCGGACCGGGCGGACGTGGCGTCTATCTTGACTTCGCCTCCTCCATTCAGCGCCTTGGTGAGAGCACCATCCGTGAGCGTTACGGCAACCTCTTCGAAATGTATGAGAAGATCACCGACGAGAACGCCTATAAGGTTCCGATGCGGATCTATCCGGCTCCGCACTACTCCATGGGCGGTCTCTGGGTCGATTACAACTGCATGAGCAACGTGCCGGGCCTCTTCGTTCTGGGTGAAGCCAACTTCTCGGTGCATGGAGCGAACCGTCTCGGCGCCAGCGCACTCATGCAGGGGCTTGCCGACGGCTACTTCGTCATCCCCTACACTATCGCCGACTACCTTGCCCGTATTACCCCGGGCAAAGTCAAGGCGGATCATCCGGAGTGCAAGAAATCGGTTGAGGATGTTAATAACGACCTCAAGAAGTTCGTGTCGATCAACGGCAAGAAGACGGTCACCGAGTTCCACCGCGAACTGGGCAAGATCATGTGGAACAACGTCGGTATGGCCCGGAGCGAGGAGAGCTGCAAGGAGGCACTCAAGGTAATCCCGCAGATCCGTGAGGAGTTCTGGAAGAACGTGAAGGTTAGCGGCTCCGGTGCTGAGTTCAACCAGCAGCTTGAGAACGCTGGCCGCGTAGCCGACTTCCTGGAGTTTGCCGAGCTCATGACGCTGGATGCCCTCCATCGCAACGAGTCCTGCGGCGGGCACTTCCGGGTCGAGCACCAGATGCCCGACGGCGAGGCCAAGCGGGACGACGAGAACTACTGCTATGCCGCCGCCTGGGAGTTCAAGGGTGTCGGCAAAGAGCCCGAGCTTCACAAGGAGCCGCTGAAGTTTGAAAACGTCCACCTTGCTATAAGGAGCTACAAATAATGAGCCATCACGACAAGAATATGACTCTTACCCTTCATGTCTGGCGCCAGAAGGGACCGAAGGACCCGGGGAAATTCGAGGTCTACGAGGCGAAAGACGTCAGTCCCGACCAGTCGTTCCTCGAAATGCTCGACGACGTCAACGAGGAACTCATCAAGCAGGGGAAGGACCCCATCGCCTTCGATCACGACTGCCGTGAGGGTATCTGCGGCATGTGCTCCCAGGTAATCAACGGCATTCCACATGGCGGCATGGACCGGACAACGGTTTGTCAGCTCCACATGCGGATGTTCAAGAATGGCGATGCCATCTACATCGAGCCGTGGCGTGCCCGCGCATTCCCGATCATCAAGGATCTGGTCGTTGACCGGGGAGCCCTCGACACCATTATCCAAGCAGGCGGCTACACATCGGCCCATACCGGCGGAGTTGCCGACGGCAATGCCCTTCTCATCCCGAAGGACGATGCCGATTACGCCATGGACGCTGCCGAGTGCATCGGCTGTGGTGCTTGCGTGGCAGGCTGCCCCAACGGGTCGGCTATGCTGTTCACCTCTGCCAAGGTGTCGCAGCTTGCGGTCCTGCCGCAGGGCAAAGCCGAAGCCACCCGTCGTGTCAAGGCAATGACCGAGACCTTGCAGGAGTGCGGTTTCGGTAACTGTACCAACCACTACGAGTGCCAGGCTGCGTGTCCCAAGGGGATCAACGTGAAGTTCATCGCTACGCTGAACAGGGAGTACCTCAAGTCTCTCTGCAAATAGCGGACGCACAGTGGTTTTCGTACACTGCTACAGATGAATGGAAGGGGCGGATTGACAATCCGCCCCTATTTTTTGTACACCGCAGGGTACGGTGGTGCCGGACCGACGGAGTACCCGGGATTGTACCGTGTCCTATGCGTATAGTCTTGCGAAGGAATTCCGTAGAATTATGTACGGCACAAAGGCGCTGCGATGAGGGGCCGTCAGCCAGTCTGCAGGCGTCACAACGCCAGCGGTGGCCACAAGGGCCGGAATTGCTGGCAGTACTGACCACACGGCACATGGGTCTGCTGTAGGAGCGGAGATGGGCGCTGCCATTGACATAACCTTTGTGAGGCTCTTGCTCTCCGGGGTGATCCGGGGGAGCGTACGTGATCCGTACGCCCTGTACCGGTGTCGTGAAAACTTTCAGGAGTCGCTCCTGCGTCTTTCTGGTTGCGGCGGTGAAGGGTGCCCCCGCTGCCGGGAAGGAAGTTGCGCCTATGGTAGCGCGTTTCTCCAACCGCTCGGCAACGATCCGACCGCGGTCAAGCGTCATCAAAAGCCGCCGGTTCCCTTTGCCTTTTCGTTTCCGGTTCTGGCAGATCAATCGGAGTTCGAGGTCGGGCTTACCCTCGTGGGGACGGCAATTAACCATGCCCCCCTTTTCGTGAAGTCTTTTGTCGGGATGCTGGAGGGTCTCGGCCTCAACGGTGACATAGCCGAACTTGTGCGGGTGGAGTCTGCAGGGTATTTCGGCGAACGGAGCCCCTGTCTGGTTGGAGAGGACACAAGCGCAGGCGCGGAACCCACAATCCTCTCGGGGGCCGGACTTGTGGAAAGCCGCATCCTGGGAGAAACCCTGGCGCTTTCCTTCAATACCCCCCTGAGGATCATCCAGGATGGTGCTCCGTTGCGGAGCTTTTCTTTTTCCGTATTTGCCCGGGCGCTCATGAGACGGGTATCGGCCCTTGCGTCTGCCTATTGCGACCGTGAGATCAATGATGACTTCAGATGGCTTGCGCAACTGAGCGCCGATGTGAAACCCGCCAGTCAGGCCATGCGATGGATCGACTGGCGGGAGGCGGACCGGCGCGGGCGCTATGGAGGGCTTGCCGGTCAGGCTATCGTTGCGGTGAGCGACGTGGAGGAGTTTATCCCCTATCTGCTGGTGGGAGAGTATCTTGGCGTGGGGAAAGGGGCTCCCTTCGGCATGGGGCATTTCCATCTGCACGGCTGTTGAAAAGCTGCGGTAGAGACCATTTGCTGCGTTGCGCCCCGTTCTACAGCCTGATGTACGGAGAAGTCGGCTGATCTTGCATTACAGGCCGTGTATGGTACGAATTAACAGACGTTGGCGCGCTCTCGCCCTACGAGAGCCGGACAGCGCATGATCAGGAGGTGGATGAATGGGGCAATCGGTCTGGAAACCGATACTCTGGATGCTTGGTCTGCTGGTGATATTCAATCTGATTTACACCTATGTTGCCCGCCAATCCGTCGATGGTGGCGCGGTCGTATCCTACAGCCGGTTCCGGGCCGAACTGGCGGCCGGTAACATCAAGCGTATAACGATCAAGGGCACCACCATCGCCGGCGATTTTCGCAATAAGATAACCGTTGACCAGCCTGCGGGCGACAAGACCGTGGCCCGCGAGACGGCCAAGTTTTCTACGGTAAAGCCAGCCATCGACGATCCTTCTCTCATGGCGGACCTCCAGGCAAAAAATGTCGAGGTGACCGCAGTGACGACGGAGACGTCGCCGATTGTCAGCGGGCTTCTCTATGTACTGCCGTGGATTTTGATCATCGGCGTCTGGTGGCTGGCCATGCGGGGAATGCGGGGGCAGGGACCCACGTCGGTCATGGGAAATTTCTCCAAGTCAGGTGCCAAGATGTACACTCCCAGCGCCAAGGTCAAGGTAACCTTCGACGACGTGGCCGGCATGGAGAACCCGAAGATGGAACTGAAAGAGATCGTCGATTATTTGCGTGATCCTAAAAAGTTCCAGCGAATCGGCGGCAAAGTGCCCAAGGGAGTGCTCCTGGTCGGGCCACCGGGCACGGGAAAGACCCTCCTGGCCCGGGCAGTGGCGGGTGAGGCGGACGTTACCTTTCTGAGCATCTCAGCGTCCCAGTTTATCGAGATGTTCGTCGGCGTCGGCGCCGGACGGGTGCGTGATCTCTTTGCCACGGCCAAGAAGTCGGCTCCGAGCATCATCTTCATCGACGAGCTGGATGCGGTGGGGCGCAGCCGTGGCGCCGGGCTCGGCGGGGGGCACGACGAGCGGGAGCAGACCCTGAATCAGCTTCTCTCCGAAATGGATGGATTCGACTCCCATGACGAGGTGATCGTCATGGCAGCCACTAACCGGCCCGACGTCCTTGATCCGGCGCTCCTTCGCCCCGGGAGGTTCGACCGGCACGTGGTCATCGACCGTCCCGACTGGCGGGATCGGGAGAAAATACTTCATGTTCACACCCGCAAGATTCCCCTCGACAAGGATGTGGATCTGGCCGTCATTGCCCGGGGAACGCCCGGCATGGCCGGTGCCGATCTGGAAAACCTCGTCAACGAGGCGGCCATCCTGGCGGCTCGGGAGAACGCCGCGACCGTTACCATGGAGCATATGGAGCGGGCCAAGGACAAGGTTCTCATGGGGGGAGAGCGGAAGATGTTCATCACGGAGCAGGAGAAGCGGATTACCGCCTATCACGAGGCAGGCCATACGATCGTGGCCAAGCTCCTGCCCGGAACCGACCCGGTCCACAAGGTGACCATCATTCCGCGGGGGCAGGCTCTTGGGGTAACTCAGCAACTACCCGAAGATGATCGCTACCACTACCCGAAGTCGTATCTCATGAACCGGCTGTCCGTGGCACTTGGCGGCCGGCAGGCGGAGCGGGCCGTGTTCGGCGATCTCTCCACCGGGGCCCAGAATGATCTCAAAATGGTCAACGATCTGGCGGAGAAGATGGTCTGCCAGTGGGGCATGAGCGACAAGATCGGCGCCATGACCTTCAGCCGTGGAGAGGAGCATCCTTTTCTCGGACGAAAGCTGGCCGAGGAAAAAACCTTCTCCGAGCAGATGGCGTGGCTCATCGATCAGGAAATCGCCGCCATCATTAAAGAAGCGGAGCAGAAGGCCGATAACGTCATTGCCAACAACCGCGGCAAGCTCGATGCGCTGGTGGATGCTCTCATGGAAGAGGAGACCCTGGACGGCAAACGCATCGACGAGGTCCTGGCCTCTGTGCCGTGACGGATCAGTAGATTATGATGTAGCCGTGGTCCTGGGCTATCTTTGATATCTCGAGAGGATCGTTGATGATGTAGCTCTTGCCTTCAAGCGAGAACGTGTAGGTGCCGTCATCGTTTTTGACGGCGCTGTCGACGAGGGTTTCGAAGAGAGCTGTCTTGATTGTTTCCATGATGGGCCGGTTCCTTCCGTGGCGCAGTTTCCGGCCGGCATGACGCCGGCCGTTTGTTTTCTGTATACCGTCTTCTCCCCGGATTTGTAAATGGATTTTACCGAAAGTGAGGACTTCATGAGACAGAAACGTCGCAGCGGCATCCTGCTCCATCCGACTTCCCTGCCGGGTCCGGGGGGGATCGGATCGCTCGGGAAAGAGTGCCGCCATTTCATCGATTTCCTCGAAGAGGCGGGGCAGAGCCTCTGGCAGGTTCTTCCGCTGGGGCCCGCAGCCTACGGCAATTCCCCCTATTCCTGCTATTCGGCTTTTGCTGGCAACCCCCTGCTGATCGACCTGGCGACCCTCGTGGATGAGGGGGACCTGGAGCCCGAGGAGGCTGTGGCGGAGGTGTCTGCCGATCATGTGGACTTTCCGGCTGTGGATGCGTTCAAGTCACGCGCGCTCCGGACCGCTGCGGCCCGGTTCCACGCCCACGGTGACACGGATCGTAAACAGGAGTTCTGGCACTTTTGCGATACTACCCCCTGGCTTCACGACGCTGCGCTGTTCATGGCTCTCAAGGAGCATTTCGGCGGCAAAAGCTGGAATACCTGGCCCAAGGAGATTGCCCGCCGGGAGTCGGCCGCGCTCGAAAAGTATTCGGTTCGGCTGGGCGTGGCCATTGGCGAACACAAGTATATCCAGTGGCAGTTTTCCCGTCAGTGGCGACATGTCAGGGAATATGCCAACAGCAAGGGGATTGCGGTTGTCGGCGATATCCCCATCTTTGTGGCTTTCGATTCAACCGATGTCTGGACGAATCCGGGCCTTTTCAAGCTCGACGACAAGGGCAAGCCCACCGTGGTAGCCGGGGTCCCGCCGGACTATTTCAGCAAGACAGGCCAGCGATGGGGGAACCCTCTCTATGACTGGGATGCCATGGCCGCCGATGGATTTCGCTGGTGGATCGAGCGGTTCCGCGGTTCGTTCGCGCTCCATGATGTGGTCAGGGTCGATCACTTCCGAGGGTTCGAGGCGTGCTGGGAGGTTCCGGCCAAAGAAAAGACGGCGGTGAACGGCCAATGGGTCCCCGCTCCGGGGACGGCACTCTTTGATGCCGTTATCGGGGCGGTGGGGTCACTGCCGATCATTGCCGAGGACCTGGGAGTCATTACCCCGGCCGTGGAGGAACTGCGCGACCGGTACCGTTTCCCCGGCATGAAGATCCTCCAGTTCGCCTTTGATTCCGGCCCGGGCAATCCCTACCTGCCCCACAACTTCACCCGTGACTGCGTGGTCTACACCGGCACCCACGACAATGATACCACCCAGGGCTGGTTTCAAAGCCTTTCCCCCCGGGAGCGACGAGAAGTTCTGGCCTATACCGACACCACGGGTAAGGAGGTCCATTGGGAGCTGATCCGTCTCGGCATGGCCTCGGTGGCCGATATGGCGATTTTCCCGCTTCAGGATGTCATGGGACTTGATGGGTCAAGCCGGATGAATCTCCCCGGAACACCGCGCGGGAACTGGTCGTGGCGTTATAGTGAGGGTATGCTTACTGCTAAGCACGCAAAAAAGCTTCTCGAATTAACCGTGCTTTTTGGGAGAAAATAGCCAAGCAAATATATTGGTAGGCAGGGTTCTTTTGTTGACATGTATGGTATAGTATATGTATTATGTGATGACGGGTAACTGTACTTTTGTTGTAGGGTAGCATCACATACGAGAGGAGAGTTCCATCATGTCCGACATCCAAAAAGGCTTCGATACCCTCGCACTCCACGCCGGCCAGGATCCGGATCCCACGACGCTGTCGCGTGCGGTTCCCATTTACCAGACCTCTTCCTATGCGTTCCGCAGCTCCGAACACGCGGCCAATCTCTTTGGTCTCCGGGAGTTCGGCAATATCTACACGCGGATCATGAATCCGACCTGCGATGTACTGGAAAAGCGCCTGGCGGAACTTGACGGCGGAGTGGGCGCGCTTGCTCTCGCCTCGGGGCAGGCGGCAATCACGTATGCGGTGCTTAACATCGCCGGCGCCGGGCAGAATATCGTCTCCACCAGCTATCTCTATGGCGGAACCTACAACCTCTTCCACTATACTCTGCCAAGATTGGGGATATCGGTCCGGTTCGTCGACACTTCTGACCCTGAAAACGTCCGTCGGGCCATGGATGAAAACACTCGCCTGGTCTACACCGAATCGGTAGGGAACCCGAAAAACAATGTGGACGACTTCGAGTCCATTGCCCGGATCGCCCATGAGGCGGGAATCCCGTTCATAGTGGACAACACCGTTACCACTCCGTACCTGTTCAGGCCTTTTGACCATGGGGCCGACATCGCCGTCTATTCCCTCACCAAATTCATCGGTGGCCACGGTACGAGCATCGGGGGGGCGGTGGTAGACAGCGGACGTTTTCCCTGGAACAACGGCCGGTTCCCCGAGTTCACGGAACCGGATCCCTCCTACCATGGTTTGCGCTACTGGGAGGCCCTGGGGAACCTCTCCTACATCCTCAAGATGCGGATCACGCTCCTGCGCGATATGGGGGCCTGCCTCGCGCCGTTCAACGCATTCCTCTTCCTCCAGGGGCTGGAGACCTTGCCGGTGCGCATGGCACGCCACGTTGACAACGCGCGTACTGTTGCCGAGTGGCTGGAGCGGCATCCACTGGTCACCTGGGTCAACTATCCGGGCCTGCCCAGCCACCGGGACCACGACAATGCCGGCAAGTACCTCCCCAAGGGCGCCGGTGCCATCATCGGCTTCGGAGTCAAGGGAGGGCTCGAGGCGGGCAAGAAGTTCATCGACAGCGTGAAGCTCCTGTCGCATCTTGCCAACATCGGCGACGCCAAGTCCCTCGTCATCCACCCGGCATCCACCACGCACGAGCAGCTCACCGATGAAGAGCGTCTCTCGGCCGGGGTAACGCCGGATTTCATCCGCCTTTCCGTCGGCATCGAGGATGTGGCCGACATCATTGCCGACATCGACCAGGCCCTGCATGCCTCCCAATCCTGAGCCCACGTGCGCAACTTCGCCCCGGGACTGCCTTCGGGCCGCCCCTGGGGTGCCGCCGGCTTTTCCCCCTGTGGACGGGGCTCCGTGAACATCCTTGCCCACTTGGCATTCTCCGGGGACGATCCGGAGATCATGGCCGGCAACCTTATGGGTGATTTCGTCAAGGGGCCCCTGGCGGGCCGCTATCCTCCACGGCTCACGCTGGGGCTGGAGCTCCACCGGGCCATCGACTCCTTTGCCAACGGGCATGAGTCATTTACCCGGAGCAAGCGGCGACTTGCTCCATCCTTCGGTCATTACCGGGGGGTGCTGGTGGATGTCTATTACGACCATTTTCTCGCTTCGGAATGGGAACGCTACCGCGCCGAGCCGCTCCAATCCTTCATCACGCGTGCCCGTGCAATTGCCATTGGGTTTGCTTCCCTCATGCCCGAGCGACTGGTTCAGCTGCTTCCCCCCATGTTCGATGAATGGCTTCCCTCTTACGCCGAATCTGCCGGGATCGGTCGGGTGCTTCGCCGGATGTCGGCGCGTGTCGGCCGGCCGAATCCCCTTGCCTTGGGCGAAGGGGAGCTGCTTCGATGCTACCGGGAGCTCAGGGGGGATTTTCTGCAGTTCCACCCGGCCCTTACCACATTTGTGGTCGACTTTATCGCCCGTCGCGAGTGACTCTTGCCCCATTGTTCCCTGTCGGTGAAGGGACTATACTATTATTATATTCACCTGATTGTTCTGCACATCGTGTCGGGATCTGTTGCAGACGGGGTTGGGTTTGACCGATAAGCGCCGGGCGAAGGCGAAATGCGACGCGGGAACGATTTAGGCAGGGAGGCATTCCCGCGAGGGGGAGCGGAAGTGATGGCCGAGGGGAGGCGGTGGACCCGTGAAATGGCTCCTTTTCCTCTACCTAGCAGGAGTTGACTTGGCGGTATTCTCGACGATGTATCTCATCTACCGTAACTCACGGCGCAAATAAGAAGGGCCGGCCGAGTTCCGGGAGTCGCGAAACCAAAGGGGACATTCGCTCATCGAGCGCATGTCCCCTTTGTGTGCGGGGTGCGTGATGCATGCAGTATGCATCAACGCTTATAGCCGATAGCCCTCAGGAAGTCCCTGCGGTGCTGCCGGTCGTCGTCCGTTTCCACTCCCTTGGGTGGATGTCCGTCGATGACCCCCAGCACTCCCCACCCCTGGGAGGTGGACGCCACGATGACCTGGAGGGGGTTGGCGGTAGCACAGAAGATCCGGCAGACTTCGGGGCAGTTCTTGATCTGGTTCAGGATGTTGATCGGGTAGGCCTCCTTCAGCAGGACGCAAAAGACATGGCCGGCTCCAATGGCCTGCAGGTTTCTGACGCAGACCCGGATCAACTCTTCGTCGTTCCCCTCGGTGCGGATCAGGCACGGCCCCGAGGCCTCGGTGAAGGCGATGCCGAACCGGGCTTGGGGAACGGTGGTGGCAACGACTTCGTACAGATCCTCGGCTGTCTTGATGAAGTGGGTCTGCCCCAGGATAACGTTGCAGTCTTGGGGAATATCGACTTTGATGGTGTGTATTTCCAGGTTCATGATGGCCTCCCGGTATCGCGAGTTGCTGGGGGTACGATTAGTAACAACTATAAAAAAGCCTGCGATGATGTCAATGCATCCACCGGAACGTTCACGGGAAGTCACCACACACAAAAGCCCGGCTCACAGGCCGGGCTTCCTTTTTTGTCCGGTGCCGCATCAGGGCACTTTATCCCAATCCGTCGGTCGTACGTTCACGGGCTGCGCCCACGTGCTCCTTGCGGGACCACGGGGACGGGCGGACGATCCGGTTCGCCTTTTTCAAGAGGTTGCCACGCTCCTGGCGGATGGCATCGCGACAGCATCTGCAGCGTCGTCCGTGCGGCACCGAATCTGTCAAAGAACATCTTCTTTCATTTCAACAATACACCCATCGACCCGAGCCGTCAAAGACGCTGTGCCCGTGGAGCCTCGCCCGGCGGCCATTTGCATGCCATGGTGCACTGGCCCTGGATGGGGCTTTGGCAGGCGAACCTTGCGCATCGGGGCGTTTCACGGTACGATTCTGACGTGCTCGTACCCCTTGGGCGTTGGCCCCGGTACCCGCGCTGCTCCCCTGCTGCTCCCATCCCAGAGTGAGGTCCATGAATGGCAACTGCCGAGCGCCGCTCGATACTCTGCCCCAACTGTCGCCGCCTCATCAACCGCGATGAGCCGTCCTGCCCCTACTGCGGCACCTCCCGCCCGGTTCGTGGCTGAAAAACAACCCCTTCACCCGGAGCGCCGGCGATGCGGACAGGGTCATCACCATCATTCTGGCCGTCAATGTCGTCATGTATGTGGCATCGCTGCTGGTCGACAACCGTCCGCCTGGCCAGGGTGGGCTCTTTTCGGCCCTGTCGCCGGGGCGCAACAGCCTGCTGCTCCTGGGGGCCACCGGCGTGGTCCCCATCGACCGGTTCGGCCGGTTCTGGACGCTCCTGTCGGCTAACTACCTCCACGGCGGCCTGCTGCACATCTTCTTCAACATGATGGCCCTGCGGCAGATTGCTCCGCTGGTGGCGCGCGAATACGGTACCTGGCGAATGTTTTCCATCTATACCCTCGGCGGGGTGGCCGGCTATGTAGTTTCCTATCTGGCCGGCACCGGTTACACCATCGGCGCATCGTGCGCCATCTGTGCACTGATCGGTTCGCTTCTCTACTACGGCAAGAGCAGGGGGGGGCTCTACGGCCAGGCGGTTTTCAAGGAGGTCTGGGGATGGGTGGTCGGTCTCTTCCTGTTCGGGCTGATCGTGCCGGGGATCGACAACTGGGGGCACGGGGGGGGGATCCTGGGGGGGATCATCATGGCCTTCATTCTCGGCTATCGCGAGCGGCGCAGCGACAATCTCTTTCACACCTTCCTGGCAGGTGCCTGCGCCCTGGCCACGGCCGTATCGCTTCTACTCGGTTTTCTGAGCGTCTACTACACCTTCAGAGGGTGAGACTGATTCCGGACTCAGTGCCACAGGCCGCTCAGGTGGCGACGCGGCACGCGGCTCACTTCCGCGATGTGGGGTGGGGCGCACGGCCCGCCGTCTTCGGGGCAGACCAGCATGCTCTCGTCCGGGTACATCTCCCGCTCAATATCTTTCAGCCTTTTGATTCGTTCATCGGTTACGGGATGAGTCCTGAGCAGGGACGGCTCGATTCCCTTCACGCCCGGTAGCCGGCTTTTTTTCAGGACTCTCTGCTGATACTCCTCCAGCTTGGCCAGGGCCGAGGCGAGCCCCGCCGGGTCACTGGTGAGCTTTGAGCCGGAGAGGTCCGCCTCGAACTCGCGGGTCCGCGAGAGAGAAAGCTGGAGCAGGGCGCTGATGGTGGGGGCAAAGAGCATGAGCATCAGCGGGATCCACGGCAGAGACCACTCCCCCAGGATCAGCAGGGGAAGGTTGAGGATGATCAGTACCTGTCCCAGTAGCGAGATGAGGCGGGTCACGCGGGTCACCACGTCGGCGAAGCTCATGACCCAGGTGTCGCTGTTGCCGATGTGACTGACCTCGTGTCCCAGAACGCCGACAAGCTCCCGGACGGTCAGAAGCCGCAGCAGGCCGTCGGTTACGGCCACTGAGGCTCCCTTGCCGCTGCCGATTGAGAAGACCAGGGGGGCGGAACTGGGAATATAGTGGATGCGGGGGGGCTCCGCCAGGCCGGCGCGGCGGGCAAGCTGGTTAACGATAGCGTGAAGTTGGGGGGCTTCGGCGACGGAGAGGGCCTTTGCCTTGTACATCCTGAGGATGAGAGCGGGAAGGACCCTCAGACTCACCACCAGCGGGATGATTCCGACCAGTAGTGCCCATGCCATGCCATAGATGCCGGCAAAGAGCCAGCCGAGGGTGAGAAGAAGCCCCACCATGCCCGTGACGAGCACCATGGACTGGATGAGGTTGCGCAACCTCTGGGCCAGCATGGCTCTACACCGCGGCCTGTCTGCGCGAGGCGAGGAACGTGTTCAGCTCCCGCTCTCCTGAGGAAAAATCCTCCAGGGAAATGACGGCATCCTCCACCCAGTCGCGGGTCTTGTAGTAGAGCTTGTCATAGTAATGCCGGATCAGGCCCTCCATGAACGGTTCCATTTCCCATCGGTCCAGATGGCCTTTGATCGCTTCGTAGTTGTCGCCGCCGAGTTTTTTTCTGATCCGCTCCAGGGCGCCGGCCATGCCGTCCCGGTATTCGGGGCGGCCGTACTCTTCCGTGAGGCGGGCCACCCGGGTGGCCACCGACGCCTCGCACCAAAGCTTCACACTACCCCGCATGACGTCGTAGAGGTTGCCCGGCAGAGTGAGCCTGCCGATGCGCCTGCTTTCTCCCTCCAGCAGGATGGGGCAGCCGGCAGGCAATCGGCGGAAGGCATCCCAGAGGAGAGTTTCGAACCGCTTCTGGGAGATGTCCTGACGAAGTCCCAGTTCGCCGAAGGCCGATCCCCGGTGGCGGGCGAGTCCCTCGAGGTCGACCACGGCATGACCGGCCCGTGCCAGCTGCAGGAGGAACGTCGTCTTGCCCACGCCGGTCATGCCATGGAGGACAACCAGCGGCGCGGGGGGGGTGAAGGGGTCGAATGATGACAGAACCAGGTGGCGGAAGGCCTTGTGGCCTCCCTGGAGCTGGACCGCGTCGAACCCTGCCAGGTCGAGGATCGACACGACGGTCTTGCTCCTGAGCCCCCCGCGCCAGCAGTAGACGAGAATGGGGCGGCCTGCCGCGGCCCGGGCAATCTCCCCCACCATGGCAGGAAAGCGGTGAGCGGTCAGGTGCAGCCCCCGGCGGCGCGCCTCCAGGGGGCCGGTCTGCTTGTAGATGGTGCCGATCTCCACCCGTTCCTCGTTGGTGAGGAGCGGGACATTGATGGCACCGGGGAGGTGATCCTCCTCGTATTCGAGGGGAGTCCGGACATCCACCACCAAGTGGGTGTCGAGCAACGATTCATGGAACGGGGTGGTTTTGATCACATCATTCTCCTTGCAAACCAGAGCATTATACGGGGGGAGCAGGGCCAAATGCAAGGATGGTGCGCCACCGCGTGCGGGATGGTCGGAGGTGCAATCGCTCCATTCTGCTTGTGAAAGGGCGCCGCGAGTCGTTCTATCAAGTGGAGCTGATGGTTTGAGCAGGGCAAAATGCTGTTGACAAATGGGCGCGGAACGTTAATCATCCCCAGTGATTGCGCGGCAGGAGGCCCGGTTCGCACAGGGAGGCGGCGGCACTGATCCGGGAGGTGTTCAAGATGGATAAAAGGCGATTCACACGCGTTCCCTTTGCTATTTCCGCAATGGTCACCCACGGTGAAAGCTCGTTTACCGGCGAAGTGGCCGACCTGAGCCTGAACGGCATGTTCGTGAAAACCGGTGGGGAGAAACCGGCCATCGGAGAAGAGGTGGAAGTCGTCATCTCCCTGTCCGAGGGAGAGCCATCCCTGAATGTGGAGCTGGCCGGCGAGGTGGTGCGCGCTGACGCGAACGGCGTTGCCCTTCGTTTTTCGCGCATCGAGGTCGATTCATTCATTCATCTGCGTAACATCGTGGAGTACAACACGCCAGAACCGACTCGGGTCATGGACGAGTTCGCCGATTACGTGGAAGACCGGATCGGCCGGAAATGAGTATCGTTGCCGCCGGGGCAATCGTTCCTTGATTTTACCCACCGGTCATGCTAATAACATGTTGTTTTATTTATAATAAATATGTTTGAATGCCACTAAACAGGGAGGTGCTATGACAGCTCAGTACTCCGCCGATTTCGAGAAGGCCCTGCAGGTCGGCCGTCCCCCCAACATCCGGGCTCTTTTCCCCAACTCCAAGGCCCTCATCGTGAGCGGCAAGGTTGTGGACCGGGCCATGCTTGCAAAGGGGAAAGCCATTGCCATGGCCGCCAACGGCCGCAACTACTTCGTCATTCGCGGAGCACTGATGGCCGCCCAGCGGGCCAACTGCCCGCTCATCATCGAAATCGCCAAGTCGGAGGGGGGGCAGAAGGCCTACTGTGCCGTTAATTACTGGAACATGGCCCGCATCGTCGACGCCCTCTGCAACGAGCTGGGGATCACTGTGCCGGTGGCTATCCATGCCGACCACTACGGCATCAAGAACGACAAGGATCTGAACGCCGCCAAGGTGGAGATCCCGACCATGTTCGAGGCGGGGATCACCTCCATCGCCATCGACGCCTCTCACCTGCCAGACGACCAGAACCTGCTGGCCAACCTGGCCATCAATCCGTTCATCCCGTCCTGGGCCGGCCTTGAGACCGAGGTGGGTGAAATCAAGGGGAACACAGGCCTTTCCACCGTGGATGAGGCGAAATTCCTTATCCAGGGGCTCAATGCCCACGGCATCTTCCCCGACTGGATCGCCTTGAACAACGGCACCACCCACGGTCTGGAGGCGTCGGACGCCGGTATCCAGGTCGGGCTCACCGCCGAGATCCATAAGGCTTTGGAGCCCTACCGGGTCAACGGTGCCCAGCACGGCACCTCGGGCAACAGCTCCGAGCGCCTCCGCGCCATCGCCAATGAAACTGCCACCACCAAGGCCAACGTGGCCACCGCGCTCCAGATGATCTCCTGGGGGCTTGAGGTGAACGATTACGGCAATGCTCAACTTGATGCCGACGGCAATTTCATCAAGAAGTCCGATGCCGGCATGAGCGACGAGCTGTGGGCCGAGATGGTGGCCCATGCCGAAGGCAAAGGTTGGAAGAAGGGGGACTACAAGAACCTGAACCTTCCCTTTGAGAACAAACTGCTGGCGCAGCCTAGGGAGATCCGCGAGCGGATGGCCAAGGGGGTGGAAGAGTTCGCCTACAAGATGATGACCGAGGTGCTCAATGCCCGGGACACGGCACCTTACGCCATAGAGGCGATTCTCTCGGCCGGTTCCTACGACGTGGGGGCAAAGGGAAGCCGTATAGATGATCCGGCCCTCTGGACCGAAGCCCGGATCATCGAGCGGGCGAAATCAATTGTGGGTGACAAGGGCGCTGAAGGAAATTTCGACGATTAGTATCCCGCAGCCAGCGGCGTGAAGGGGGGGCAAAAGCCCCCCCTTTTTCCGTTGCTGCTCCGGAGCAGACCATGACAAATCTCAGTGTGTTCCTTGTTTCCGTTGTCCTCGTCACCGTTGCGCCGGGGCCCGATATCATCCAGGTTCTCACCCGGGGAGTAAGCCAGGGGCGGATGGCCGGCTTGGCTGCCGCGGCCGGTTTCAGCACCGGCTGTATCTTCCACACGACCCTGGCGGCAGTGGGGGTGTCGGCCCTCATTCGGTCCTCCGACGTGGCATTCACCCTGATCAAGCTTGCCGGGGCCTGTTATCTGGTCTACATCGGCATCGGGGCGCTGCGGAACCGGGGGGCATCCCTGGTGGGCGAGCCGGCCGGCTTCGACGCCTTGGGGGTCATCTACCGCCAGAGCATCGTGGCAAACATCCTCAATCCCAAGGTAACCCTCTTTTTTCTCGCGTTCCTGCCCCAGTTCGTGTCCCCCGCGTCGGCCACTCCAGGCTTTCAGCTCATGGGGCTCGGCATCATCTTCATGGTCGTCACCATCATCATCTTTGGCTCCGTGGCCCTTTTTGCGGGGCTCATCGGGGACTGGCTCCGACGTCGGCCTGCCGTTGCCGGACGGCTCCAGGCCCTGGCCGGCGTTACCTTCATCGGCCTCGGCATCCGCGTGGCATTGCCCGATGTCCGCTGACCCCTTCATCATAACCACCTTGGACGAGGAGGGGCTTGCTTCCCTCAAAAAGTGGTTCCTCGGCTACTGCCGCTCCTTTTACACCTCACGCGAAGAAGACAACCGAAACATCCGCCTGAAAGAGGAGCACACGGAGCAGGTCTGCGCCTTCATGGATATCCTGACGCTTGACCTGGGGCTCGATCCGGGTGAACGGCGCCTGGCCGGGGTGGTTGCCCTGCTGCACGATGTGGGGCGGTTCGAACAGTACCGTTGCTATGGCACCTTCAGGGACAGCGAGTCGGAAAACCATGGGACCCTCGGCGTCCGCGTGCTGACGGGGGAGGGAGTGCTCGACGGCCTGGCGCCGGAGGAGCGGCGGATGATCCTCGGCGGCGTGGCGCTCCACAACGTGTTCCGGATTCCCGATGCCATTGACGGCCCGGCCCGCCGGCTGCTGCACCTGGTGCGCGACGCGGATAAACTGGATATCTGGCGGGTGTTCCTCGAATTCTACGGTCTGCCCCCGGAGGAACAGGCTTCGGCAGTGGGGCTGGGGTTTCCGGATCTGCCGGTCTGTACCCCCGGGGTGGTGGAAACGGTCATGCGGGGAGAACTGGTCAACCTGGCGACCCTGAAGACCCTGAGCGACTTCAAGCTCCTTCAACTTTCATGGGTATTCGACCTGAATTTCGCTGTGTCGCGGCGGCTGGTGGTGGAGCGAAACTACGTGGAACAGATGGCGGCGACCCTGCCTCCGGGAGAGGACGCAGCCCGGGTCGTGGCGTTCGTGCGGGAGTATCTGGCGCGGTCGGGCTAGTGTTTAGCCGCCTTCAGCATTCCGGCGATGGCTCCGCTGGCGAAGGCGATGCACCAGAGGGTGTAGATGGTGAGACTCACCCGGTGAAAGGTGTGGTTGATCCGCTCGGTCTTGCGGGCGAACGCCGCCGCGAGAGCCAGTAAAAAGTGAAAGGCCATACCCGCAAGGGACAGGATGCCGGTAAGGTTGTGCCATTCGGGGGCCTTGCCGAAGGTCCTGGCGTAGAGGCTCATCTGATGGGTTCCCAGGTAGTCGAACAGCAGCCCCGCGCCGAAGACCAGCAGATGCTTGGCGTGGAGTCCCTCTTTCCTGCCGCTGAAGACCGCGTAGGTGTAGAAGACGAGAGCCAGCACCATGAACGTGATTCCGGCCTTGATCATCGACATCACTCTCCGTTTTCACCCGCCCGGTCGGCAAGGCGTCCGGTCTGGCGCAGGGCTTCGTACAGGACGATCCCCGCGGCGGTTGAGAGGTTGAGGCTCCGCACCTTGCCGAAGATCGGTATCCTCACGCAGTGCTCCTCGTTGGCCCGGAGCAGGTCTTCGGGCAGTCCAACGGTTTCCTTGCCGAAGACGATGAAGTCGCCCTCGCGAAAGCCGGCATCCACGTAACAGCGCGCCGCCTTCTTGCTCGTATAGAAGAAGCGCGCGTCGGGCCAGGCCTGCCGCAGTTGGTCGAGGCTCTCCCAGTAGCGGATATCCACCTCGCTCCAGTAGTCGAGGCCGGCTCTCTTCAGGTACCGGTCATCGGTAGAAAAGCCAAGTTTTCCGACCAGGTGGAGTACGGTGCCGGTGGCCCCGCAAAGGCGGGCAATGTTGCCGGTGTTGGGTGGGATTTCCGGCTCCACGAGCACAATGTGAAAGGGCTGGTGTCCAGTCATGGGTCCTTCCCGCGGGAACGCTCCCCCCTCGTATACCGGCAGGAGGGTTCGCCGGTCTTGCAATTTTCAATCGGGGGGTCTATTATTAGCGCTTCTCCGCAGCCTCGCAAAGCACTTTCTTGCCATCGGGTTATACCGGCTACTCATTACCATTCCACACCACAGGGGATCATCAATGAAAATCATCGTTACTGACGAGGTGGCTCAAGAAGGATTGGCACTTCTTGCCCAGGATCCGCGTGTTGAGCTCGATGTGAAGCTCGGCCTCAAGAAGGAGGAACTCCTCGCAATAATCGGCGATTACGACGTCATCATCACCCGCAGCGGCACCACCGTGAATCGGGAGCTTCTGGACGCGGGGAAAAAGCTGAGGCTCGTGGCCCGGGCGGGCGTGGGCATCGACAACGTTGACGTTGACTACGCAAGTTCCCGCGGCGTCATCGTGGTGAACGCTCCTTTCGGCAATACCAACAGCGCGGCCGAGCATGCCATGGCGCTGCTGCTCTCCTTCTGCCGCAACGTGACCCGCGCCAACGGCAGCCTGAAGAGCGGCGAGTGGAAGCGGGCTCCGTTCACCGGCTACGAGCTCAAGGGTAAGACGGCCGGCGTCATCGGCCTCGGCAAGGTCGGCGGCCGGGTAGCCACGCGGCTCAAGGCCTTCGAGTGCGACGTGCTCGCCTGCGATCCCTACATCGCCGTGAAGCGGGCCCATGACCTGGGGGTCAAGCTGGTCTCCCACGACGAGATTTACAAGAACTGCGACATCATCACCGTCCACACCCCTCTCACCGACGAGACTCGCAACATGATCGGCGAGCGTGAGCTGGCTATGATGAAGGACGGCGTCATCATCGTGAACGCCGCCCGGGGCGGCATCATCGAAGAGGCGGCCCTGCTGAAGTATCTGGAGTCGGGCAAGGTGGCCGGAGCCGCTGTGGACGTGTTCAGCGAGGAGCCCCCCAAGAGCGAGTATCTGAAGAAGCTCATCGGCCACGAGAGGGTCGTGGTGACGCCGCATCTGGGGGCAAATACCTTTGAGGCCCAGGTGAACGTGGCTGTGGACGTATCCCGCGAGATTCTCAACTACCTGGACGACCAGCCCCTGGAGAACGCCGTGAACATTCCGCGCTTCGACTTGGCACTCATGGACCAGATGCGGCCGTTCCTCAACCTCATGAACACCCTGTGCGAATTCGGCATTCAGTTGCTGGACGCCAATATCTCGAAGATCGTCTTCGGCTTCTCGGGCTCCATCGCCCACTACGACTGCACCCCGCTTACCGTCTGCGGCCTGGCGTCGATCCTTAACCGGATGGTCGACCAGGACGTGAACATGGTGAACGCTTCTCTCATCGCCGAAGGGATGGGCATTGTGGTGGAGGAGTCCAAGACGACTCATGCCGACGCCTTCTCCAACCTCATCACGATCGTGGTGGAAGGAGAGGGGGGCAAGCGCCGCACCATCTCGGGCACCCTTTTCGAGGGGCTGCCCCGCATCGTACGGCTGCGCGACTACTCCATGGACTTTGCGCCCGAGGAGCACATGCTGCTGCTCCACTACGCCGACCGGCCGGGTATGATCGGCAAGATCGGCACAATCATGGGACAACATGAGATCAATATTGCCTCCATGAACCTGGGACGCAGCGAAAAGAAAGGGGAAGCCATGGTCATCCTTTCCCTTGATTCGGCTGTACCTCCCCAAGTGCTTGAGGAGGTGCGCGCCGCAACCGACGCCACCTTCATCAAGGCCATTCACATGCCGGGTGCCCGGTGCAGCCGGAGCTGCGGCTGCACCGCCTGATCCGCGGACATTCCCTTGTTTGATGTGCGGGGGCCGGTCTTCCTTTGGGGGGCCGGCCCCTTTGCGCAGGAGGCTGACGAATGAAGAACACGCTCTGGCTCGGGGTGACGCTCCTGCTTATGGGGCTCATCCTGGCGCTCTACCTGCTTACCCCCGAGCGGTCTCCAGGACCGCTGAAATCCTCCGTCCCCCCCGCCGGGGACCGGGTTATCACGGTGAAGGACGGCGACACGGTGGTCATCGCCCCGGCAGGGGGCGGCAAGCCTTACCCCTGCAGACTCTACGGCATTGATACGCCCGAAACTCCGAAAAAACGGAAACAGGGGCAGCCGTACGGACAGGAAGCGGCCGACGAGCTGAGCTCTCTCGTGCTCGGCAAGGAGGTGAAGGTTCTCCTGACCGGCGACACGACCTATAATCGCCAGGTGGGGACTATCGAGGTGGATGGGGTGAACGTGAATCTGGAGATGGTGCGTCGGGGTTATGCCTGGGCCTATGTCCAGTACCTGCGGAGGCCCCACGTGTCCGAGTACCGCGAGGCCGAAGAGGACGCGCGCCGGCAACGGCTCGGGCTCTGGCAGGATCACAACCCCGTGCCGCCATGGGAGTTTCGCAAGCGACAGAGGCTCCAGAAGCTTGACTAATCACTCCCTTTCGACTACTTTCTCTTGGTGCGGCTGTACCGGCCCCAACTTGCCGAAACAGCCGAAACTTTTTCGCAACGGAGACAACGATGATCGACAACGAAAACAACGTAAACGAGCCGGCCGAGGAGGAGAGCTTCGCCGAGCTCTTCGAAAAGAGCAATCGCAGGACCGAGCGGCTGCGGCCAGGCTCAAAGGTGGACGCACGGGTGCTCAAGATCGGCGCCGAGTGGGTCTTCCTCGATATCGGCAGCAAGGGTGAAGGGGTCATGGAGCGCAAGGAGCTCCTGGACAAGGACGGCAATCTGACGGTCGCCGAAGGGGACACCATCCCGGTCTGGTTCGTGAAGGTTGAGCGGAACGAGATGCGCTTCACCACCAAGGTCGGCACGGGGCAGGCGGGCCTGTCCGCCCTGGAGGACGCCTATCGTGCCGGCATCCCCGTGGAGGGGAACGTCGAGAAGGAGATCAAGGGGGGCTTCGAGATCAAGGTCGGCGGTACCGTCCGCGCTTTCTGCCCCTATTCGCAGATTTCGCTCCGCCGGGCGGCCAATCCGGCCGAATTCGTGGGACGCCAGCTCCTGTTCAAGGTGGTGGAATTCGCCGAGCGCGGACGCAACATCGTCCTTTCCCACCGCGCGATCCTTGAGGAGGAAGAGCGGCAGAAGCGCGAGGCGTTGAAGGATACTCTCAAGGAGGGCACGACCCTAACCGGCACCGTGACCCGTCTCATGCCTTTCGGCGCGTTCGTCGACATCGGCGGTGTTGAGGGGCTCATTCCCATTTCCGAGGCCGGTTGGAGCCGGGTGAAGGAGATCGGCGACGTCCTGTCCGTGGGTGAGCAGGTGACCGCCCTGGTGAAGCGGATCGACTGGGAGAACAACAAGATATCTCTCAGCCTCCGCGATGTTCAGGCCGACCCCTGGGAGGGGATTGCCGAGCGCTTCCCGGAAGGGTCCTACCACACGGGAACCGTGGCGCGGCTCGCTCCGTTCGGCGCTTTTGTAACTCTTGCCCCGGGCATCGACGGACTCATCCACATCTCCAAGCTCGGTGCCGGCAAGCGGATAGCCCATCCCCGGGAGGTGCTCAAGGAGGGTGACGCCGTTGAGGTAACGGTCGAGGGTGTAGACCGCGAGAGCCGCCGTCTTTCCCTTGCGCTGGCCGCCACCAAGCGAGCGGCAGAGGAAGAGGAGCGGAGCATTGCCGAATTCCGCGGTAAGGGCGCGGCGCAGACCAAGGATTCCATGGGAACGTTCGGCGACATTCTCAAGGCCCAGCTCGACGACAAGAAGTAGGTCGGATGGCAGGTCATTCCAACTACATCACTCCCGAGGGGGCGAAAAAACTCCGGACCGAGCTGACCTGGCTCTGGAAGGAGGAGCGCCCCCGGGTCACCCAAGGTGTTGCCGATGCGGCCGCCGAGGGTGATCGATCTGAAAACGCCGAGTACATTTACGGTAAGAAGCGGCTGCGGGAGATCGACCGCCGCATCCGCTTCCTTACTCAGCGGCTCGATGCCCTCACGGTTGTTGACGCTCCGCCCCCTGCTACCGACAAGGTTTTTTTCGGTGCCTGGGTGCGGCTCGAAAACGAGGAGGGCGACGAGGTCGTCTACCGGGTTGTCGGCCCGGACGAGACCGATGCCGCCAAAGGGCACATCAGTCTCGACTCCCCCATGGGCAAGTCACTGCTCGGTCGCCGAGAGGGAGACGAGGTTCACGTCCGCCGTCCGGCTGGCGAAGCGGTCTTCACCGTACTCGAAGTCGGCTACCAGCCGCTGGATTAACAGGTTTTTCCCCGTCAGACGCAGGGATGAAGGGCCCGGCTAACCCCGGCTTCACCTCATTCCTGCGTCTTCGTCGTCAGCTTGAATCTCCCGGAGGGCTCCCCATGTACGTCGTCATCCTCGCCGGCGGCTCCGGCACCCGTTTCTGGCCCCTGTCGCGCAAGGCCCACCCCAAACAGCTCATGTCGGTCTTTGGCGGGAAGTCCATGCTGCAACGGACCGTGGAGCGGGTAATCCCCCTCAATCCCAAGCGTATCCTGGTGGTCACCAACCATCTGCAGGCGGACGAAACCCGGCGCCAGCTGGAGTACCTGAGAGGAATACGCATCGATGTGATCGAGGAGCCCATGGGGCGCAATACGGCGCCGGCCATTTCTCTGGCCGCCACCCTCATCGCCCGCCACGATCCGGAAGCGGTCATGGCGGTGCTGCCGGCCGACCACTACATTGCCGACGAGGATGCCTTCTGTGCCGCTCTCCAGCGGGGGCGCGAGCCGGCCATGAACGGCTGGCTGGTCACCTTCGGCATCCTTCCGGACCGGCCCGAAACCGGCTACGGCTATATCGAGGCCGACCGGCACCTGCGGGGAGACGGTCCATACCCGGTCAAACGTTTCGTGGAAAAACCCGATGCGGCCACTGCGGCCCAGTACCTGGCCGCCGGCGGGTTCTACTGGAACAGCGGCATGTTCATGTGGCGCGCCGACGTGATCCTCGACCGGATCGCCAACCACATGCCCGATCTGGCCCGCGCCTTTGCCGGCATTGCCTTCGATGCCGACATCTGGGAACCGGCCGACCTCGCTCCCCAGATTGAGGCCGTCTACGCCATGGTTTCCGGCCAGTCCATCGACTACGGCGTCATGGAGAAGGCTGACAACGTGCTGGTGCTACCCGCCTCCTTCGGCTGGAGCGATGTGGGCAGCTGGAGCGCGCTGCCCGGCTTGATTGCCCCCGACGGCGACGGTACCGTCCGCCTCGCCGGCGAGACCGTCATCAGTGTTGACTCGGCTGGCTGTGTGGTGCGCGGTGAAAAACTCGTGGCACTGGTGGGCGTCAGAGACCTGGTTGTCGTCGACACCCCCGATGCCCTGATGGTCTGCGCCAGGGATGGGGCCCAGGATGTCAGGAAGATAGTGGAAGAACTGGAGCGTCGCGGGCTGAAGCAGTATCTCTGATTGTGACGGGCCCGTGGCCAGTCGTGATATCGCACCTTCCACGCGGGGATTTCGTTGCCAATGACCCCATTCGAATATCTACTTTTAGGTGTTTCCCTTCTGTTGCTGGTGAGCATCCTCGCCAGCAAGGTATCGAGCCGCCTGGGAGTTCCGGCACTTCTTCTCTTCCTCCTGGTGGGGATGCTGGCCGGTTCCGACGGACCGGGCGGCTTTCAGTTCGACAATCCGGTCCTCGTCCAGTCACTTGGCATTGTTGCTCTGGCCTATATCCTTTTTGCCGGAGGACTCGACACCAACTGGCGATCAGTCCGGCCGGTGCTGGGCCGGGCATTGATCCTCTCTACCCTGGGAGTGTTCGTTACGGCATTGCTGGTCGGCTGGTTTGTTCATGCGGTCCTTGACTTTTCGTTGCTCGAGGGGCTGCTGGTGGGGGCCATTGTCTCCTCCACCGATGCTGCTGCTGTGTTTTCGGTGCTCCGTTCTCGCAACGTGAGTCTCAGCGGTGAGCTGAAACCGCTTCTCGAACTGGAGTCGGGCAGCAACGATCCCATGGCGGTCTTCCTGACCGTTGCCATTATTTCCCTGCTTGTGGATCCCGGAGCCAAGCTCTACCATCTCCCCCTGCTGGTCCTGTGGCAAATGGTGGTCGGCGGGGCTGCGGGTTATCTCCTGGGCAAGGGGGGAGTTCTTCTGATCAACCGGCTTCGCCTGGAGTACGAAGGTCTCTACTCGGTGCTCACCCTGACCCTGGTGCTTCTGATTTACAGCGGCACCGTCCTGCTGAAAGGAAACGGCTTTCTTGCGGTCTACGCTGCGGGGCTGGTCATGGGGAACAGCTCCTTTGTGCAGAAAAAGAGCTTGGTCCGGTTCCACGACGGTCTTGCCTGGCTGATGCAGATTACCATGTTTCTGATTCTCGGCCTGCAGGTTTTTCCCTCTCATCTCGTTCCTGTGACACTCGTGGGGCTGTGTACGGCTGCGTTTCTCATGCTGGTGGCCCGGCCCGTCAGCGTTTTTGCGACGCTTCTCTTTACCCCCATGACCGTTCGGGAAAAGACGATGATCTCGTGGGTCGGCTTGCGCGGAGCGGTCCCGATCGTGCTTGCCACTTTTCCGCTGATGGCCGGTGTTGGCAAGGCGGAGATGATCTTCAACGTTGTCTTTTTTATTGTCTGTTCCTCGGCGCTTCTCCAGGGGTCCACGATCCCCCTGGCCGCCCGCTGGCTTGGCCTGGATGCACCAATGCTCGCCAAACGCCGGCGTCCTTTCGAGTTCGAGGCGTCCGACGAGGGTAAAGGAGAGTTGGTCGAAATTGAGATTTCGCCCGTTTCGTTAGCCGTGAATCGCCAGATCGTCGATCTCCACCTCCCGGCGGGATCGCTTATCGTCCTGATCCAGAGACGAGGGGAGTTCGTTGTCCCCGGTGGCGGAACACTCATTGAGGCGGGGGACACGGTGCACCTCCTGGCCGACCGCGAGCGTATCGACGAGATACGAGCCATGTTCGAGACGCCGTCGTGACCCCCGGTCGAGGCGCTTGATTCGTTGCCATTCCGCGATTCGTTGAGAGCGAAAGAAACCGAAACGGCGCCCTGACCGCCGGGCTCCATCATCCAGACGGCCTAGCTTCCTGTGCAAAATGGCACGCTTCAATGTTCAACAGAGGCTTTTGTGGAATTTCAGATACTGCGTGACATGGAAATACTTTTCGGGCTGGCGGTCTTTACGGTGGTGCTCCTGCGCCGGCTCATGTTCCCCTCGATTATCGGTTTTCTCGCCACCGGCATCCTGGCCGGCCCCTCTGCTCTGGGGCTCATCAAGAATACCCACCAGGTGGAGCAGATGGCCGAAATCGGGGTGGTGCTCCTGCTTTTTACCATCGGCATCGAATTCTCGCTCAAGGAGCTGATGCGGATCAAGCACCTCGTCTTCTGGGGCGGGGGGATGCAGGTAGGGGTAACCATCGCCATCGTGGCGGCCTTGGCGTTCGCCTTCGGCATACCGCCCTCCCAGGCCACCTTCTTCGGCTTCCTGGTGGCCCTCTCCAGTACCGCCATCCTCATGAAGCTGCTCATGGACAAGGGGGAGATGGACGCCCCCCACGGTAAGGTGGCGCTCGGCATCCTGATTTTTCAGGACCTCTGCGTGGTCCCCCTCATGCTCTTCACCCCGTTTCTTGCCGGGGCGGGCAACGGTTGGACGGGGATACTCCTGGTATCTCTCAAGGCGGTGGCCGTGGTAGTGGTGGCCCATTTCGGCTCCCGGTTCCTGGTCCCCTGGATTTTCGAACAGGTAGTCAAGAGCCGCAGCCGCGAACTCTTTATCCTCACCATTATCTTTATCGGCTTCGGTACGGCCTGGCTCACGGCCCAGGTAGGACTGTCGCTGGCCCTGGGGGCATTCATCGCCGGCCTAGCCATCTCCGAATCGGAGTACAGTCACCAGGCCCTGGGTGATATCATCCCGTTCCGCGATGCCTTCATGAGCCTGTTCTTCATCTCCGTGGGCATGCTGCTCGATCTGTCCGTCCTGGTTCGGCAGCCGGTCCTGGTGGCCTCCCTCGTTCTGACTATCCTGGTGGTGAAGTTTCTGGTCACGGGCGGAGCGGCCATGGCCCTCGGCATCCCGGCCCGGGTCGGCATCGTCACCGCGCTGGCCCTGGCCCAGATCGGCGAATTCTCCTTCATTCTTTCCCAGACCGGCATGCAGTACGGTCTCCTCTCCAAGGATATGTACCAGGTATTTCTGGCTGCATCGGTAGCCACCATGGCTCTCACTCCGCTTTGCCTCAAGGTGGGTGCGCCGGTGGCGAGTTATCTGGTGGGGGTTTTGCCGACACCCTTGACCCGGGGCCGGGGCGTGCTTCGGGGGAAAGAGAAGAAGCTTTCCCTGACGGATCATGTAATCGTGGTCGGCTACGGCGTCAACGGCAGGAATCTTTCCCGGGTGCTGAAGGTCCAGAAAATCCCCCATGTGGTGATCGAAACCAATCCCTTCACGGTCTCCACGGAGAAGAGCAAGGGAACCCGCATCATGTTCGGCGACGCCACCCGGCCCGAGGTTCTCACCCACTCAGCCGTGGAGCGCGCGCGCAGCATCGTCATCGCCATTTCCGATGCGGCCGCCAGCCGCCGGGTCGTGGCCCTGGCGCGGCAGATGAGCCCCACCATCCACATCATCGTCCGGACCCGCTACATTGCCGAGATGGAGCCCCTGTACAAGCTGGGCGCCAACGAGGTTGTGCCTGAGGAGTTCGAGACGTCCATCGAGATATTCTCCCGGGTTCTGCGCAACTTCCTCATCCCCCAGGACCAGATCGATCAGTGCGTGGGAGAAATTCGGCGGGGTTCCTACGACATGTTCCGCACCATGAGTCGCCGTCACAGCCACGCCGTAGGGATCGCCGGGTACCTATCCGGCGCGGAGATCGCTACCTTCCGCGTGAAGAAGGGAGCCCCCATCGAGGGTGAAAGCCTGCGGCAAGGGACCCTGCGAACCAGGTCGGGCGCCACGCTCCTGGTGATCAAGCGGGGGGACGAGGTGACGCCCAATCCCGACCCGGTCTGGGTCCTGCAGGAGGGGGACATCGTATTGCTGCTTGGCACGCCGGAGCAACTCGCCGCAGCCTCGCGGCTTTTCGAGGCACCGGCGGTGGAGGGCGGGCCCGTTGCGCCGCCCCCGGCGGATAGCAGCCGACACGACACCAGCAACAGGAGAGACCAGTGAAAAAAGTACTCGTGACCTATTACTCGCGTAGCGGCAATACCGAAAAAATGGCCCGTATGATCGCCGACAGCCTCGTGACCAGAGATCTGGCCGTTGAGTTGATAAAGGTCGAGGAGGTCGATATCGACACGCTTCCCTCCTATGACGGCTTCATCGTCGGCTCTCCCAACTACTTCGGCACCATGGCCTGGCCAGTGAAAAAGTTCATCGACGAGAGCGTCAAGTACTTCAGGAAGCTCGACGGCAGGGCCGCTGCCGCGTTCACTTCGGAAGGGATGATTGGCGGCGGGGGCGACACGGTGGTCCTTGATATCCTCAAGGCATTCCTGATTCACGGCTGTATCGTCCAGGGGCTCACCTCGGCCGGGCATTACGGCCCCGTGGCCGTGGGGGCCCCCGACGAACGGATCGCCAATGAGGTGAACGTTCTCGCAACAACCTTCGCCGAGCTGGTGAACCGCGTCCGATGAGCAACGGAACTGCACAGGGGGGCGAGACGGTCCCGGAGACCGCCCGTCACTGCCGTGAGCTCGTCGACCGCTGGCTTGCCGACGGAAGCTTCGACCGGCGCCTCCCGGAGGTCGCGCGGCTGCGGGGCGTACCCCAGCCCGAGGTCTATCACGCCGAGGGCGACGCTTTCGTCCATACGATGCTTGCTCTGTCGGCCGTAGACGGCGGGGCTGATTCGCGGGTCTTCTGGGGGGTGCTCCTGCACGATATCGGCAAGGCGGAGACCACCGAGTTCATCAGCGGACGCTGGCGCGCCTGGGGTCATGCCGAGCGCGGCGCAGCCATGGTGCCGGCAGTCATGGAGCGGTTGGGACTCCCGGAACTGGCCGCGGACGTGGTCTGGCTGGTCAGGCACCATACCTTCCATTTCTCCTGGAACCTGACGCCGGACGTGCGACTCACCCGTAACCAGCGCCGTTTCCTGGAGCATCCTCTGTTGCCGTTGTTGCTGGAGGTCTGCCGCGCCGACGCGGACGGCTCCCATGGGGGTAGCGACAAGGGCGATAAGATCGAGCAGATAGCGGATCTGCTCAACGACGAAAGGAGAGCATGACATGACGATCACTGATGCGGCAAAAGCGGTTCTCGCGCCGATTGTGGGGGAGCACCCCGGAAAGATTCTGCGTGTTGTCTTTGAGGGGTTTGGTTGAGGCGGTCCCCGCTTGGGACTGGTTCTGGATGAACCGGCTGATAACGACGCGCGGATGGTTCTGAATGGCATCGAGGTGGCGGTGACCAGCAATTTCCGCTCCCTCCTGGACGACCAGATACTTGACTACATTACCAATGAGCAGGGAGAGGGACTCGTTTTCAGACGGGAATCGGGCGATGTCTGCTGCTGAGGGTGGAACCGGATCATGATTACTGCGCTGGACGTCTTCGGGACGTTCGTTTTCGCCCTGTCAGGGGCATTCAGGGCGATCAAATACGAGTTGGACCTTCTTGGAGTTCTTGTGCTGGCGGTTGCCACCGGGGTGGGGGGCGGCATGATCCGCGATCTGCTCCTGGGGACCACGCCGCCCATGGTCTTTCGCAATGAATCCTATCTGGCCATCTGCGTGGCCGGCGGGCTTCTGGTCTTCCTGGCCGCTGGTCGGCTTGCCCCGATCTGGGACTGGGTCATGGTGGCCGATGCCGTTGGCCTGGGCGTCTTTGCCGCCATCGGTGCCCAGAAGGGGGCCGCGGGTGGGCTCGGTGGCTTCGGCATCGTCATGATGGCGGCCATGACCGCCACCGGCGGCGGCGTGGTGCGGGACATCCTGGTGATGGAGATTCCCGCCGTGCTCCGCACCGACTTCTATGCCAGCGCCGCCATCCTCGGTGGCGCATGCTTCGTGGCGGCCCGGGCCGCCGGCGCGCCAGAGCAGGTCCAGCTCTTCACCTGTCTGGCGGTCACCCTGGTTCTGCGTCTGCTCGCCATGCGCTTCGGTCTTTCCCTCCCGCGGATAAAGGGGCTCGCCCCTGCGCCGGGGGACGGCGGCACAGGGGACGGCAAAGAGTAAAACGGGGCATCCGCCCCCCCTACTTGGAGCCGAACACGGTCTTCAGCAGTTCCGTGGTGCGGGCCGCGGGGTTGGTCCGGATTTTTTTCTCCTCTTGGCCCAGCATGGTGAAGAGGCCGTCGAGGGCCTTGTCGGTCACATAGGTGTCCAGGTCAAGGGATGTCCCGCCCGCCAGGGCCGCCAGGGGAAGGGCCTCGTACTTGCCGATCATCTCCTGGTACGCCCGGGTGGTTCCCACCTCGGACATGCTCTTGGCTATGACCGGCTTGAACTCTTCGAACAGCTTGGAACGGGTCTTCCCTTCCAGGAACGTGGTGGCTGCCCGGTCTCCGCCGTTGAGGATCTTCTTGGCATCGTCAAAGGTCATCTGCCGAACCGCATCGCCGAAGAGCCCTGCGGCCTTTGGCGCTGCCTTCTCGGCCGCCCGGTTCATGCTCAGGACGAATTCGTCCACCTGCTTGCGGTACCCGAGGGTGCCGAGGACGTCGGCTGCCGTGCGGATCTTTTCCGGCAGGAGGATCTTGACCAACTGGTTGCCGAAATAGCCGTCGGGCTTTGCCACGGCGTTCACTGCCCGTTCCGTGCCCGTGGCCAGTGCCTCCTTCAGGCCCTTGACCACCGTGGCGTCGTCGAGGGCTGAACCCTGCAGCAGCGGCGCGGCCCGTTGCGTCAGTTCATCGAGAAAACCGGCCCGGCATTCGCCGGCGGTCACGAGCGTTGCCAGGCAGGCGAACAGCAGCAGACGTTTCATGGGTGCCTCCTTTTCCGTTCCGAGTGTGCCTCCCCATCCACGTGAAGTATGATTGGTTTTGCCGATTATGCAAGACGGGGCGCACCCTCCGTCCCACTTCCCTTCAGCGAGGTAGAGCTATGGCTTCTCTCACCCTTCGACACTTGGCAGGCAATACCTGGCTCATCCCCGCACCGGCCGCCATCGGCGTGTATGTGCGCAACGGACGGGCCGTGCTCATCGACAGCGGCAATGACGAGGAGGCGGGACGTCAGATCCTGAAGCTCCTGAACGGCCAGGGGTGGACCCTTGACCTCATCGTCAACACCCACTCCAATGCCGACCATATCGGCGGCAATGCCTTTCTCCAGAAAAAGACCGGCTGCCGCGTCGCCGCCACGGTCCCGGAGGCGGCCTTCATCGCCAACCCCATCCTCGAGCCGTCTTTTCTTTACGGCGGCTATCCCGTGAAGGCGCTACGCAACAAGTTCCTCATGGCCAAGCCGTCCACGGTCACCGACATCATCGAGGCCATCGGCCCTATCCTTGACACGGGGCTGGAGGCGGTCCCGCTGGCCGGCCACTTTTTCGGCATGATCGGCATCCGTACCCCGGACGGCGTCCTCTTCGCCGCCGACAGCCTGTTTCCGGAGACAATCCTCGCCAAGTATCCCATATTCTACCTCTACGACATCCGGGAGCACCTTGCGTCGCTCCAGCGGCTCCGGGAACTGGAGGCTGCCATCTACGTTCCGAGCCACGGCGCGCCGTCCCCGGAGATTCTCCCGCTGATAGAAGCCAACGAGCAGCGCGTGCGACAGACCGTTTCCTTTGTGGAGTCCTGCTGCACGGATGCGCCGGCCTCCTTCGAAACCGTGCTGGAACGCGTCTGCGGGGAGTATGGCATCGTTCTCGACCCGAACCAGTACGTGCTCGTGGGAAACACCATCCGCTCCATCCTCGCCTTCCTGTCCGAAGAGGGGCGGCTCGCCATGATCTTCGACGGGGGCAGGCTGCTCTGGGGTACCGCCGCCGATCAACGGGAGGCGTGAGATGGGGCAGTCATTCCGGCCCCGCAGACCCGGCAAGCCCCCCGTGCGCAGCGATGCCGAGCTCGATGAAATGGTGCGGCGCATGCGCGCGGAACAGTCCGGCCCCGGCAGCTACCGGGAGCAGTCGCTGAAGATCCACGGCTGGATCTGCGCAAAGTGCGGCCGGGAGTTTGAGCTCAACAACCTGCACTTGCTCACGGTGCACCACCGGGACGGCAACCACCACAACAATCCCCCCGATGGCAGCAACTGGGAGAACCTCTGCGTCTGGTGCCACGACGACGAGCACAGCCGCGGCGTACTGGGGGACTACCTGGACGACCGCAGCAAAAAGTGAGCGGGCGACTGCCACGTCAGGAAGTAAAAAGGCCCTGGTTTCCCGGGGCCTTTACTGTTCGAAGGGGTAAAAGGGTAAGAATCGTCGAGGCGGCTATTTTCGCGCAGGCGTCTGCTCGGTCTTGACCGGCTTCCAGGTGGGATCGGGATCGAACAGCTCCATAGACTCGGCCCTGCGCCGCGTGTCCTTGCCGAGATTCTTTTCGTACACCTTGCCCGCCTGATTCACGATAAAGGTCATCACCCCCGAGTTGCCGTATTCGGCGGGATAGGCAACCAGAGCAAAACCAAGAAGCATCTTGTCCTTGATCACGTAGTGGTACGCGCCACCGACGGCATGCTTTCCCTGGCCCTTGAGTATCTTGAAGTAGTAGCCGTGGAAGGGGGAGAGGTTACGCTCCGGCGCATACCCTTCCTTTGCCGCCTGGGCCACCAATGGGCCGAGGGGGCTCTGCAACTCACCCTCCTTCGCTTCCCAGTAGAGACCGTCACGGTTTCCTTCCGTGCTGAAAAGCCGCTGGGCGAACTCGACCTTGCCTCCGCCGCGGCAATCCTTGCTCGCATACTCCAGTTGGGCATCCACGTACGCGTCGAGCACATCGATGACGTGCAACTCGTTCCGGCCGATCCTCCGTTTCAGAATTTCGCTCTTTCCTTTCCTCACGTCGAAGATCCAGCGGGAGCCTTTCTTGACAATGGGAATTGGCATGGTCCACTGATCGGGGCCAACGTGCACGACGGCCGTGGTTGCCGATTTCCGCTCAAGCCGATTCGCCTGTTCAAACGAATTGAGGAAACGTTCCCGATCCGTCTTGTCCGCCACCTCGTCGCCCGAAGAGACCAACTCCTTACTGCCGGGGCCCAGGATCTGCAGCAACTCCTTCTCGTCATGCGCTGTTACGGCAGCAACAAGGGCCTTGACCGCCTCGTCGGGGGAGGCAAAGGTTTTTTGCCGAACGGTTGCAGCCGTCGAGGGTGAGGCTATCAGCGACAGGAACATGGCAACGGCTGCGATAACGGCCGCCAGGGCCAGCCGGCCGCGTGCGCCTTGGTGGTATGCGAACTGTTTCATGTGTCTTCTCCTCTGCGCCCAGTGGTGCTCTCGGGGGAACGAAACGCCCGGCAGTGGCTGGCGCTACCTGAATTCCTTCTTGCCCCCACCGCGGCCACCGCCACCACCGCCTCCCGGCATTCTCATTTCGCCGCCCCCTCTGCCGCCGCCGGATGGTGCCCGCTGGCCGCTCCAGCCCCCTCTGCCGCCCCCCTGGGGCGCCGGTGTGACGCTCCGGATGCTGGACTCGCCGCGTTTGATGGCCCGGCGCTCAAACGATCCTTCGCCCACGCCCTGGAAGGGGGTATCGCGTCTTGCCGGTTTCTGCACCTGCTCGCGCTGGGGTGGTTGCGCCTGTGGCGCGACCGTGCTGTCCCGCCGCGGGACCTGGCCGGGGCCCTTCCCCGTCTGCGGCGCGCCCGGCACGTCACGTCGCTCACGAGCCGGCTGCTGCTGCCTGCTCTCCGGCCTGCCCGGGAATTTGCCGGGGTAGCCGCGCGTTTCCGGCCTGACCGGTGCCATCCGGGGCGGCCGCTTGCCGTAGAAATCACTCGTTTTCCTGTCCCGATAGGCCACGCCCCGCCGGTGAACGGGGTTGTGCTGCCAGACGTGGCTGCCCACATCCCGTCGATAGTAGTGCTGATGAAACCTTCTCGTCTTGCCGATGTTCACATAGACGCGGTGAACGGGCCAGTCGAACCAGGCCCAGGCAAAGAGGTCGAAACCAATAAAAACCCGCGGACCGAAACCGATATAGCCGCCCGTGATGGCGAATCCCGGCGGATAGTACCAGTAGTAGGGCGGGTAGGCGGGATACCACCAGGGGCCGTACACGTACAACGGATTGTAGACCGGCACATAGACGACGGTCGGGTCGGCCGGTTCGATCCGGATGATTTCCTTCTCGTGGATGACCTTCTGCTCGGCGGTTGTTTTGAGATTTCCCTGTTCGTCAGCCTTTCGCCTCAGTTCCTGAATGGTGGCCGTAACATCGTCCTCCTGACTCAGGAAGGCATCGCCCAGCTTCCTCGTCTGGTCGAGCTTCTCGCTCATGGCGAAAAGGATATCCGGGAAATGGCAGAGCGACTTGACGCTGGGGTCCCAAGACTTTTCCTGGAGGGCTTTATCCAACTCTTCACCCTTAAGGCCCATGTTTTGCCGCCGCCATCGCTCCGCATCCACCACTTCAAGCGGATAGGTGGAAGCCATCAGGATCTGGGCCGTCAATGAGTCGGGGTAGAGGGCAATCGGCGCAAGCATCTGGGTCAATTCCTCTTTGCTGAATGTAGTTGCCTGCTCGGGTGCGCTCTCTTCGTCCTGCGCAAGCAGGCCGGCCGGTATCATGAGCATGACGATGATGATGCAGGCCAACCGCAGCGCTCTCGTGATTATCGATTTCATACGATCTCCTCTGATACCTTCCGGTTCGTCACGACCCGGTCGGAAGGCTGCCAAGCTTCGATTGAATCTCCTAAAGTATAACGGCAATTTCTTACTGCGCATCCCTTGCCCGGCCATTTGGACAGCCGCGTGCGCACGGGCCTCCAGCGGCGGCATGGGGTGCGGTCCGGCAGCTTATCCGCCGCACGCACGCCGAAATCGGAATAAAGGATCTTGCATATTTCAGTGACGCGGGTATGTTCATTGTCATTATCCCGTGGTTGAGCCATTCTCGGCCGCGGGAGACAGCTGTCGACCGGAGGCACGCATGGAACCGAAAAACTGGACACCGGCAGAACTCTTGCAACTTTCGAGTGGCTACTGGAACATCGGCGCGCTCCACGCCGCAGTGAGTCTCGATGTCTTTACTCCTCTTGCCGGTGGTGATCTCTCTGCCGAGGAACTTGCGGAACGGTTGGGCGCCGACGGCCGGGCTCTCGCCATGCTCCTTGATGCCCTGACCGCCATGGAGCTTGTGCACAAGCGGGCAGACCGCTACGGGGCAGCGCCCGCCGCCTGTCGCTTTCTCTCGCAGGATTCGCCCGATTACCTGGGCCATATCATCAGGCATCACCATCACCTGGTGGCCGGGTGGGCGCGTCTGGACGATGCGGTGCGCAGCGGCGGGCCGGTTCGGCAAAGCTCGTCCCACGGCAGCGACGAATCAGCGCGGGAGAGCTTCCTGATGGGCATGTTCAACCTGGCCATGCTGTCGGCTCCGCGGGTGGTGCCCCGGATCGATCTTTCAGGACGGCAACGGCTCCTGGACCTGGGGGGCGGCCCCGGCACCTGGGCCATCCAGTTCTGTCTCCACAACCCCGGGCTTCGGGCCGTGGTCTACGACCTTCCCACCACCCGCCCCTTTGCCGAGCGGACCATAGCCCGCTTCGGTCTGGCAGATCGGGTTTCCTTCGAGGAGGGGAATTTTCTCTCCGGGGAAATCCCGGGGAGGTACGATGTGGCCTGGCTCTCCCAGATTCTTCATTCCGAGGGGCCCGAAGGGTGCGCCGTCGTTATTGAAAAGGCGGTGACAGCCCTCGAACCGGGAGGCATCATCATGGTGCAGGAGTTTATCCTGAACGATGCCAAGGACGGTCCGCTCTTTCCGGCCCTCTTTTCACTGAACATGCTGGTGGGGACAGCGCGGGGGCAGGCCTATACCGAAGGTGAGCTGAAGGCCATGATGGCGGCAGCCGGCGTGCGCGACCTGCGACGCATTCCCCTGGATATCCCCAACGGCGCTGGCGTCATTGCCGGGACCGTTGCCTGAGGTGTCATCCCTTCATGAACAACGGCACGCCTGAGCATACCGGGCAACGGCCCGAGCAGTGGCTCATGGGCGAGGCCCGGCAGGTGCGGGGACCTCTCCTGGTTGCGATAGGTTGTGCCTTTGCGGCCGGGCTGCTGGTCATCCTCCAGGCCCGGCTCCTGGCGTCGGCCTGCCATCGGGTGGTTATCGGTGGAGCCGGAGGAGAGTCGGTGCTCCCTCTCGCGACTGCCGTTGCCGCCGTGGCCCTCGGACGGGGCGTGCTGGCCCTTGTGTCCGAACGGCGCTCCGCCGCGGCTGCGGCGCGCCTCAAGGAACGGGTGCGCAGCGCTCTCTACCGGCGGCTCCTGGCCCTGGGACCGGCCGGCAGGGCAGGGGAGGAGACCGGCCCTCTGGTGGAAGCGGTGACGGCGGGCGTGGAAGGGCTCGAACCCTACGTGGCCCGCTTTCTGCCCCATCTGGCCCTGGCGGCGCTCCTGCCGGCGGCGGTCCTGTTCGTCGTGGTCCCGGCCGAGTGGCGCGCCGGCCTCGTCCTTCTTTTTTCCGCCCCGTTCATTCCCCTGTTCATGGTCCTCATCGGCCGGGGATCCGAAAGCCTCAACCGGCGCCAGTGGGGCCGGCTTTCCCGGCTGGCGGGACACCTCCTCGACCTGGTGCAGGGTCTGCCGGACCTGAAGCTGTTCGGAGCGGTCAAGCGCGAGGCCGAGGCCGTGGCGCGGGTTTCTGAGGAGTATCGCCAGGCGACCATGGCGGTGCTCCGGATTGCCTTCCTTTCGGCCTTTACCCTGGAGTTTTTCGCCACCGTCGGCACAGCGGTGGTGGCCGTAGTGGTGGGCTTTCGGCTTCTGTCCGGGAGCCTGGGGCTCGTCGATGGCCTCTTCGTGCTGCTCCTGGCGCCGGAATTCTACCTGCCGCTCCGGACGCTGGGGCTCTCCTACCATGCCCGGATGCAGGGGGTGGCCGCCGCCGAGCGGCTCACCCCCCTCATGTCCCTTCCCTTGCCCCATGGCGGGATGGACGGGCTGCCCATCCCGCCGGGAGCGCCGGCCATCCGGTTCGAAGGGGTCAGCTTCCGCTATGGCGGCGAACGGGGCGGGGTCGAGGGGATCGACCTGGAACTGCCGGCCGGCAGCATCACGGCGCTTGCGGGAAGGAGCGGCGCAGGCAAGACGACGCTGGTTCGGCTTCTGGTGGGGTTGGCCCGGCCGGTGCAGGGGAGGATTACGGTCAACGGGATCGACCTGGGCCTCGTACAGCCGGACGCCTGGCGGTCGACCATTGCCTGGGTGCCCCAACGTCCCTTTTTCTTCAGGGCGACCATTCGGGAGAACCTTCTGCTCGGCCGGCCGGATGCCTCCGATGACGATATCCGTGCCGCCCTTGATGCGGCGACGGCAACGCCTTTCATCCAACGGCTGCCCCAAGGGCTTGAAACCTTGCTGGGCGATCGAGGAGCGGGGCTGTCCGGGGGCGAGCTGCGGCGGCTGGCCCTGGCGCGGGCGTTTGTGCGCCGGGCGACACTCGTGGTCCTGGATGAGCCGACCGCCGGTCTCGACCCCGAAAACGAACGCCTGGTGGGCGATGCCCTGGACCGGATCGCCGCGGGAAGGACGGTACTGGTGATTTCCCACCGCGAGGAGACCATCCGCCGGGCCGGGCGGGTGGCAGTGCTCGCGGGAGGCACCATCGAAGGAATCATGGGGGCCGAAGCGTTCCTGGCACAGGAGGGCCCGGCATGAGAGAGCTCTTCCGTATCCTCGCCGTGGCCCGCGGACAGTGGTCATGGATGGCGGCCGGCATGCTCCTCGCCGTGGCCGTTATCGCTGCCAACGCCCTTCTCATGGCAGTTTCCGGCTGGTTCATCGCCTCCATGGCCGTTGCCGGCACCACGGGCGCCGCCTTCAACTACTTTTTCCCCTCGGCCGCCATCCGCGGGCTCGCCATCCTGCGGACCGTGGGGCGCTACCTGGAGCGCCTGGTGACCCACGAGGCCGGCTTCCGGGTCCTTGCCCTCCTGCGCGTCTGGCTCTTCCGGCGGCTTGAGCCCCTGGCGCCGGCAACGCTGGAGCGGTTGGGCGGGGGAGACGTGGCCGGGAGGCTCCGGTCGGACGTGGATGCCCTGGAAAGTCTCTATCTGCGGATCATGCTCCCTCTCGCCGCCGGTGGGGGGGCTATCCTGGCTGCAACGGCTTTTGTTGCCCTCTGGAGCACCTCTGCCGCCGGAGTTCTTTTTCTCGCACTGCTGGCCGCCGGGGTGGGCCTGCCCCTGGTGGCGCGCCGATTGGCGGAGCAGCCCGGCCGCCGTTCCGCCGAACTGGCCGGCAGCCTGCGGGAAGCCGTGACCGAAGGGCTTCAGGGCGGCGAGGAGCTGATCCTGCTGGGGGCGGTCGAGCGTCAGGCGTCGCTGGTTGATGATCTTTCGCGACGGCTGGTGGCGGAGCAGGAGCGTCTGGCGGCAGGAGGAGGCGTCACCCTGGCGGGTGGGATTGTCTGCGGCGGGGTCGGGGTGGCCGCAGTCCTTGCGATTGCATCCTTTCAGGTTGCCGCCGGGGAACTCGGCGGACCGCTGCTGGTGATGCTGCTACTCTTTGCCGCGGCTGCCTTCGAGGCTGCCGGCGGAATGCCCGCTGCGCTCCAGCACCTGCCAGCCGCCCGGGAGTCGGCGCGAAGAATTCTCGAACTGGCCGATTCACCGCCGCCGGTGCCGGAACCCGCTACGCCGGTGCCTCTCCCGGCCACCACGGAGATCGTCTTCCGCAACGTCTCGTTCTCCCATGACCCCTCTCTGCCGGTACTCCGGGACGTTAACCTGACCGTGCCCGCCGGGGGACGGGTAGCGCTCATGGGCCCCAGCGGCTCGGGCAAGAGTACCGTGGCCGACATCCTCCTTCGCTTCCGCGATTACGGGGGAAGCGTCACCCTGGGGGGCATCGAACTCCGTGACCTGGGAGGGGAGGCTATTCGCGGGCTGATCGCTGTGGTTCCCCAACAGCCCCACCTCTTCAACGGCACCATCAGAGAGAATATCCTTCTGGGCAACCCGGCGGCCGAAGAGGAGCAGGTGCGTCGGGCTGTCCGGGATGCTGCCCTTGCCGAGTGGGTCGACGGATTGCCCCTGGGTCTGGATACCCCGGTGGGTGAGGGGGGGAGTGCCGTGTCGGGAGGAGAGGCCCGCCGGATCGCCCTGGCCCGGGCCCTGTTGAAGGATGCACCGGTTTTTCTGCTGGACGAGCCCACCGAGGGGCTCGACTTCGCCACCGAACAACGGGTGATTGCAGCGCTGGCGAATCGGACCGAGGGGAAGACCGTGCTGATCATTTCCCACCGTCCAGCTTGTGGTGACATGGCTGAACAGGTGCACTATTTTGTTAAAGTTCCCTGAGGTTATGCCGATGAATCAGATAAAGTACTGATGCATGATCGTCCAGGGAGCCAATCTACGTGGAAGAGCCAGTCTACCGTTTCTCCTTTCTTTCAGTGGCCCAGGTCCATTCGTTTGCCATGGATCAGCCGGTCTCCATCGTTCTGGGCCCCGACAACATGTACTGGGTCGTTCCCGACGCCATGGTGGGCGAACTCCACCGGCGGGGCTTTCAGTTCTTTCGTTGATCCCACTTTGACATTGACTGGAAACGCGAGATGGCGGTAGTATTCCGTGCTTGGGATCTGACCGACCGATACCGCACGTCCCCGGGATGCGCCTGCTCCTGGGGGTTTTTGTTTCACCGCGAGATGCCGATGATTACCACGCTGACATGCCCCCGCTGTCGAGCCGAAACCGTCTGGGAGGGGAATCCCCACCGGCCGTTCTGCTCGGCACGCTGCAAGACCGTTGATCTGGCCGCCTGGGCCGACGAGGAGTATCGCATCGCCGGTCCCGAAGCCCCTTCCGACAACGACGAAAACGACCGAGAGTAAGGAGCACTTCATGTCCGACGTACGTTTGCGCTTCGCGCCGAGCCCCACGGGCTATCTCCACGTGGGGGGAGCGCGTACCGCACTTTTCAATTGGCTGCTGGCCCGCAAGCAGGGCGGTACATTCATCCTGCGCATCGAGGATACCGATGTTGCCCGTTCCACCCAGGAATCGGTTGATGCCATCCTCCAGGGGATGGAATGGCTCGGCCTCGACTGGGATGAGGGGCCTTTCTATCAATCCGAGCGCTTTCCCGTCTACCGGGAGTTCGTGGAACGGCTCCTGGCCGAGGGAAAGGCGTACCGCTGCTACTGCACGCCCGAGGAGTTGGAGGCGCGGCGCGAACAGGCCATGAAGGAGGGGCGCAAGCCCAAGTATGACGGTACCTGCCGCGATCTTGTCACTCAGGACGCCGACAGGCCCTTTGTGGTCCGCTTCAGGGCCCCCCACGAAGGGGTGACAGCCTTCGACGATCTGATCAAAGGCCGGATCGCCTTTAACAACGAGGAGCTGGACGACCTGATCATACAGCGCACCGACGGAACCCCCACCTATAACTTCGTGGTGGTTATCGACGATGCAACCATGGGGATCACCACCGTCATCCGCGGTGACGATCATATCAACAACACTCCCCGCCAGATTCTGCTCTACGAGGCCCTGGGCTACCCGGTGCCCCGTTTTGCCCACGTGCCGATGATCCTCGGCGCCGACAAGACCCGGCTTTCCAAACGGCATGGCGCCACGAGCGTCATGGCTTACCGCGACATGGGGTTTCTGCCCGAAGCGATGGTCAATTACCTGGTGCGGCTCGGCTGGAGCCACGGGGACGAAGAGATATTCAGCCGGCAGGACCTTGTCGAGAAGTTCACGATTGAAGCGGTGGGCAAGTCTGCAGGGGTGTTCAATCCGGACAAGCTCCTCTGGCTCAACCATCACTACATCAAAGAGAGCTCGCCCGAGCGACTCGCGGAGCTTCTGGTGCCGTTTCTCCGGGAGCGGGGTGTCGACCCCTCGACCGGACCGAGCCTCCCTCAAGTGGTCAAGACTCTTCAGGAGCGGTCGCGGACTCTCGTTGAGATGGCCGACGGTGCCCTGTTCTACTATCGGAGCGAAATCAGCTATGACGAGGAGGCAGCCGCCAAGCATCTGGTGCCGGGGACGCTTCCTCTGCTTGCCTCGCTCGCGGAGAAACTCGACGCGTGTGCCGATTTCAGCCATTCGGGGCTCGAGGCCGCATTCAAGGAGTTCATTGCGGAAAAGGGGATCAAATTCGGGCAACTGGGACCGGCCGTGCGCGTTTCTCTGTGCGGCGGCACCGCTTCACCCGGTATCTACGAGGTTGTAGAGGCTCTCGGCAAGGACGAGACGCTGCGGCGGCTGCGCCGGGCCGTGGCATATCTGGAGCAGTAGACCGAACCATTTCGCGCACTGCAAAAGGGGCGGCACGATCGGATTCGTGCCGCCCCTTTTTTGTCGAAATGTTCTGCTGCCCCGGCGACCCGCCGGTGCAGTGGATGTGGTGTTATTTGAACCGTTTCAGGAGGTCGAAGGCCCGCCGCACGCGTGTTACGATCCGGATGGGCTGAACCGGCTTGGCGATGAAATCAATGAAGCCGGCCTCCAGAGCCCGCTGCTCGTCCTCGCCGGTGGCCTTGGAGGTCAGGAGGATCATGGGGGTGTCTGCGATCGTGGGGTTTGACCGTACCGCCCGCATGAGGCTGAATCCATCCATGCGGGGCATGACCGAGTCGCAGATGATCAGGTCGGGCTTTTCCACCACGGCGGTTTTGAGCCCTTCCACGCCGTCGCCGGCCAACAGGACATCGAATCCTTCCTTGTGCAGGGCCACCTGGATGATCGTGGCCACCGGTGGCGTATCCTCAACCACCAGGATCTTCTGACGCTGGGAATCCTTGGCTTTACCGTGCAGGTAGTGCTTTTCGATCGCAGCCAGCAGGTCCTGGCGGGTGGCCAGGACCGGGATGATCTGTACCCCGTTCTTTTTGGCCAAAAAATCGATTGTTTCTACGTCGAAGGGGTCATTGACGGCGAGCGCCAGCATGTTGTCCTTCTGCTTGATGGGAAACACCTGCTTCTGCACCGCGATGTCCTGGGGCACAAGAGCGAGCAGCTCGGGGGGGAACGCATAGTCCGCGAATCCTCTCACCGTCTTGAAGGCAAACTGTTTTGAAAGAGCATCGATCAATTCGTCGCCGTTAATGACCCCCATCTCTTCCAGAACCTGGCCGAGGCGTTTGCCGCTCCCCTTCTGGCGTTCGAGGGCCCGCTCAAGGGTCTTCATCGTGATGATCCCAGCCTCCACGAGAAGATCGCCCAACTGCTTCTTGTCCGACATGTATGCTCTCCGTTGCTTCCCTGATAGTGATCAAGCGGTCCGATCACTACTATGACACACTTTGTACCGTATACCAACCGCTTGATATCACACTAATTGCTGTTTGGCTTCTCGGTCGGGCACGTGCATTCGCTCTGTAGCGACTGTATCACATAGTTACTATATCGGTCTGTAAAGAGAATACTTTAGAAATGTTGTCAAAAATTCGGGGGGTGATGGCTGTAAAACAAAAGGCCCCGGTAGGGCCTTTTGTTCGGTATGTCAGGTGAGGTTAGCGCACATGGTCTTCGGGATAGGCGCCAATCTGGTGGATCGAAAGGTCGGCGCCGGCAAACTCCTGTTCATCGGTTAGCCGGATGCCCACGGTGCGGGAGAGAATGCCATAGACCAGGAAACCGTTAACAAGTGCGAAGACCACGGCCGCGAGGCTTCCCAGGAATTGGGAAACGAAGGAGACGCCACCCATGCCTCCGAACAGCGGCTGACCGAATATCCCCGCAGCAATGCCGCCCCAGGTGCCGATGACACCGTGGAGGGGCCAGACACCAAGTACGTCGTCGATCTTGAGCCGTTCCTGCTCGTACTGGAAGCCGTAGACGAAGATGACGGAGGCAACGGCACCGGTGGCGAAGGCTGCAAGGGGGTGCATGATGTCGCTGCCAGCACAGATGGCGATGAGGCCGGCCAAGGCGCCGTTGTGAACGAAGCCGGGGTCATTCCGCCCGGCAACAATGGCTGCGAGTACGCCGCCGACCATTGCCAGGAGCGAGTTGACCGCCACCAGCCCCGAGATTTTTTCCACATGCCCCGCGCTCATGACATTGAAGCCGAACCACCCCACGGCGAGAATCCAGGAGCCGAGCGCCAGGAACGGTATGTTGCTGATGGGGATGGGATGCGACTTGCCGCGCACGTAGCGCCCCATGCGGGGACCCAGTACCAGCACGGCCGGCAGAGCCAGCCAGCCTCCGACGGAGTGGACGACAACCGAACCGGCGAAGTCGTGGAATTCAGCTCCGCCCACGCTTTTGAAAAAGCCTTGGAGCAGCGAGGCGTTCTGGCCCCAGATCAGGGATTCGAACAGGGGGTAGGAGACGCCGGCAAAGATGGCACCCGCCAAAACCTGGGGCCAGAACTTGGCCCGCTCCGCGATTCCGCCCGAGATGATCGCCGGGATGCATGCTGCGAAACAGAGCAGGAAAAAGTAGCGGACTAGGTCGTATCCCTGGGTGGTGCCAAGAAGGTCGCCGGCAGGTACGAGAAAGGATATTCCGTAGGAAATGGGGAATCCCACCAGAAAATAGGCCACGGTTGAAACGGACCAGTCGGTGAGGATCTTTACAAAGGCATTGACCTGGTTTTTCTTGCGGACGGTGCCCACTTCCAGGAATGCGAAGCCTGCGTGCATGGCAAAGACCATGACCGCACCCAGCATGAGAAACAGCACGTCGGCACTGTTCCTGAGACCTGTCACCATTGACAGAGAGTCCATTGATTACCTCCATTGGTATGTGGTCATGCCCTTCGTTGGGTCTTTGCCCTCGATAGCAACCTCTCTGCCAAATCGATAATGCTGTGAAATTTCAGTAAAAGGTGGTATCCCGGCGCCCTGCGGGATGTTCGCTCTGACCAAACCTTCGGCAGGGCTGCCTTAAAAAGAGGCGCCTGTTCCGTCATCCGCATCGACCGCCGGGGAAAATAGGGGTTGACGGGGGGATGTCTACATTGTAAATTCGCGTGGTTAAAAGAAATTGAGGCTATTTGCGTCTTTCTGTTACGGGAATTCTATTGCCAGCCAGAACAGCCCTCATATACTCGAACGATTTCGCCCGGTTCAGCTACGGCGACGATCACCCGTTCAAGATCCAGCGTTTCATTCTCGCCTTTGAGCTCATGCGCGCCTATGGCCTCATGGAGCTTCCGAACGTCAAAATCCTCGACTGCCCCCGAGCTGCGGAAGAGGCACTGCTTACCTTTCACGCGCCCGACTATCTCGATCGTCTCAGGGAATTCAGCGAGTCGGACGATGCCCGCGCCGATTTCCGGTACGGTCTCGGCGATCTGGACAACCCGGTTTTCCGGGGGCTCTACGACTGGGCACGGCTGGGTGCCGGAGGGACCATCGAGGCGGCCCGGCTGGTTGCCGAGGAGGGCTATGACATCGCCTTCAATCTTGCGGGGGGGTGGCATCACGCCCATCGGGCCAAGGCATCGGGATTCTCCTATCTGAACGACGCGGTCGTGGCCATCAACCTGCTCCTGGAAAAGGGCCTGCGGGTGGCGTACCTCGATATCGATGCCCACCACGGCGACGGAGTGCAGGAAGCGTTTTACGATACGGACCGGGTCCTGACCATTTCGATTCACGAGAGCGGCATGTACTTCTTTCCCGGCACCGGTTTCGAGGGGGAAACCGGCACCGGCGCGGGCACGGGGTATTCGGTCAATATCCCGCTGGTGGCCCACGCCGACGATGCGCTTTTCATGAAGGCCTTCGACGAAGTGGCGTTTCCGCTTCTCGCCGCCTATAATCCCGACGTCCTCGTGACTCAACTGGGCGCCGACACCTTCCGTACCGATCCTCTCACGCGGCTTGAGGTGACGACTCATAGCTACACCTATATCCTGCGCAAGCTCAAGGCGCTCGGCATCCCCTGGGTTGCCGTGGGAGGGGGCGGATACAACCTGGTCAATGTGGCCAGGGCCTGGACCCTTGCCTGGGGGGTGATGAACGGGGTCGAACTGCCGCCCCGACTGCCGGATTCGTTTGTGTCGATCATCGGCCGGCTCGGCTATCCCAACAGGATGCTCCTCGATGCCATGCACTGGGCCCAGGAGGACGACCGCAACCAGGCACTGGACGCGGTGGAGCGAAGCATAGCTGTCATCCGGAAGACGATTTTTCCGGTGATCATCGGTTCCTATGGCGAGACTTCCGGGGAATGAGCCGCTGGTGTCGGCCTCGGGCCGCGAACTCCATACCCTGCGCGAGGTCAATGGTCTCGCCCCGGCGGAGCGCGACCGGGTTTACGCCGGACTGATTCCACCCCGGCTGTTTGAACTGCTTGGAATATCGCACGAAACCCTGCGTGGAGCCGACGGGCTCGGCAGGGTACGGATTATCGCGCCGGAGGGAATCGGCCTGGTGCGGATCGAGGTGAGGGCCCGGCCAGACGACCGGGACACGGTCTTCTTTCTGGAGTTGGCCGATACCCCCTACCGTCAGATTGAGCTGGCCTTTTGCATCATCGCCGACCCATGTGCCCCGCGTTTCGATGTGGACAGGGATGCCGAAGGGCGGTCCAATTACTTCGCCTCTCAGGGGCGGAACGTCCCCGAAGAGATCCGCGCCATGGCGGCGGGGCTGTTCCCGAATCAGACGCGCCGCGGCCTCAACCTGTTCGGCGAGTTCTTTCCGCGATTTGAGCGCTTTGTGGACGCCCTCGGTATGGAGATGATTGCGGCGGAGCCCCTGACCTACGATAACGCCATCCGCTACGAAAAGTACGGTTTTGACTATGTCACGGGGAAACGGCTCATGGTGGAGATCGATCGGGAATTCAGGCCTGGCGGGATTCTCCACCAACGGCTCGACGGCTCGACGCCATTCCGGCTGCCCGGTGCCGAACGGACGGTGCGGGGGCGCAGCTGGGCCATCCACGACGGCATCATGGACGAGCAGTGGGACGACGTGCGCATCTACAAAATGGTCGGTATCCATGCGGGAGTCGATACCTTTCCTGACCGCGAGAGCGACCTTGTTGGCGAAACACGAGGAGGAGTACGAATATGAGTGCGCAGGTGCAGGACCTGACCCCCATCAAGGGAGTCACCTACTATTACCCACCCCACGACGCGGTGCTCGTCTTCAAGGACGGCGCGGCCGAGATTCCCTACGGCGGGCTGCCGGTCCCCCTTCTGGAGGAGGATTACGCCTCCCTCGACGGAGAGCCTTCCTATGATGCGGTCGGAAGGGGAGTCTACCAAACCCTGCGGACCAACCCGGACTGCATCCACTGTGCGGCCTATGCGACGCTGCTGCGGGACGCCTACCCTCACTACCTGGCGGAGCTGGCCAGCCACGCTATCATGCTCGACAGCAAGGATGTGGAGGTTCCTTACATCGACCGGAAGATCGTCAGCCTCAAGGTCCTCTCCCTTCTCGAACCGGACAACGCGGGACTCCCTCTGGAGATCGGCCGTGCCTATCTCGACCGGGGGCTGCGGCTTTCGGCGCTCCACATGTCCACGGTCAGCATCTATCGGGCCGAGCACTTCCTGCGGCGCGCCCTGGAACTGACGCCGGAAGACGGCAGAGCGCTCCGCCTGCTGGGGGAGGTCTGCTACCTGCTGGGGAAATACGAAGAGGCGGCCTCCTGCTGGCTCGATACCCTTGATCTGGCCGATGCCGATGAAGCGGAGCGTTTCAGGGTACGTCTTGCCCGGATCAGCGAGGGACGGCTCCCCCTTATTGCCCCGGTGGATTACCTGGAAGCCATCGGAGCAGCATTTACCTGTTTTCACACCGGCGACTACGAGGAAGCCGTTGCCATTCTCCAGGACGTGCTCATGGACGGGATTTTCTGCGCCGAGTTTCCCATTGCCGACATCCATTGCGTCATCGGCAAGAGCTTCGTGCAGCTGGACATGCCGCGTTATGCCGAAGAGTCGTTCCGCGCCGCGCTTCAGCTGGATCCGGCCCACGAGGAGTCGCTTGCCTGCCTCAGGAAGGTCACAGGGGAGGAGTAGGATATGTTTGGCTTCAGTATTGCAGACTGGATCTTCATTGCGCTGGTCATGGCCACGATTTTCGCCTGTGTCGCCATTAGCGACATGCGCCGCCCGAAGCGCTGAAGCGATTCAGTCGGATCACCTCGGAAAGGCCGCCAAATGACCGAAGATCAGGAACTGGAAATGGACTCGCGCCCCCTCGGCCTCGTGTTGCTGACCGGGCTCTATCTCTTTTTCTTTATCGTTACGGCCACCAGTTACGGTAATCCCTTCCCCTTTCTGGGGCGGATATATGTGGGAACGGCGGCCAAGGCAATCGTGTTCGTCGACAGCCTCATCTGTCTCTATCTTTTTCTGGGTATCTACAAGAGACAGCTGCTGACTTGGTATTGCCTGATCGGCTACAACCTCTTCGAGGTGGTGAACACCATCATCAACCTGAACATGATTACCACCGCCGAACTGGAACGGATCATTGGAGAGCCGATCGACAAGGAAGCCCTGGTGGTCAACAACATCGCCAGCGCGTTGGCCATCCTGCTGTTGACGCAGTATATCTACCGGCACCGCGCGTTTTTCACCAACCGGCGCCACTATCTTTTTTAATGTGAGCGCGAAGCGGCCCTGAACACCACTGTTGAGGCGTGACCGCGCCTCTGGTATCATTGGCGGCCACTATCGCGCGAGGAATAGTACCGTGGTTTTTGTTTCCCAGATGGATTCGGCACACGATGGCGAAGGGCTCTTTCATAAACTGATGCACGGTCTTGCCCCTTCCTTTTTCCACAAGGAGGGGTGCGACTGTCGGGTTGACCTGACCGATACCCGCGGGGTTTCCATCAGGATCGAGAATCTCAACAAGTATTTCGGCGAAAAGCATGTCCTGAAGGATGTCAATCTGGCCATCAATGCGGGCGAGACCTTCTGCATCATCGGACCGTCGGGAACCGGCAAGAGCGTTCTCCTGCGTCATATCGTCAAGCTGGATCGTCCCGACAGCGGAGAGATCTTCATCGACGGCCATCCGGTCTTCGTCAACGCGGGGAAGGATACGCCGAGCGACTACCGCTACAGCATGGTGTTCCAGTCGTCGGCTTTGTTCAACTCCCTGACCGTGGGCGAGAACGTGGGGCTCTGGCTGCGCGAGAAGCGGATCTGCAAGGAACATCGCATCCGGGAGATCATCCGCGAGAAGCTGGCCATGGTGGGCTTGGAGAATACCGAGCAGCTCAAGACGTCGGAACTGTCGGGGGGCATGAAGAAGCGGGTTGCCATTGCCCGGTCCCTGGCCATGAACCCCGATCTCATACTGTATGACGAACCGACGGCGGAGTTGGATCCCGTGACCACCGACGAACTGGCGAATACCATCCTGAAGCTCAAGGAGACGACGAAGAACACCACCATAATCGTGACTCACGACCTGAACTTCGCCCTCTATGTCTCGGACCGCATCGCCATGATGCACGACGGGCGGATCGTCGATGTCGGCACCCCAACGGAGATCAAGGCAAGTCAAAACCCGATTGTGAGGGGGTTCATCTACACGACCACCAAGGGGATCAAGGGCGAATGACCGCGTGACCGCGTCAGGTGTTCTGCCCACAGGGGAAGATCCATGAGAGGATACGGAAAAGCGTTTGTTGCACTGAGTGTCTCACTGGTCGTCGGCGTCTCGCTTCTCGCGGGCTGCGCGGCGCTCAAGCAGGACCGTCCGCTCCTGCCGGTCAGGGAGTATGAACGGATGATCGTTGGGCGTCTCGATGCGGAGTACGTGGGGACCGACAACTGTGTGGCCCGTTGCCACAAGCATGAAAAGATAACCGACGATTTCCGCCATAGCGTCCACGGCGAGCAGATCCGCCCCGAAACAGGCCTCCCCCTGGTTAACTGCGAATCATGCCACGGGCCGGGAAGCCTGGCCATCGAGAAGGTCGGGGAAGATGTGGCGTACAACGACGAACACAAAGTCAAGTGCGACACCGGCAAGCTCCTCGACATCAAAAATCTGCATACCCCCGCTCAATCGCTCATCTGCCTCAAATGTCATACCGCCGCATCAACGCCGAGTCTTGCCCACTGGAACACCGGTGTTCATGCCTTGAACGACGTCGGCTGCTTCGACTGCCACAAGCTTCACCAGGGCTCCCAGCAGAAGGTGAGCCGGGAGGAGATGGCGGAGATGTGCTACAGCTGCCATCCCCAGGTGAAGGCCGAAGCCCAGCTCTTTTCACACCATCCGCTCCGGGAGAGGAAAATGGCGTGCACCGACTGTCATGAGCCCCATGGTTCCACCCAGGAGCACCTTCTGCGGGGCAACACGGTCAAGGAGATGTGTACCCGCTGCCACATGGACAAACAGGGCCCCTTTGCCTTCGAGCATGGCGACGTGACCGAGAACTGCTCCACCTGCCACACTCCCCACGGCTCGGTCAGCAACCACCTCCTGAACGCGGCGATGCCGTTCCTGTGCCTCCAGTGCCATTCGGGCCATTTCTACACCCTCGACGCGGACCCGGCGACTGCGTCCCAGAACAGGCGGCTTTTCGCCAACCGCTGTACCGACTGCCATTCACAGATTCACGGAACCGATATGCCTTCCGCCGAAGGGCGTGCCTGGTTCCTGCAGTGAGTTGCCGACAACTGTGCCAAGGAGTCGACCCGTGAAGGAACTCATGAGGCTAAGAGCAAAGCTGGCGCTGGCATTTGTGTTGCTTGCGGCGGCAATTCCGGCCGGTGCCGGATGCGAGGAGCTTGTTGCGGCGGCAGAGCCGGAGGATCTCTCCTATGTGTCCGTTGTTCCGCAGGAGAGTGTCACGGAAGAAGGTGAGTACGTCGAAGTACCCCTTGAGGAGGTTAACGTCCGCACGCGGCAAATTGTCGATCTTTCCGCCGGCTACCGGTTTGTCGATGTCAGCCGTGATGGGAGCCGGGCCGCTGAATACGATCGTCTCCGGTCGAGCGGGGCGGGGCGGTTCACCGTCGGTTCCGTGGGCAGGGATCTCAAGCTGGTTGTTGAGGGCGAATACCTCAATACCAAGGACTACAACGCGTCACTGCTGTTTGACTACAAGGGGTATTATCGGCTGAATCTCCGAACTGAGGCGCTCTATCACAACCTTGACCACGAAGCGCCACACGTTCCCATTGCGGCCGACCTGAACCCGACTGACGAGTACGGCATGTACGTGCGGCAGGACAGCATCAATTTCCGCTATAAGTTCCACGACTACCCCATTCACCTCAATATCGGCCACTGGATGCTGGTACGCGACGGCTACTCTCAGCTTCGCTTTTCCGATTACGGCTTCGACGAGTCGCCCAACCCGGCCGACCTGGACGCGAACAACCAGGACCGGCGCAACAGGCTCCTGTTTCAGAGCCGTCCCGTCAAGAACCACACCCAGGAGGGAACCATCGGCTTTGACGCCCATCTGGGACCGGTCAATATCCTCTACACCTTCCTGATCAGGCAGCTGGACGACGGCATCGCGCCGCCCGGCTTCCAGTTTGCGCCCCGCTATGACGAAAACGGCGACCTGCTCCGCAGCGCCGGGCTTCTCCAACACAACACGACACCGGAGAGCCGTTACTACTCCCATACCGCCAAGCTCTATACATCGCTTACGGGGGGGATCATCGGATCCGCCTCCTATTCATACGGGAAAAGGGATAACCAGTCGTCGCTCACGACCGTGGCCGGAGCCGACCAGACCTCCAATACACTGCAGAATGTGGCCGGAGATTTCGTCTATACCCCTTGCCAGTGGTTTTCGTTTTCGACTAAGTACCGGCACCAGGAGATCGACCGGGATGCGCCGTCCGTCGTCCAGGTGCCCTCGCTGTCGAACCCGGTTGTGAGTGTTCGCTCGGGCATGGATACGCGGCGCGATGTGATCTCGGTCAACTTTTCCCTCCGTCCGAACACCATCCTGACCTTCAATGGCGAGTATCGGGGTGACTTCCAGCAACGCTCGAACACCGGCACGGACGTTGACCGCTGGCGTCTGCCCGATACCACATCCTCAAACCGCGGCACAATGACCCTGCTGTATCGCCCGTTCAAGGGGATGCGCCTGCGGGCGCTGTACGCCTACACGGCCACCGACAGTCCGTCGTACGGCACCGAGGCTGAAAACCGCCATGAGGGGAACATCCTGGCCTCCTATACCATGGCCGGGCGGTGGGGAGTCACCGCCAGCTACAAGATCGTCCGTGAAAACAATGACCACATCACGCAGGACGTCACCACCTTCGACGATCCGCCGTTGCATGGAACCTTGACACTGCCTCGCGACCGCCGTTCGGTTCACGGCGCGGCGAGTGTCTGGTTCGCTCCCCTTGAGGCCCTCATGGTGAGCGTCAGTGCCGGATATCTCCGGGACCACTCCGATCAGGCAATCCTCCTGTCCCGCTTTCTCCTCGGAGGCTACGCAGGGACCAAGTACACATCCGAGGCGCAGATTATATCGTTGAACGCATCCTATCGGTTCACGGAGTTGGTCGATCTTTCACTGGCACTCCAGCAGGTGCGTTCGCTTTCCGATTTCAAACCCGAAGATACCACGGCCGACGGGATATCAACCTTTCTGATCAGGGACGTGTCGCAAGCGAAGACCATCGAGAACTCGCTCTCCGCGCGGGTCAACTACCATCTCTCGCGACTGGTTTCCTGCGGCCTCGATTATTCCTATCGGGATTACGACAATAAGCTGTCTTCCCTGTACGAAGGGAACGTGCATCAGGTAACCGCCCTTGTGAGGGCGAAGTGGTAGCGGGATGACCGGAACCGAGTAATGGCGCTCAAAAAACTCTTCATAGCACTCACGTGCATGCTCTGCCTCTGCTGCGGCGCGTCGTCGGCGTCTGCGGCGGGCAAGCTGGTGGCTGCCGTGCTCACCAGCGATATGGAGCGTTACCGTGATGCGTACCGTTCGTTCCTCAAGGCTCTGGCGGCGAAAGGGTATGAGGAGGGGGCCGTGGAGGTGGTGACGCAGACGCCCAACCCTGACCCCATCTCCTGGGCGAACAGTGTGCGGAAATTCGATGCCATCAAGCCCGACCTGCTCGTGACGTTCGGTGCTCCCGTCACCCTTGCCGCAAAGCAGGAAACCAGCGGTATTCCCGTTGTGTTCGTGGACGTCTACGGGCCGGTCGAAACCGGCATCTCGCGCAGCATGTCCCAGGCGGGGGGAAGCCTCTGCGGAGTCAGCTCCAAGGTCCCCGTAGCAACGCTCATCAAGGCCATGGGCGATATCCGGCCCATCAGGACTCTGGGCGTCCTCTACAATACCCGGGAAGCCGGCTCAATCCTTCAGCTCAAGGAGGTCAAGCGCGTGGCGGCCCAGCAGGGGTTCGCGGTTGTCGAGGCGAATGTATCGTCCGCTGCGGGGCTCGATACGGCGCTTACCTATCTGCTCGGCCGCGCTGACTGCCTCTTCGTCTCCGAGAGTTCGGTGATCGGCAGAGGTTTCGACCGCATCGTCAGGAAGGCTACCGACGCACGTGTGGCGGTCATCTCACTTACGCCCGGCTCTTCCGAGCGGGGGGCGCTGGTTTCCCTCGAGATCAGCCCGACCGAGCAGGGGCAACTGGCGGCGGATTACGCATCCAAGATCCTTTCCGGCCGAAAACCGGGAGAGTTACCCGTCTACACACCACGTAAGGTTGACCTGGTGCTCAACATGGGAGTTGCCAGAACGCTGGATCTCCATGTACCATTCAAAGCATTGAGCGCCGCCACACGAGTGATCAAGTAGGGAGCGGCCGCGGCACTCCCTTTGAGGTAGTTGATGGGAAATATCCTGATCGTTGATGATGACAGATCGTTTTCGCAGTTTCTGAAAAAGTACATTCGTCAGTGCTTTCCCGCGCTGCGCGTGCATACCTGCTCGGACCCCGTCCGGGCCCTCGGACTCATCAGGAAGGGAGATGTGGATCTCCTCCTCGTGGATTACGAGATGCCTGTCATGGATGGGGAAAAGGTGGTTCGCTATGCCTGCCAGGTGGGCATGGACCGTAACAGGATCATCGTCCTGTCGAGTCGTGATGTGGACTATCTGCACCAGCACTTTCCCCTGGGAACCTGCCTGGCGGTCATGAACAAGTATGAGGCCGGCCAGAAAGCAGTGCTCGACATGGTATTGGGGTCACTGCAGCGCAAGACGTCGGAAGCGGTATGCGGGTAACGAAGGAGGCCATGGGATGGCTGGCAAGGAGATAACGGTTACTTTCTATCGGCAGAACCACGTGCGGGACAACTGGAAGGTCGATTTGCAGGGGGCCGAGTCGCAACGTTTTTTCGGCACGCTGGCCGACGATCTCTCCCGCAGCGGGGTTATCCTCAAGCAGGCAGTCAACGACGGTTTCACCATCGACATCAACAGTTACGGCGACCTGCTCAACTCGATCCGGATTTCGTCGCCGACCGACGGTTTCGCCAACGTGTGTATTGGCCACGTCATCGGTCAGAGCCCGAATCTCGACCTGCTGGACGATATCAGGCGCGCCGTGACGCGCATAGCTTTTGCCCCGGAAACCGTCCCTCCCGAGGACCATAACCGCAAGGTCTGCCACAACTGCGGCTGCGGCTGCTGATTCAGCCCTTTCAGGGAAGCACGGCAGGGAGGATTTCCGCCGTGATGGAGCCGTCGGTAAGGGTTACAACGGCATAGGTAAGGTTGCCGGCTCCCCGCTTCAGGCAGCCCGGATTGACGTAGAGGATGCCGTCGGTTGTTTCGATGCAGGCAACGTGGGTATGTCCGAAGAGGACCACTGCCGCGTCAACGGCGGCGGCCCGTTCCCGGAGCCGTTCAAGGCCCGACTTGACGTGGTAGATGTCTCCATGGGTCAGAAGAAAGCGCCGGCCGGCCAGTTCCAGCGACACCTCGCGGGGGTGGGCGGGGGAGCAGTCGCAGTTGCCTTGGACTTTGATGATGGTTTTTCCCGTGGCATCCTCAAGGAAGTCGGCATCCTGAAGTTCGTCGCCCAGATGAACGACGTGGCCGGCATCTTCGTGCAGGTCGAGGATACTCAGTGCCAGGCGCTGATTGCCGTGGGTATCGGAGAGGACCACGATTTTCATAGTATTCATTCTAGCAGAGCGCCGCTGAATGCCTCAACAGGAATAGTGGGAACACGCGCCCATGGTGAAGCGCTTACGCAGTGATCCCGGCAACCGACGCCAGTTTCTCCGGCTCGGTGCTGGCCCGACGGACCATTCATGACCAGGAAACATGTTCTTATCGCCGGGGTAACCCTGGTTGCATTGATCATCCTCTTTACCTTTTCGGTGCAGATGGCGCGGATTCTCATGGGAGATATGACGGCCGCAACCATCGGCGACGGGATTGGCTATGCGGAGGTGAAGGGGCCCATCATCGATTCCCAGGAAACCGTCAAACAGCTCGACGACCTTCGCAAGAAGAGCAGCGTCAAGGCAGTAGTGCTGAGGGTCGAGTCGCCGGGCGGGGTCATTGGCCCGTCCCAGGAGATATACGCCGCGGTCAAGCGGTTGGCCGCCACCAAGAAGGTTGTTGTTTCCATGGGGAGCGTGGCGGCCTCGGGCGGCTACCACGTCGCCGTGCCCGCTGCCGTGATCTATGCCAATCCGGGGACCATCACCGGCAGCATTGGCGTACTCATGAAGCTCTCGAATATCGAAGGGCTCATGGACAAGGTGGGCCTCAAGGCATTTACCCTCAAGAGCGGCAAGTTCAAGGATTCCGGCTCTCCCGTGCGGAAGCTCACCGAGGAGGAGCGGGCCGTTCTTCAGGGGGTCATCGACAACCTTCACGATCAGTTCGTACGTGCTGTGGCGGAGGGAAGACAGCTGCCGGTCGAGGAGGTGCGCCGGCTTGCCGACGGCAGGGTCTACACCGGTGAGCAGGCCCTTCGTCTCAAGCTCGTGGACCGGCTCGGCACGCTGCACGATGCCGTAATGGAGGCAGGGCGTCTGGCTGGAATCGAGGGAGAGCCGACCCTGATCATCCCCCCGAAAAAACGCAAGCTGCTGCGGGACATGCTCTTCGGCGAAGTGGCCGAGGCGGTACGCGGGTCGGTGCGCAAGGAGGAGGGACTCAGCTTCAGCTACGAACTGGAGTGAGTCGTCTCTCTCTGATTTCATAAAAAAAGGGATGCCGCCATCGGGCGACGTCCCTTTTTCGTTTCCGGGTGAATTGCTGCGTCAGCGCGGCATGGGGCAGTAGAGGTTGCCGTAGGGGCGTCTGCTCTTGGGCAGGACTTTCACGAACTCTTCCGCCATCACTTCGCTGAAGTCGATGCCGAAGTCCGCACAGTAGTCCTTCAGGTAGCGCTCCAGTTCGGCACGGTCGCCATCGGTCAGTTCAAAGACCCCGACCTCGCCGGAGAGCTTCGACTCGTCCACGCCGCCCCGCACGAAGATCGTTCCGCCGTGCATGCCGGTGCCGAACCGGAAGCCGTGTTTCGGCTTTTCCGGGTCATCCGTGAACATGCCGAGCAGTACCAGTACCCCGCCTGCCATGTACTCGCCGAAGAAGTCACCCGCCTTGCCACCGGCAATGAGCACGGGCTTGTTCTCGTTGTAGGATTTCATGTGGATGCCTACCCGGTAGCCCACGTCTTTGCGGATGTGGACCCGTCCGCCGCGCATGCCGTAGCCCAGGACGTCGCCCGCGTGGCCGTGCACGATGACTTTGCCCGCATTCATGGTGTTGCCGATGTTGTCCTGGCCGTTGTCGTTGACAACCACGGTGGCGCCGTTCATGAACGCTGCCAGGTCGTTGCCGGGAACGCCGTTGATGATGATTTTTACCGGCTTGTTGATCCCGTCGCCGATGAAATACTGCCCGTTCACGTTGTCGAGCACGATCTCCGATGCTCCGGCCGCCACCGCCTCGCGTACTTTCTGGTTCAGATCCCGGTAGTAAAGACCCTGTGCGTTAATGTTCATAATACAAACCTCTCCTGAAGGGGCAGGCTCGGAGCAATGGATATCCGGTTCCTGGTCCCGATGGTTTAGATGACGCCCGGCTGCATCTTGACGATCACCGGTTCACCGCCGCGGGGTGACCATACCTTGTCTGGTGCCGGGCAGATCTCACGGATTGCAGCCTCTTCGGATGCCATGTACACGAAGTCGTCCTTGGTGGCGCAGACCAGCGGCCGCAGCTTGACCCGGTCATTGAGGCCGATGAGCCCTTCGTTGCTGGCGAAGAGGATGGCAAAGGGGCCATTGAGAAGCGCGCTGCCGTAAACCTGGCGGATGGCGGTGAGAAGCTGGCGCTCGTCGTCGGGAAGCCCGTCGATCATGTCCCAGAAGGGGGCGGCCATGGCAAGGCTTGCAAGTTCGGGTGTCAGGCCGTGCTTGCGGATCAGAAGGTCGAGGGTGTAGGCGACGACCTCGGTGTCGGTCAGCATGGTGCAGACGTATCCATACATCTCCAGGTAGCGCTTGTTGATGCCGTAGGACGAGATTTCGCCGTTATGGACGATGGACCAGTCGAGCAGCGTGAAGGGGTGGGCGCCGCCCCACCAGCCCGGGGTGTTGGTCGGGAACCGGTTATGGGCGGTCCATATATACCCCGTGTACTCTTCGAGGCGGAAGAAGTCGGCGATCTCTTCGGGGTAGCCGACGCCCTTGAATGCCCCCATGTTCTTGCCCGAGGAAACCACAAAGGCGCCTTCGATTTCGTTGTTGATCGCCATTACGTGGCGCACGACCACGTCTTCGTCGGTCATGTTCTGGTAGTCGATGGCCTCGCGGTATTCAGGCGTCTCCAAGGGCTTCACGAAGTAGCGCTTGAACAGGGGAGGATGGACTATGGCCGGGGTGCGGCGGGTGGGAATCTCCTCGTAGTGCTCCACAAAGAAGTGGCGCTCCAGGTATTCCTCGGTCAGCTGCAAGGCCATGCCGTTCTCGTACATGAGATGGAAGGCGAAGAACTCCTTGAAGTCCGGGTAGATGCCGTAGGCGGCGAATCCCCCGCCGAGGCCGTTGCCCCGGTCGTGCATCAGGGAGATCGACTTGATGATCACGCTTCCCTCCACGAGGTTTCCCGCCGTGGATATGAAGCCGGTCAGGCCGCAGTTGGAGATGTCCTTCTGGAAGTTATGCGTCGGTTTCCGCGTTGTCTGTATCATTGTTCGAACCTCGGTCTGGTCGTCGAATCGTGTGAGCTGCCGGTCCTTCAGTGCCCCACCGCCACGGCCGGTCTGCCGGTTTCCGTCACCTTGCCGGCCGGTGCGAAAAGGGCGGTCCGGATATCCTTCGGCAGGTTGGCAAAGCCGAAGTCAGGCGCGAGCAACTGGTCCTTGAAGGGGACAACGGCGATCTTCTCCCGGATGAGTCCCGAGAAAATTCCGGCCCGGTCCACTGCACCCACGAGGACCGCACCCGCCAGCAGCCCGTCCTTGATGACGATCTTGCGGTACTGGTAGTTTTCCAGGTCCTGGTAGGTGAGGATTTCGTACTCTTTGGGTTCCGCCGGATTGGTGATCCCCATGGAAATGGTCGATACCTTGAAGAGCTCGATGGAGTTCATGGCCAGGCCCCCTTCGTAGGCCTTGGTGCCGCCGGCCATGCTCACCCCGGCGATGTCGCCCTGGATGTACGCATCGGGCCAGATGGGCATGGGGTTCTTGACGCCGGAGAAGAAGTCCTTGGCTTCAGCCACGTCGCCCGCGGCATAAATGCCTTCGACCGAAGTCTCCATCCGGTCGTCGACCACGATGCCGCGGTTCACCTCAACCCCGCTTCCCTTGAGGAAGCCGCAGGCGGGGCGCACCCCGATGGCCACGATAATCGTATCGCAGGGGATAAAATCGCCGGAGCGGAGCGTTACGCCGGTAATCTCGGCCCCTTCCCCCTCGATCCGGACGACCGTATCTTCAGTGATGACGTCGATGCCGTTGGCCTTCATCTTCTTGGCTACCACGCGCCCGGCAGGGCGGTCGAAGGCGGCGGAGAGAATCCGGTCGGCCAGTTCCACGATGGTAATCTGCTTGCCGATCAGGTGGAGCCCTTCGGCGGCCTTGAGGCCGATGAGGCCGCCTCCGATAACCACCACACGGCCGATGTCGGACGCTATTCCCTTGAGCTTGGCCGCGTCGTCCCAGGTGGTGAAGGTGAAGATCCGGTCCTTGTCGGCCATTCCCTCGATGGGGGGGATGAAGGGGTCGCCGCCGGTGGCGACCAGGAGCCGGTCATAGCCGATGGTGTCCCCGCCGGCGATCCGCACTTGGCGGGCGGCGGTGTCGATACCCGTCACTTCCGAGTTGAGCAGCAGGTTGACGCGGTTCTTTTCGTAAAAGTCCTCGGGGAGGTACGCCATCCGCTTTTCCGAGACAAGCCCTCCCAGGAGGTAGGAGATGAGTGGGCGGCCATAGGCGTTGTGGCGCTCGCGGGAGATGACGGTTATATTCCCCTGTTGGTCGATGCTCCTGATGCCCCGGATGGCTCCTACGGCAGCCACCGAGTTGCCGATGATCACGTAGTTCATTTCTGGCTCCCCTCCTTGTAGACAAGCGCCCGATTGGGGCAGGCGTCGACGCAGGCCGGAGACATGCGGTCCGGGCAGAGGTCGCACTTGTTCGCCTTCTTTTTCTTCAGGTTCCGCTGGATGGCACCGTAGGGGCAGGCCATGACGCAGGACCAGCAGCCCACGCACTGCTCGGTGTCGATCCGGACCACGCCCTGGTCGTTCTTCTGGATGGCACCGGAGATGCAGGCCCGCAGACAGTCGGGCTCGTCGCAATGGCGGCAGGTGGTGGAGAAGGAGACGATGCCGCCGTCGATCTCCTCCACGGTGCAGCGGGCAATGGGGCGTTCGGGCTCGTGCAGGTAGGCTCGCACGGGATCCTTGGATGCCGAATGTTCGGTGATGCAGCCGACCTCACACAGGTGACAGCCGATGCAGGCGTCTTCAATCATGTAGATACGTTTCATGGGGCTATTCTCCAGCCGGCATGACGCCGAGAATGTTCATGTCTTTTTCGCCCAGGCCCACGGCCCGCAGCTTGTAGCGGTTGCCACGGAGGGATTCCAGGGCGTTGAGGCCCATGCCGCCGAGGATTTCCTTCATTTCGTGGCCCCAGGCGTGGACCAGGTTCACCAGCCGCTCGGCCCCCAGCTCGGGATTGAGCCGCTTGGCCAGGTAGGGGTTGTTGGTTGTGATGCCCCAGGGGCATTTGCCGGTGTAACAGCGCTGGCACAGGGTGCAGCCCAGGGCCAGCAGGGTCGAGGTGCCCAGGTTGATGGCATCGGCGCCGAGAGCGATGGCCTTGATGGCGTCGCCGGAGGAACGGACGCCGCCCCCCACCACGATGGCAACCTGGTTGCGGATCCCTTCGTCGCGCAGCCGGGCGTCCACCGATGCCAGGGCTAGTTCCATGGGAAGTCCCACGTTGTCGCGGATGACCTGGGGAGCCGCGCCGGTCCCCCCCCTGAAGCCGTCAATGGTGATGATGTCGGCCCCGGCCCGGGCAACGCCGGAGGCAATGGCCGCCACGTGGTGGACCGCCGCAATCTTGACCGACACCGGTTTCTCGTAGTTGGTCGCCTCCTTGAGGGCGAAGATGAGCTGGCGGAGATCCTCAATGGAGTAGATGTCGTGGTGGGGCGCCGGCGAGATGGCGTCGGAACCCACCGGGATCATCCGGGTCTCGGAAATCTGGTCGTTGACCTTCTCCCCGGGCAAATGGCCGCCGATGCCCGGCTTGGCGCCTTGGCCAACCTTGATCTCGATGGCGACGCCGGCGTTGAGATACTGCTCGCTTACGCCGAAGCGGCCCGAGGCCACCTGGACCATGACATTGGCGCCGTACCGGTAGAGGTCTTTGTGAAGCCCCCCCTCGCCGGTGTTGTAGAGGGTGCCCAACTCGCTGGCAGCCATGGCCATGGCCCTGTGGGCGTTAAGATTCAAGGCGCCGTAGCTCATGGCCGAGAAGATGAAGGGGTATTCCATCCTAATCTGTGGCGTCAGCTTCGTGGCGAGCTTCGGCTTGCCGGTTTGCTCATCGCGGACGATCTCAATGGAGTGGGGCTTCTTGCCCAGGTAGGTCCGCAGTTCCATGGGTTCCCTGAGAGGGTCGATGGACGGGTTGGTGACCTGGGAGGCGTCCAGCAGCAGGTGGTCCCAGTAAATGGGGTACTTGGCGGGGTTGCCCATGGCGGCCAGGAGAATGCCGCCGGTGTCGGCCTGAGCGTAAAGGTTGCGGATGTGGCCGTTGGACCAGGACTCGTTCCGCTTGAAGACCTCTTCATTGGAGCGGATCGTGATGGCACCAGTGGGACAGAGGGCCGAACAGCGGCGGCACCCGATGCAGAGTGTGTGATCCTCGGTGAGGGTGTCGATGGCCTCGGCGTAAGAATGGACCTCGTAGGCGCACTGGCGGATACAGACCTTGCAGCGGATGCATTTTGCGTCGCTGCGGTCGACAATGAACTCGTTGAACGACTCGGTTACGGATTTATAGAGCACCTTGGGACCTCCTGGCTTCGGGTCGCGTACGTTGTCAGAGTACACACGTTGATGGTGTTCTGGTCTTTAGCAAAGGCTGTGCCTGTTTTTGGTGCGAGGGGGGGTGCGAGGGGGGTGTGTTGTTATGTTGTTGATTTAATTGCGGATAATATGGGGTTGGTCAGCCGTCTGGGGTGGGCTGTTGTGTGGATGATTGGACGATGTTCAGGAAGTGTGGTGTGGCGGTGTAGTAAAGGTAAGCTGGTGAGTTGGTGGTGTACTTAGCGTGTGCCGGCATTGTCGTGACTCATGCCGGTCCGGATGAAGCGCTATCGCCAGGGGACAATGTGGCGGTATTTTTTGATTTCCCGCTCGTATGTCTGCTCAATCTCGCCTTTTTTGCCGTTGATGCGCGAGATGATCAGGACAACCACGGCAACGATGATGAGCGTGACGACGATGATGCCCACGATGATACGGCGGAGGCGTCTGTGGCGTGAGTATTCGGCGTACTCCAGTTCGGTAACGCTCACGTTCCCTCCGCGCATGATGCGCAGATGCTCCAGCTGGGCGGCCGAAACGAATCCCACCACCATGTCCCGGTCCCGTTCATCGATGCAGAGAAAGCGGAGCGCCGTGCTGAACAGGGGGGGCTCCCCCGCCTTGTGCCGCAGCGCAGCCACATGGACCACCTGGCAGACGACCGGCACTACGCGGAGTTTGTCCTGGGAGAGGAACAACTCCATATCCACCAGCGTATCCACGGAGAGTTCCTCGGTGATCCTGATCCTGATGCCTGATCCGCTGATGTTTGCCGCCAGGGGCGGCGGTTGAGACAATTCTTCCTCCCGTGGCGGTTCCTGGGGAGGGGTAGTGAGAGATGCGCCCTGTGCTTCCACCGTTGTTGGGGGGGGGTAGCGGCGAGCCCGCCATCGCTGTCGGATTTCATGGTCGGAGAGACCGCGGGGGACGGAGTAGCGGAGCGGAATATAGGCATCGATGCGATAGTATTCCCGCAATTCGTCGGGAATGACTTCGCCGATTAGCCGTACGGTCAGCCGGGCATCGCCGTGCTCTTCGACGATGATGGCGCGGCAGCAATAGCCGTAGCCTCCCTTGCCGAGCCTGAGATCGAGGATGGTGCCGGTGCGGGCACTTACGTTCTCGGGCAGGCTGTCCCGGGAGAGCTGCAGTACCAGCAAGTCCCCATCAAAAAGGGTTACGACGCCCCATTCCCTGAACGAGACGTTCTGGGCGCGAGGAAAACGTACTTCGATCCGCTGGTCGAGGTCGAAGTATTTATAGTAGTTGAATAGTTCGTCGCTCATTCCGTGCCGGAGCCGATGTGCTCGTTCAACTCGCTGAGCAGCTGCTCGATATTGACCTTGTGGACCCCCGCTCCATGCTCCAGTTCCTCGTAGTCTGCAATCTGGCATTCATTGCAGTCGAGTCCATACTTGACGAACACCGTAAGCGTCCGGGGATGTTTCCTGATGATGTCCCCAATGATCATGTCTTTGGTAATCATCACGCCTCCCTTGTCACCTGTCCTCCCGGTACTCATCGGCACCGGGGGGGAATCTCTTTAGCCCGCTTCACGTTCGTACAATAAAAAAGGCGAGGATGGAGCTGTCATCCTCGCCTTTTTTCCAACAATAGCAGGGTTGCGCTCCGACGCAACACCGGTGTGAATCCTTACTTGAGATTGCCTATCGCTTCCTCGATCCGATCGAGTCCCTTCTTGATGGTCTCCAGGCTTGTGGCGTAGGAGAGGCGGGCGTAGCGGTCGTCCCCGAATGCGATGCCGGGAACCAACGCCACTTTGGCGTCTTCAAGCAGATAAGCGGCAAAGTCGGAAGAATTCTCAATCTTCTTGCCGGCCGGGGTGGTCTTGCCGTACACGCCGGAGAAGTTGGGGAAGGCATAGAAGGCACCGGTGGACTTGAAGCAGGTGACCCCCGGAATGGCATTGAGCCGGTCGACGATGTAGGTGCGGCGTTTTTCGAATTCCTTGACCATCTCGGCCACGGGCTCCTGGGGTCCGTTCAGTGCCTCTACGGAGGCCTTCTGGGCGATGGAGGTGGCATTGGAGGTGGACTGGGACTGCATCTTGGTCATGGCGGCCATGAGCGCCTTGGGGCCGCAGGCGTAGCCGATCCGCCAGCCGGTCATGGAGTAAGCTTTGGAGACGCCGTTTACGATGATGGTACGGTCCTTGAGCTCCGGGCAGGCCATGGGGATATTGCAGAACTCGAGCCCGTCATAGAGGAGCTTCTCGTAGATGTCGTCGGAAACCACATAGACGTGGGGGTGCTTGAGCAGCACCGCGGCCAGCGCCTTCAGCTCATCCTTGGTGTAGGTGGAGCCGGTCGGGTTGCAGGGGGAGTTGAGGATCACGTAGACGGTCCGGGGGGTGATGGCTTTTTCCAGCTGCTCGGCCGTGATCTTGAACCCGGTGGACTCGTCGGTCATGATGAACACCGGCGTGCCGCCGGCCAGCACGATCTGGTCCGGGTAGGAGACCCAGTAGGGACCAGGGATGATGACTTCGTCTCCCTCCTGGATCAGGGCCTGGGAGATGTTGTAGAGGGTGTGCTTGGCGCCGCAGGCGACGGAAATCTCGTCGCGGGTGTACTCCAGCCCGTGATCGCGCTTCATTTTGGCGATGATGGCATCTTTCAGATCATCGGCGCCGCCCACCGGCATGTATTTGGTGAAACCTGCGTCGATGGCTTTCTTGCCGGCTTCCTTGATGTTGGCCGGGGTGTCGAAATCGGGCTCGCCGGCACCGAAGCCGACAACGTCGATGCCCTGAGCCTTCAGTGCCTTTGCCTTGGCATCGATGGACAGGGTGGGGGAAGGCTGGATCTTGTTGACGCGGTCTGCAAGTTTCATTGTACCCTCCTTGGGGGTGATGGAAATGTCCGAATGGGACACTAACGATCTGGTCCTGCGAATTTGTCCCTGAGCGCCTGGCGGACCAGCGGCGGCACCAGTCCGTCGATGGGGCCGTTCAGGGAGCTCACCTCCTTCACGATGGAGGAGGAAAGATAGCCGTAGGGAACCGAGGTCATCATGAAGAGGGTCTCCACATCCTGGGAGATGCTTCGGTTCATCTGGGCGATCTGGAACTCGTACTCGAAGTCGGAAATGGCCCGCAGGCCCCGGATAATGACCGTTGCCTTCTGGGAGAGGACGTAATCTATCAGAAGGCCGTCGAAAGTGTCAACCCTGGCCCTGACGTTGTCGGCCAGCACCCGCTGGATCATGTCGACCCGCTCGTCGGTGGTGAACAGGGCCGATTTGGCCGAGTTGCGGGCCACCGCAACGATGACTTGGTCGAATATCCTGAGTGCGCGGTCGATGATGTCCAGGTGACCGTAGGTGATCGGGTCGAATGAGCCGGGGTAGACGGCAATCTTGGTCGGCATGGGCGTTCAGTTCCTTTTCCGGAAGAATGAGAGGGCGGTATCGCCGTAGATCCGCCGGTCAACCAAGTGGAGCGGTTCCATGAGGTCGGGTAGTACCTCGTCCACGGCGGACTCGACGACGATGATCGTCTCTTCTGCGATCAGGGGCGACCCTGCCAGGCGCCCCAGGACCTTGTCAGCCAAGCCGAGCCGGTAGGGCGGGTCGAGCATCACGAGCCGGAAGGAGGCTCCCTCCCGCTCAAGGTAATCAATGGCGGTCAGGGCATCCCTGGCGATGATGCGGGCCCGGTCGCCGAAGCCGAGTTCATCAAGGTTGCGCCGGATCACGGCCACCGATTCCCGGTGACTGTCCACGAACACCGCTTCGCTGCAACCGCGGCTCAATGCTTCAATTCCCAGGTTCCCGGTCCCGGCGAACAGGTCCAGAACGCGTACCTCTTCGAAGCCCTCCATTCCTGAATGAAGAATGTTGAAGAGAGCCTCCTTGATCCGGTCGGCCGTGGGGCGTACCCGGTTGCCGCGGGGTGCGGCCAGGCGACGGCCCCGGGCGCTTCCGCCTACGACCCGCACTGGTCCTGTCCGATGAGGGGGGCGATGCGCGAGGCGCTACCCCTGGCGTGGAAGGCCAGCAGGAATTCCTTGGCCTCCCGGTAGGCCATGTCGTGGATGAGCCGGGCGTTCGCCTCGGGAATGGCGTCGATGTCAGCTTTGAAGATCCGGGTCGCGAACTTGATGTCCCGACCGTTTTCCTTGGCCCAGCGCCGCATGGCGTCCATCAGGTCCAGGGGAAGCCCGGCATGGGCCACGTTCTGCCAGAGGGTGCCGATATTTCCTTTTCTGATGCCGTAGTCGGCCAGCTTTCCCACGAGCTTGAGGGGGGTACCGGTGATGCCGTGCTGCACCAATCCGTCCAGGCCAAAGCGCAAGGCCGTCTGGTGGATTTCGCTGGTTCGCTTGAGGTCAATCCGTACAATCTGGCCGTCCAGGTAGTTTCCCCGCTTGGAGCCGTTGTCGATGGCGAGGAGTTGGGGGTAGACGCCCTGTTCCGCCAGGGCAGAAAGGAATTCCGCCGTTTCGCTCGCAGTGGTCAGATTCGACTCGGTGCCGACGGGGGTCACCTCGCCAAGTTCCACCTCCAGGCCGTACCCCCGCTCCATAACGGCACGGCACAGGTCGACGGTGATGCGGATGTTGTCCGGCAAGGGATTGAACGAGGCATCAACGGCAAAGGAGGTGTAGCCCGCTTCCAGTTGGGCGGCCATGAGGGCGCGGGCTTCTTCCAGTTCCTGCGATCCGGTGTTCTGGACGGTGGTATGGTCGCCGTGGATGATGAAGGGTTTGGTAAAGCCACACCGTTCGGCATAGTCCACCACGGTCTCGAAGAAAACCGCCGGCGTCTGGCCCGTGTAACCGCCGTCGACGCCACCCTCGGTGCGCGTAAGCTCGAAGGCTACCACGGCATCCAGCTCTTCCGCAGCCTGCATGATGCCGGGGATCACATGTTTGATGCGTGTGTTGCAGGCCATGAGGATCGTGTGTTCATTTCTCAGAGCCCTGAAAATATCGCGACCGTTGAGCAGGCATACGGACGACCGGTTGCCGAGTTTTTTGCGGATATGATCCGGCACGAGGTCAAGAAGAGGAGTATTCATATCTATCCGGGTAACGGCTTGTGTATACACATGTAAAATCTTAAAAAAGGCTTAAAAATTTAACATGATGCGTAATGTCTAGTCAAGGGATGTTTTTGTTGTTGACACCCATGGTACGCCCCATTAGAGTTTTTTCGTTCAAACGGGAGGTGTCCATATGGTCGAAGAAGAGGGGATGCGATCCCTGGAGCGGGCTGATCTGGCCGGCTATGCGGCTCGCAGTTGCCGTTCGCGGGGGCGGATGCACCCGGAAGAGTTCCGGGACGACCGCCCCGCCTTCGAGCGGGACCGGGACAGGATCATCCACTGTGCGGCGTTCAGGAGGCTGGAGTACAAAACTCAGGTCTTCGTGAACCATGAGGGGGACTACTACCGCACCCGGTTGACCCACTCCCTGGAGGTGGCCCAGATCGGCAAGGCCATTGCCCGTCGACTCGCCCTGAACGAGGAACTGACCGAGGCTCTGGCCCTGGCCCACGACCTGGGACACACCCCCTTCGGGCACACGGGCGAGGAGGTGCTGAACCGTCTGATGGAAGGCTTCGGCGGCTTCGAGCACAATCTTCAGTCGTTCAGGGTGGTGGACCAGTTGGAGGAGCGGTACCCCGGCTTCAACGGGCTCAACCTTTCCTGGGAAGTGCTGGAAGGGATCATCAAGCATTCATCGCCCTACGACCGGCCGACCGGTCTGATCGAGGGATTCCTGCCCGGCGTGGTGCCGACCATCGAAGCTCAGATCATCAACTTCGCCGATGAGATAGCCTACAACAATCACGATATCGACGACGGTCTCAAGTCGGGTTACATTACGATTGAGCAACTCAACGGGGTTGACCTCTGGCGTGAGGTTTGGGAGAGGATCGATACCGCCCATCCCGGCCTGGATCGGGAGCGGAAGAAGTTCCAGACCATAAGCGCGCTGATCGGTCTCCTCATCAGGGACCTGATTACTGCCACCGAGGCGAATCTGCGTGCTTACGGCGTCTCCACCCTTGACGACGTGCGGCGGGTCAACCGCCCCCTGGTGACCTTCTCGTCCGCCATGGAGGAGCGGAACCGTTCCCTTAAGCGGTTCCTGTTCACAAACCTGTACCGGCACCACAAGGTGGAGCGGATGCGGGTCAAGGCGGAGCGCTATCTGACGCAGCTGTTCGAGAGTTACGTGAAGCACCCGACGCTGCTCCCCCGCAAGTACCAGCAGAAGATGGATACGCTGGGACGCGAGCGCGTGGTCTGCGACTACATCGCCGGCATGACCGACCGCTTCGCCCTTGATGAGTTCAAGCGTTTGTTCGAGCCTTACGAGCGCGTCTGAGCGTGCCGGATGTGGATGCGGAGACACGACGCTTGACGGGAGCGCACCTTCTGGTGCATAGAAGATAGATAAAAGCAGTTCGATAGACGATAAGACTAAACCACCCGCGAGGGTGGGGCGGAAAGCCCACGGGTCTCTCTGAGACAGCCGGGATGCCGAAATGTCGATACGATGTTTCCGTCCCGTTTTTTTGTGCCTGCGTGCTGCCGGTCGGGACGGCAAGACCCCTCTGTTCCGAAAGGAGATCGTCATGAAGAGAGCAGTCCTCGCGTTGTCCCTGGCCTTGACGGCCGTACCCTGCTTCGCCGCATCCGATGTCGGTTTCGACGTCAACATCAATGTCGGCAACCGACCCCAGGTGGTGGTCCCGGCCCCGCCGCCGGTGGTCGTTCCCGGCCCGCCCGTGGCCATCGCCGAGCCGCCGGTCTTTCTCGTGCCCCGCTCCCTCGGGTTTTACGTGGCCGTGGGTGTTCCCTATGATCTGTTCTATCTCTCCGGCAGCTACTATCTCTGGTCAGGCGATGTGTGGTACCGGTCGAGCCACTACAACGGTCCCTGGGGTGTCGTCAAGTACAAGAACCTTCCTCCCGGCCTGCGCAAGCACAAACTGGATCGAATCCGCTACCACCGCGACGGAGAGTACCGCGTCTACGAGGTGGAACGTGACCATTACCGGGGCAGGCATTTCCGGCCCGGCAAGGAATCGAAGCGGGAGCGCAAGATGGACCACGAGCGCTGGAAGGAAGAGCGCAGGAGAGACAAGGACGGTCGCAGGGATCACGGCGGCAAGGGCCGGGGGCGGGGGCACGACGACTAGTGGCCTCACGTGCAGCGTTCGGGACCGCAACCGTTCCGGCTCCCGGGCCGTTCTGCCCAGTTGCGCCGCCGGGACACGGCGGCGCGGCATGAGCCGGAATACCATGGCAGGTAACGTCTACAGAAAAGGGGCCGCTGATGCGGCCCCTTTTTGCGTCAGCCGCAAAAAATGCGACAGGCGAAAAATATGTTACACCTGTTCAGACGCCTAACACGAGGGGGATCAGGGTGAAAAGGGAATTGCGCTGTGCCCAGGGTAGCACCGCATTGCTGGTGCCGCATTCCTTTTCACAGGCAAGTCGCGGTACGCGTACGTGAAGATAGGCTGTATAATGAAAGAAATTTTCCCGGTGCCAGATTTCCTGGACCGACTCCGAAACATGGGCGTGGGCTCCGCAGCGGGGACAGCGGAATGTTCCCCCATGATAGAAATCAATGGTGATATCCATGCGCCGTTCGGTGTCGGCAAAGGTTATGGCCTTGATTTCCCATGGGGCCGTGAGGCCTAATGTTGCCGCGATGAGTGCTGCTTCGGTCATGGATGGTATCCCTCGACCCTGATCCGGGAGAGTTTGAACTCGTTTAGTGCTGTTTATGGGCATTTACACAAAATGTGCCATGGAATTCCTGATGGCATGTTTTCTGCTGGATTCGCAGGTTAGGGCAGGCCGGCTGCAGGATGGGAGTCCCTGAGCCCTGTCAAATATCGGAGCAGTGAGTTGTCATGACCAATCCCGAGCGGGCCGCACGGCGCGCGGCGCGAAAAATACGTTTCTACGAGTCACCGGTCAGGATCACCATCGCCCTGGGCGGCATTATCTTCGTGGCCGAAGCCGTTGTTATGGTCGTGATGGTGCATGTCCTGCGTTTCCCGGGCAGGGCACCCGTTGTCGACCTGTTTACCGATTCGCTGATGCTGCTTCTGCTCATCGCCCCGTTTCTCCACCGATTCATCTTCAAACCGATGGCCGCCCAGATCGCCCAGCGAGAAGAGGCCGAGACCCGCCTAAGGAGGTATCAGTCCAACCTGGAATCGCTGGTGGAGGACCGGACTGCCCGACTGACCGAGGCAATCGAGGAGCTGGAGCGTGAAATCGTCGAGCGGAAACGGACCGAAGAGGCGCTTCTCAGGAGCGAGGAGCGTTTCCGTCAACTGTTCGAACAGACCGAGGATGCCATTATCCTCTTTCGCCCCGGCGGGTGTCGCATCATCGACGTGAATCCGGTTGCGGAGAGACTCTACGGCTTTTCCAAAAAGGAGTTCTTCGAGCTTGGGCTCGAGTCGTTGATGGGCCCCAGTGATCTCGATACGTTCTGCCGGGCCATCGGCCAGGTCAGGATGGGAGACTCGATCCGGATCGACACCATGACCCACACCCGCAAGGACGGCTCGGAAGTCATCGTTTCGGTGCGGGGCAAAATGGTTACGATCCAGCAGGTTGACATGGTTTACTGCACTATCCGCGACATTTCGAAGCGGATTCGCCTCGAGAAGGAAAGCCGGCTGATCCAGGCAAGGCTCATTCATACCAACAAGATGACCTCCCTGGGGGTGCTCGTGGCCAGCATCGCCCACGAGATCAACAACCCGAACAACTACATCATGGTCAACTCGGAGATACTGCGCCGTTCCTGGAACGACATCTATCCGATCCTGCGCGACTATTACGACGAACATGGTGACTTTACCATTGGCGGCATCCCTTTTTCGGAGATGCGGGAGGCCTTCCCCGAACTGATTGCAGGGGTCCACGACGGTGCGCGCAGGATTCGCGATATCGTCAACAATCTCAAGGATTTTGCGCGCAACGAGGCTTGCTCAATCGCGGGAAACGTGGACGTGAACCGGGCCATAACCATGGCGGCGACCATGCTGAACCACCAGATCCGCAAGCATACGCGGCATTTCCGGCTGGAACTCGCCGAAGATCTCCCGCTTGTCCGGGGGAGCCTCCAGCAGCTCGAACAGGTCATCATCAACCTGATCATGAATGCAATCCAGGCGTTGCCCACCGAGGAGCGGGGCGTAACGGTTTCGACCACCCGCGACGGGAACGACGGGGGGGTAGTGATCAGGGTTGCGGACCAGGGCAGCGGCATTCCGATCGAGATCTCCGACAGCATTCTGGAGCCGTTTTTTACGACGCGCCTCGACAGCGGCGGCACGGGGCTGGGGCTCGCCATCTGCCATTCGATCGTCCGGGATCATGGGGGGGACCTGGAGTTCACGTCAGTGCCGGGCGAAGGAACTATCTTTACCGTACACCTGCCTGCCGCGAGCAATCAGGGGGTGGCATGATATCGTACACGTCGGGGGAGGTGTTACATGACAACTGAGACGGCGCAGACCATCGTGCTGGTGGATGACGAGGAAAACATACTCAAGGCATCGCGTCTGATTCTGCTCGGCAACGGCTTCGGCAACGTGGTGACGCTGCAGGACAGCAGGCAGCTGATGCCCCTGCTGGAGCAGGGAGGCGTGGCGGCAGTGGTACTCGACCTGTTTATGCCCCACCTGTCGGGGACCGAGCTTCTCCCCCTGATAGTGGAGCGTTTTCCCCACATTCCGGCCATCGTCATGACCGCCGTCGATGAAACCGAGACCGCCGTCACCTGCATGAAGTCAGGGGCCTTTGACTACCTGGTGAAGCCGGTGGAATCGGGGCGCCTGATCGCCAGCGTGACCAAGGCGCTGGAGATGGGAGCCATGAGTCGCGAGCTGAATTCCCTGAAAGAATGCCTTCTGGACGACCGGCTCGACCATCCCGAGGCCTTCGCGTCCATCGTCACCGACAGCAAGAAGATGCGTGCGGTGTTCCAGTACCTGGAGGTGGTCTCCCGTTCCCGCCAGCCGATTCTGGTTACGGGCGAAACCGGAGTGGGCAAGGAGCTGTTTGCCCGGGCGGTGCACGAACTGAGCGGCGTCAGGGGTGAGTTCGTGGCAGTGAATGTGGCCGGGCTCGACGATGTCATGTTCTCGGACACCCTGTTCGGGCACAAGAAGGGGGCGTTCACCGGTGCCGACCAGGCCCGTGACGGCCTCATCGCGAGGGCGGCCGGCGGCACGCTCTTCCTCGACGAGATCGGAGACCTGAACGAGGCTTCCCAGATCAAGCTGTTGCGGCTGTTGCAGGAAAAGGAATACTATCCGGTGGGGTCCGACATGGCGCGCAAGAGCGAAGCACGGATAGTCTGCGCCACCAACCGGGATCTCAAGAAGCAGATCGAGAAAGAGGCGTTCCGCAACGACCTCTATTACCGGCTCTGCGCCCACCAGGTCCAGATTCCGCCCCTGCGGGAGCGTCTGGAGGACCTGCCGCTGCTGATCGATTATTTTCTGGGAGAGGCAGCCGCCTCTCTGGGCCGGAAAAAGCCGACACCTCCTCCCGAACTCCTGACGCTGCTCTCGGTCTATTCCTTCCCGGGAAACGTCAGGGAGCTGCAGGCACTTATCCATGACGCCGTGGCCAGGCACGGTTCTGGGGTCCTTTCCCTCGACAGTTTCAGGAACATCATCGGCGGCGATGCCGTCCAGCTCATCCCACAGACCGCCGTCACATCTTCCGATGATCCCCTGTCCGCCATTTTCGGCCGTTTCCCCACGGTGAGAGAGGTGGAAGATTACCTGATGGCTGAGGCCATGAAGCGGGCCAGAGGAAATCAGGGAATCGCCGCAACCATGCTCGGCATCACCCGCCAGACGCTTAACAAGCGCCTTCAGGCGAAAAAAGGGTAACCCGCCGCCGTCCCCTATCCCATCAACCGCCCTGCATGACCGTCGTGCTTGCGGGGCTGGGCCGCAATGGCCTGCCACCTCGATTCACCGTGTAACGAATTGTTACACCCCTCTCTTAACTGCTTTGAATCTGGGAGTAATTCTTTCCTGTAGACTCTTGTCCGGCTTGAATCCGATCATTGCCGTGACACCCCTTCAGTAACTCATCAAACTCCATACCTCACAATAAGTGTAGTGATATCAAATTGTTGCGATATTGTGTCGTCTGGCATTGTTTTTGATTGAGGGTGGGCACCAATTCTGTAATCACAAGGGCTGTTCCCGTTGTCAGCCGGGAATTGATCCGCAAGCCACGTTGGGCAGGAGGTTGTCCGGATGAATGTTACTACACTATGGGGTGGATGGTTCAAGGCGCTACTTGCGGCGGCATTTATCCTGGCCACCCTTGGTGCTCCGGCCGCTGGATGGAGCGCCGTGCCGCACGTGGCGGCCGGCGGGAACCATGTGCTGACCCTCCGTTCGGACGGGACCCTCTGGGCGGCCGGCTCCAACCAGTTTGGACAATTGGGCGACGGTACGGGCATAAACCGGACGTCACCGGTGCAGGTGCCCGGCACATGGAAGACCGTGGCTGCCGGGACCACCCACTCGCTGGGCATCAAGGCCGACGGTTCGCTCTGGGCTTGGGGGTCGAACCTGTTCGGCCAACTGGGACAGCCGCTCGTCAACGGGCAGTTGGCAACGAACAAATTTTCCCCCATCCGCATCGGCACCGGTAATGACTGGGTGGCCGTATCGGCCGGCGAGTTGACCTCCTTCGGCCTCAAGGGGGACGGTACCCTCTGGTCCTGGGGGAACAACCTCTTCGGTGAGCTTGGAGACGGCACCACGGTGAGCCGGCCTCAACCCGTGCAGGTAGTGGCAGATCCCCTCAGCAACGGCAGATATGTGGCAGTGGCAGCCGGTGGCGAGCATGCCCTCGCGCTCCAGGCCGACGGCACGCTCTGGGCCTGGGGGGCCAACCTGACGGGGCAGCTGGGAACCGGGGGGACGGGAATCCTGCCGAATCCAACTCCTCTCAAGATCGGTACGGATCGGGACTGGACCGCAATTTCGGCTGGTGAGATGCATTCCGTTGCCCTCAAAGCCGACGGGTCGCTGTGGAGCTGGGGGCAGAACCTGTTCGGCGAACTGGGCAACGGCGTTGCCCTGCCGGGCGCCAATGTGACGACCCCCACCCGTGTCGGAACGGGGAGCGACTGGGTCGCCATCGCCGCTGGGGCGCTCCATACCGTCGCCCTTCATCGCAACGGCACGGTCTCGGCATGGGGCAACAATGCCCAGGGCGCGGTGGGCGACGGTACGGTTGCCAACAGAAGCACCCCGACCCTGATCGTCGCTCCGGTCACACTTGTCAATAACGTCGCCATAGCCGCCGGCACTGGCGTTTCCTTCTCCGTCCTGGCCAACGGCACCGTGTTCGGCTGGGGCGGCAACGGTGCCGGCCAACTGGGCAACGGCACCTTCGGGGCGGTTACTGCACCCACGGTCCTCTCCGCCGGGGCATCTGCCTGGCTCGGCGTGGAGCCGGGCGGGGCATTTTCGCTGGGCCTTCGCTCCAACGGAACCCTATGGGCCTGGGGCGGCAACGCGAGCGGCCAGTTGGGTGACGGCACCACAACCCCCTCAGCCATCCCCGTGCCGGTTGTGGGCGGTGCCGGGAACTGGCGGACCACCGCCACGGGCACGGCCCACTCCGTTGCCGTCAGAGCCGACGGAACACTCTGGGCCTGGGGCGACAACAGCAGCGGCCAGCTCGGTATCGGTTCCACGGTTGCCGCGTCGACGCCGCAGCAGATTACGGTGACCAATCCCGCCTCGGCCGGCAATGACTGGACCGCCGTAGCGGGTGGAGGAGCTCACTCCCTCGGACTCAAGGCCGACGGAACGCTCTGGTCTTGGGGCGACAACACCTTCGGGCAATTGGGCGACGGCACCGGCACCTCCAACAGGACCACGCCGGTTCAGATCGTTACCGGCAATCCCGGCAATTTCGACCGGAACTGGGTGGCCGTGGCGGCCGGCGGAGTGTTCTCGCTGGCCCTCCAGGCCGATGGCACCATCTGGACCTGGGGCGATAACAGCCTTCTTCAGCTGGGGACCGATCCGGCGATGCTGACCCCGGCCACCCAGCGCAACGTGCCGGCCCAGCTCGCGGTGGCGAGCCCCCCCTCGACCGCCTTCAACAGCAGCTGGGTTGCCATCGCCGCCGGTCAGGATCACGGCCTCTCCCTGCAGGCGGACGGAACCCTCTGGGCCTGGGGAGCCAACAGTGTCGGGCAGTTGGGCAATGGCGTAACTACAGCCACTTTTACGCCGGTTCAGGTTATTAATGCTGAGGGCGTTCCCTACGTCTCCCTTGCGGCAGGCACCTCCCACTCCCTTGCCGGCCGGTCTGACGGCACCCTCTGGGCCTGGGGGAACAATACCAGCGGCCAACTCGGCACGGGCCCCCATCCCGGCGATGCCGATCCGCTCAATCCCCAGCCCCACACCGTTCCGGCCCGGATTCTCACGTCGAATCCCGTGTCTGCGGCCGATGACTGGCTTGTCGCTACGGCGGGCGGGAGCCATTCCGCTGCCCTGAAGAGCAACGGTACGCTGTGGACGTGGGGGCAGAACACCTCGGGGCAGCTGGGCAACGGTACCACCACCGAGGCCGATATCCCCACCGCGCTCCTGGAGCCCCGTATCTCCGTGTCGCCCGCCAGTCTGGCGTTCGGCCCGGCCCCCATCGGCATCCCGCCGTCGCCGACCCGTACCCTCACCATCACCAACCTGGGCTCGGCGCCGCTGTCGGCAGCTATCGCCAGCAACAATGCCGCATTCACCGTCAATCCGGCCGCCTGTAACAATCTGCCGCCCGCCGGCTTCTGCGAAATTACCGTAACGTTTGTCCCGGCGCTCCCCGTGGGGGTGAAAAGCGCCACGCTCACCATTACTTCCAATGATCCGGTTACTCCGCTGGTCTCTGTCGGTGCGACCGGGACGGCTGCGAATCCGTTCTTCATTACGGCTTCCGTTGATCCTGCCTCGCCGGTCGGCAGCGGCACCATCTCACCGGCGGGAGTACAGGCGGTCGCCGCCGGGGGAGGGGCCACCTATACGATCACGGCCGCCAGCGGCTACGCCATCGTGGACGTGATCGTGAACGGCGTTTCCCGGGGACCCATCGGCTCGTACACCTTTGTCAATGTCCAGCAGGACCAGTCCATCATCGCCCTGTTCGCCGCATCCGTGACGATCAGCGCTTCCTCGGGACCCGGGGGGATCATCAGCCCCACCGGCACCGTCAGCCTGCCGCTGGGTGGAAGCCAGAAGTTCACGATCACGCCGAACCCGGGCTATGCCATTGCCGGCGTGAACGTCATCGAGATGGTTGAGCAACTGGATGTGAACGGCAACGGTACCGGCATCTTCAATCCGGTCCCCCGGGCGCTGGGCCCGGTCTCGTCCTTCACGTTCTTTTCGGTGCGCGCCAACGGTTCGAGCATTTCAGCAACATTCGTCCCCCGCGAACTCCATGAGTGGAGCTGGCAGAATCCGAAGCCCCAGGGACAGGCCATCAGTCGCATTGCCACGGACGGCAACGGCACCTACGTGGCAGTGGGCGAATTCGGCACCATCCTCACCTCCACCGACAGTGTCAACTGGACCGTGCGGACTTTCGGCTCGGTCAACCTCAACAGCGTTGCCTATGGCGGCAACCATACCTTCGTGGCCGTGGGCAGCTACGGCAGGATCCTGCTCTCCACCGACGACGGGGCCACCTGGACGGTCCAGAGCTCGGGGGTGACGGCCAGCCTCAGGGGAGTCGCCCACAGCGGGACGGTCTTCGCCGCGGTCGGTGTTACGGAAAACAACCCCAATTTCCCCTATGAACCGCGAACCGCCATCCTGACCTCGCCGGACGGCGTGACCTGGACGTCGCGCTTCCTTGATCAGCCGTTCAACGGCACCCTGAATCTGTTCGACGTGGCCTACGGCGGCGGCAGGTTCGTTGCCGTGGGCATGGAAGGGCACGTGGTCATCTCCGAGGACAATGGCGGCAGCTGGACCGCGCTGCCTTCCGACCCGGTGACGCGTCCCACCAATCTCAACGGCGTGGCCTTCGGCGCCGGAACGTTCGTTGCCGCGGGAGACTTCGGCCAGATCGTCACCTCGACCGATGGATCCAACTGGGTGAACCGGCCGCTGATGTCGGTGGCCGAGCTGAAAGGGGTCGGCTTCGGCACCATCTCCGACCCGCTCTTCGCGGGCAACCTGCTTCAGGTCTTTACGGTGGTTGGAACCGACGGCGAAATTCTCACCTCGGAAGATGCCGGCACCACCTGGACGTTCCGTACCTCCGGCCTTGCGGCCGGTGGAGCCGGTCCGATGCTCCAGGCGGCCATGGTGGGACTCAACAGGGGAGTCACTCCCTTCGTGCCCACGGTCATTGTCGCCGGCAGCGAAGGTAACTTGCTCGCGTCGTCCGACACGATTGACTGGACGAATCTGTTCACCACCATCACCCGTTACCCCCTGCGTTCCATTGCCTGGGGCAACGGCACCTTTGTTGCCGTGGGCGACGGAGACCCCGGCACCACGCTGCATCCACCGATTTCCGCGCCCACGGTCCTTACCTCCACCAACACGGGCCTTACCTGGACCAGGCGCTACCTCAGTCCGGGCCACAACATCCGCGGCATCGCATACGGCAACGGCGTATTCGTAGCCGTTGGCGCCAGCGGCTACGACCTGGACCAGAACGCCAGCCGTCAGGCCATCATCCTGACCTCCACCAACGGCATCACCTGGACCCCCAGGAACTCCGGCACCTTCCTCAATCTCAATGCCGTCACCTTCGCCAACGGCAGATTCGTGGCGGTCAGCGACTACAACGCCACCGGCGACGTGGCCGATGAGGGCGCCCTGATTCTGGTCTCCACCAACGGTATCACCTGGAACACGATCAGGAAGATCACCAGCACGGCCGGAAACCTGCGCAGCGTGATCGCCGGGACCAACGGCACCACGCCGGCGTTAGTAGCGGTGGGCGACTTCGGGACGGTCCTGAGGTCGATCGATAACGGACAGAACTGGACCGAGGTCACCAGCGGCACCATCAATTTTGCCGAGCTGAACGGGATTGCATTCAACAACACGTCCAACACCTATGCGGCTATCGGTATCACCAGCGAGGTGTTTACCTCCACTGATAACGGTGCCACCTGGAGCATGAGGTCCCTGCCGGTAGACGATACCCTGCTGGTCAGGATGGAGGGGATCACCTACGCCTACGGCTCGTTCGTGGCGGTGGGCAACGACAACCACATCCTCACTTCGCCCGACGGTGCCAGCTGGACCATCAATATTGGCGCGGAATACATCAACAGCAGCCTCTACGGCGTGGCAGCCGGCAACGGCAGCTACATCGCGGTGGGGAGCGACGGGACGATCCTGCAGTCCAACCGCTTGCTCGACAATCCGCCGATCATCGGCGTAGACCCCACCAGCCTGACATTCGACATCACCCCCGAGGGTACCCTGTCCGCGGGCCAGGTCATCACCATCAGCAACCTGGGGATCAATGATCTGACCATCGGCGCTCTTGGCTTCGACGGCTCGGACGCAGGTGAGTTCACCGTCAGCGAGGATTTCTGCTCTCAGGCCGTCATTCCGGCCACCGGCAGCTGCACCGTTGTCGTCACCTTCGCGCCGACCGGGGCAGGCGTCAAGTCCGCCGAACTGAAGATCCCGTCCAACGATCCGGACAGCAACGATATCGAGGTGCCCGTGAGCGGAACGGCCATTCCCCGTTACCTCCTGACGGTGACCAACGCCGGCAACGGCACCGGCAGCATCGCCAGCAGTCCGGCGGGAATCAGCATTACGAACAGCGCCGCCGGAGCGAACAGTTCGGCGCTGTTCGTGGTCGATACGGCAGTGACCCTGACCGCGACTCCTGCCGTCGGCTCCATCTTCGAGGGCTGGTCCGGCGCCGGGGCCGGGGCGTGCAGCGGCACAACCACCCCCTGCACCCTGACCATGTCCCAGGCCCGGAACGTGACGGCCACCTTCACCCGGAAGTTCATCATCACCGCCACGGCCGGCGCCAACGGCAGCATATCGCCGGCGGGCCAGGTCCTGGTGAATCCCGGTGCGAACCAGGCGTTCACCATCACCCCGGCACCGGGCTACAGCGTTTTCGGCGTACTGGTCAACGGACTGTCGGTGGGGGCCGTCACGAGTCACACCTTCACCGCCGTCAATGCCGACCAGACGATCAGCGCCACCTTCACCGGGGTGCCGCCGGTCAGGCTGACGCTCCAGTCCGGCAACAACGTCTTTTCGACCATCGGCCAGGCGGTTGCCGCGACGCCGGTCAATACGGCCGCGACCATCGATGCCCAGGCAGTCCAGACCGCCGACAACGGTTTGACGTTAAACAGGGGGATCACGCTCACCTTCAGGGGGGGATATGGCGCCGGCTTCTCGGGCATTGTGGGCATGACCACGGTCACGGGGCCGGTCACCGTGACCAATGGCTCCCTGACCGTATCCGATATGGTGATCAAATGAGTTTCGAGGCAAGAGGAGAGCAACCCATGCGCACACGGATCAAGCCCGGCCGGATTGCCGGTTTCCTTGCTCAAATGATGCTCCTGCTGGCGCCGACGGTGTCGCTGGCCGAGGTCTGCGCCAACACCATCCAGGCCGACGTGGTCGCCATCGACCAGCAGATCGTCCATAACCGGCTTGGGGCCTTCAACCCCATCTCCATGATCTTCGCCCTGCGTCAGGATGTGGTAAATGCGGCGAACGGCCTGACCGAAGCAGAGGGGGGAATTCTCACCCCGGGCAATGTGCGGCTGCGCGACGACAAGCGACCGCGTCCCCTCGTCCTCCGGGTGAACGAGGGCGATTGCCTCCGGATCAGCTTCCAGAACCTGCTCGCTCCCACACCCCTTGTTCTCCCGCCCGATGCGGCCGGCGAATTCGCCGGTCAGCCGGCCACCCGTCACGTGGGCATGGCGATCATGGGGGTATCCTTCGCCGACATGGTCTCCTCAGGTGTCAATGTCGGTAACAACCCGGTGTCCGGCTACGCGGCTCCCGGCGAGACCAAAGTGTATCTCGTTCGGGGAGAGCACGAGGGTGGGTACCACATCAACAGCATCGCCGACAACGTGAGCGGCGAGGGGATCCAGGGCCAGACCTCCTTCGGCCTGTTCGGCGCACTCAACGTACAGAAGAAGGGGGCCGTCTGGTACCGCAACCAGACCACGAATGCGGAACTGCTCATGGCCACTACTGGGCTTACCCCCAGCGGGCATCCGATCATCGATTACGACGCGGTCTACCCCGTCGGACACCGCTACGCCGGGCAGCCGATCCTGCGCATCCTCGACCCGGTGACCAACAAGATCGTTCATAACGAGGTCAATGCCATCATCACCGGACCCAACGGCGGCGATTTTCCCGCCGGCACCTACCAGCGCAACCCGACTTATCCCGATCGCGACCGGGCATTCCGGGAGTTCACGGTCATGTTCCACGACGAGGTGGAGACCGTGCAGCCGTTCCCGATCTTCATCGATCCCCAGTTCAAGTTCACCCTCGGCGGCGTCAAGGATGGCTTCATGATCAACTACGGTTCGGCCGCCGTCGGTACCGAGGTCGTGGCCAACCGCTCCGGGGTCGGTCCCACCTGGGACTGCGCCGAGTGCAAGTTCGAGGAATTTTTCCTCTCCTCGTGGGCGGTGAGCGATCCGGCCCTGCTGGTGGATGTGCCCGCCAACACCACGGACGTTAACGGTAACCTGATCGTGGGACCCAAGGCCACCAAGGCTCTCTATCCCGATGATCCGTCCAATGTCTTCCACGCCTATATCAACGACCGGGCCAAGATCCGCAACCTGCACTTCGGCAAGGAATTCCACGTCTTTCACCTCCACGCCCAGCAGTGGCTCTTCAGCCCGGACGACGACGGCAGCAACTACCTTGACGCCCAGGGCATCGGCCCGGGTGGCTCCTACACCTACGAGATCGCCTACAACTCGGGCAACCGGAACAAGATCGTGGGCGACACCATCTTCCACTGCCACTTTTACCCCCACTTTGCCCAAGGGATGTGGGCGCTGTACCGCCTGCATGACGTGTTCGAGGCCGGGACCCAGCTCGATGCCAACGGGCTGCCGATCGCCACTGCCCGCGCCCTTCCGGACGGCGAGATCGCGGCGGGGACCCCGATTCCCGCGGTCGTTCCCATCCCGACCCTGCCCATGGCGCCCATCCCCGGCAAGGTGCGTATTGCCCAGGTTCCCGGCTATCCCGGCGGGCAGGTGACCTACGACGAGCCCGACAAGAACGCCGGCTATCCCTTCAGCCTCGGGATGAAGGCGGGGCACCGCCCGGCTACGCCTCCCCTCGACCTGATCGACGATGGCGGGCTTCCCCGGCACATTGTCCGGGGTACCAACAACCCCCTGAATCCGTCAACGCTCGACCCGGCTATTACCCATCACGAGGAAACCACCCTGAGCTTCGACAAGGTGCTCGTGGCGGCGGAGGCTGAGCAGGTCCCCGAAAGCGGTTCCCGTTCGGAACGGGCCGCCATGGATTTCCACGCGCGGGAATTCCATCCGACGTTCCTGCCCAACGGCTCTCCTGGCCAGTTCGTGACCAACGGGCTGCCGCCGGTTCCCGGCGCGCCCTACAATGACCCGTGCCGCGGCGATAAGGGCGGGGCTGTCGGCGTGCCAAGGACCTACAAGGGCGCCGTTATCCAGTTCGACCTGAAGATGAACAAGGTCGGTCACCACTTCCCCCAATCGCGCATCATCACCCTCTGGGGCGACGCCCAGGCGACGGTGGACGGCACCCGGCCGCCGGAGCCGTTTTTCATCAGGGCCAACTCCAACGACTGCGTGAACTTCTACCATACCAACCTGGTCCCGAGCGTGTACGAGCAGGATGACTACCAGGTCAAGACCCCGACCGATGTCATCGGCCAGCACATCCACTTGGTGAAGTTCGATGTCACCGCATCCGACGGCTCCGCCAACGGCTTCAACTACGAGGACGGCACCATGAGCCCCGACGAGGTGCGTGAGCGGATCCATGCCTTCAACCTGACCGGTGGACTGATCCAACCCGACGGAGTGACGAAGGTTGCCCTTGCCGCCAAGCCCCATCCCTATTTCGGCTCGACCTTCAACGGCCGCGACATCACCGGTGCCCGGACCACGGTCCAGCGTTGGTACATCGACAACATCCGCAACAACCGGGGCGAGGACCGGACCCTGGGCAACGTCTTCACCCACGATCACTTTGGTCCGTCCACGCATCAGCAGACCGGCCTCTACGCCAGCCTGCTCACCGAGCCCCAGGGGTCCCGCTGGCGTGATCCCCAGACCGGCCAGTTCATGGGCGGGCGCTTCGACGGCGGGCCGACCAGCTGGCGGGCTGACATCATTACCACTAATCCCGCGGAGAGCTACCGGGAGTTCATGGTCCATGTGGCGGACTTCACGCTCGCCTACGAGGACGGCGCCTGTCATACGGTTCCGTGCGTCAACCCGGCCAAGGCGATCAAGCCGCCGGGCATGGAAGAGATCGGCCTGCCGTTCCTGTTCCGCAAGCCCCAGATCTGCCCCAACGGGACCCTGCCTCCCTGCCCCGAGGCCATTTCCGCCGAGGATCCGGGAACGTTCCTGGTCAACTACCGCAACGAGCCCGTGGCGGAGCGCGTGCGCCTGCCCGGCACCAACGTCCAGGCTCCGGGGCTTGCCGGCGATCTGGCCTATGCCCTGTCGTCGCGGGTACAGCGCGCCAACCCCCTGCTGAACCAGCAGCCCGCGTTCTATCCGCCGCTCACCCCCAACGTGCTGCCGGGTGACCCGTTCACACCGCTCTTCCAGGTCTACGACAACGACCGGGTCAACGTGCGGATTCAGGCGGGCGCCGACGAGGAGTCGCACACCGCGTCCATTCACGGCGTCAAGTGGCTCCAATCCTACGGGTCGCCCAACTCCGGGTTCCGCAACTCCCAACAGTTGGGCATTTCCGAGCAGTTCCAACTGCGGATGCCCGTGATTCCCGACCGGCTCCAGGTGGGGCAGACCGCGGACTACCTTTACACGCTTAACGCCTCCAGCGACGGTTACTGGAGCGGCATTTGGGGACTTATGCGCTCCTACGCCGTCCGGCAGCCGAATCTGCTGCCGCTGCCCAACAACCCCATCGGCACGGTTCCCTTCACGGCCGCCAACGATGCCTCGTTTAGCGGTCCCTGCCCCACGAGCGCGTTGGTCCGCTCCTACGACGTCACAGCCGTGGCGGCCCGCACTGCTCTGCCCGGCGGCTCGCTGGTCTACAACTCCCGCATCGGACCCCAGGGGATCGGCCCCCTTCAGGACCCCGACGCCGTTCTCTATGTGAGGACAGGGGATCTCAACCCGGACGGCACCCTGAAGGCGGGTGTCCCTGTTGAACCGCTTGTTCTCCGGGCTGCCGCGGGCGAGTGCATCGACGTGACCTTGCGCAACAGCCTGCCGGCCGTGCTGACCGAAAGTCCCGGCTACAGTGCGTTGCATCCGATCGTGGAGTTCTTCAACTTCAACGAAGTGCGGACCTCCAGTATCGTGGGGCTCCACCCGCAGCTGGTGGAGTACGATGTCACCCGGAGCGACGGCACCGTGGTCGGCAACAATCAGGATCAGACCGTGCCGCCTGGCGGGGTGAGACAGTACCGCTGGTATGCCGGAGACGTGAAGGTGGTCAACAACATGCGCGTTGCAACTCCTATCGAGTTCGGCGCCAGCAGTCTCATTTCAACCGACCTGATCAAGCATGCCTCCCGGGGCGCTCTGGGTGCGCTCATCATCGAGCCGCTCGGCTCCAGCTGGATCGAGGACTATCCGACTCCCCACCCGAGCGTTTCCGCCGGTCAGCGGCCGTCCCGGGCCTCGGCCACCGTGATCAGGGCCAACGGCACCACGTTCCGTGAGCAGGTGCTGGTCATCCAGGACGACGTCGCGCTGCGTTTCGGCGACAATACCCCCGTGCCCTTCGTTACCGGCATGGAGGACGCCCTCGACACGGGCATGAAGGCATTCAACTACAGGACCGAGCCGCTCTGGTTCCGGCTCGGGTTCAGCCCCTTGAATCTTCCGTTCCAGAACCAGGCCATCAATTTCGCGAACGTACTCCACAACAGCACGACGGGAGGCGATCCGGAGACGCCGGTCTTCACCGTAAATGCAGGCGATGAGACCCGCGTGCGCCTGGTGCAGCCGGCCGGTCACAACCGTCACCATACCTTCGCCCTCTACGGGCATGTGTGGCAGCGCGAGCCCCATACCAACAACTCCACCAGGCTCGGGCTCAACCCGAAATCGTTCTGGCGCGGCAGCCAGGATGTGGTGGGACCCGCGTCCCACTGGGATTTCCTCCTGGACCACGGTGCCGGCGGTGCCTTCCAGGCCAAGGGGGACTACCTCTACCGCGATATGCTGCCCATCCACTTCCTGAACGGGTTGTGGGGTATCATGAGGGTACAGTAGTCAGCGATGGTAACGCATCCGGTCGTGGAGCAGCTTGAATGTCAGCTTTGATTGATACGTGGTTTCTCGGGTGCAGGGCGGCTGCGACAGCCGTCCTGTACGTCCTTTTCGCGGTCGTGGCCGGCGGAGCCGTTTCAGCGGCCCGGGCAGCGACCGTCGCCGCCTCTGCCCCGGCACCGGTCACGGTCGGGAGCGGAAAGAAGGCCGTGCGCCAGGGCATCAGCCTTGAGCTCCTGGTGAAACCGACCCATGCCGAGGACGGTTTTTCGGCGGCAGTGGTGGAAGGGGCCTATGCGGATGTCAGCCTGAAGATGACCGATGCCGCCACAGGCCACCCGGTAACGGTCATGCAGCCGCGGGTCTGGATCGACCTGCGCAAGGGCACCGGCGATTTCCGTGAAAAGCAGATGGCGTGCTCCGACAAGGTCCGCACCTATCTCCAGGGGACCCTTTCCTTCAGGCCCGACATCGACCTCAACAGCTATTTCGTCCTTACCCTCAACAACGACGCCTCCATTTCCGTGATCGACCCCATCATCGGGGTTGCCGGCTATTCGCAGCTCTATGCCATGATCCTCCTCAAGCGGCCGGGCGAGGATTGGGTCTTCAGCTTCGACGGCAAACGGCTCTATGTGACCATGCCAAAGGCGGGCGAGGTTGCCGAAATCGACACGGACAGCCTTGCGGTCGTGCGGAACATCCCAGCCGGCGCCATGCCGGTGCGCATGGCCTTTCAACCCGATTCGCGCTACCTGTGGGTGGGCAATGATTCCAGCGACCCAGCCCGGAGCGGCGTCACCGTTATCGATCCCTTTTCGGGAACGCAGGCGGCTTTCATCCAAACCGGCGCCGGCCACCACGAGATCGCCTTTGCCGACGACAGCCGCTATGCCTTTGTCACGAACCAGCAGAGCGGCACCCTCACCATCATCGACATCCAGAGCCTCGCGCCGGTGAAGACCTTGCGGCTGGGCGACGGCCCTGTCAGCGTTGCCTACTCCGCCCTGAGCAAGTGCGCGCACGTGGTGTGCGAGGGAGACGGCAACCTCCTGGTCGTGGATGGGCTGAGCCACGAGATTATTAGCCGGAAGACCTTCGAGCCCGGTTTCCGCGAGGTGCGGTTTGCGCCGGGAGACCGCTGGTACTTCACCGTGAACGGCAAAAACGGCCAGATCCTGGTCTTCGACGCGGCCGGCAACGAACTGCTCCATTCGACCGTGGTGGCGGGGCGGCCGGAGCATGTCAGTTTCAGTACGGAGTTTGCCTATATCCGGTCCCTCGGCACGGCCGACGTGACGCTGATCCCCCTTGCCGCCCTCGGCAAGGCCGCCATTCTGACCCCCCTCGTCGTGTCCGGCGGCTCCAGGCCCCCCGCCGATTCGCCCCTTCTTCCCCCCACGGCGGACCCCATCGTGGTGACGCCTGAGGGAAATTCCGTCCTTATCGCGAGCCCGAGCGACGGCGCGGTGGTCTATTACATGGAGGGGATGGGGGTTCCCATGGGGAGCTTCAAGACCTATGGTCGGCTCCCCCGGGCCGTCAACGTCATCAACCGGCAGTTGCGCCAGAACGTTCCCGGCGTGTTCAGTTCCCGGGTCAAGATTCCCCTGGCGGGGACCTACGACGTGGCCGTGCTGCTCGATTCGCCCCGGATCGTCCAGTGCTTCGAGTTCTCGGCCGACGCTAATCCGGCGCTGCAGCGCCTGAAAACGGAGCGGCCGGTTATGGTGGAATTCGTCGGCTCAGCCCTGCGGGTGGAGGCCGGTCGTGAGTCCGTGGTCAGGTTCAGGGTGACCGATCCGGTGACGCACGAGCCCGTGGCCGACCTGCGCGATCTGATCGTGGTGACCTCCCTGGTGCCGACCGGGGCCTGGCGTCAGCAACTGGTGTCCCGCCCCGTCGGCAACGGCATCTACGAGGTCACGTTCACGGCACGCAAAGTGGGAATCTATTCATTCAATTTCGCGATTCCTTCCCTGAAGGTGAAGCTCTATCAGCTTGCCGGCATGATGATCCATGCCGTGGAAACACCGGCTGAGGCGGGTTCCGACGTTCCTGCCGGCCAGAAAAAGGATTAGATCATGGGATCGAGGATTGCCGCACACCTGTTGATCATCGGACTGGTTCTCGTCTGCTGGCTGGAATCCGCCCCGGCTGCCGGCATCACCATCAAGGCGACGGGGGAGGGGATTTACGGCATCGATGTCGCCGCGCTCGATGATATTGCGGTGGTGGATCTGGAGGTCGGCTACGATACCCTGAACTTCGATGCCCCCCGGATCGATCGGGGAGCCGCGCTCCCCTCCGATGTGTCGTTCATCACCAACACGGCCATTCCGGGCGAGCTCCGCGTGATCCTCAAACGCTCCCGGGCCATCACCGCCGGCGGCCGGATTGCGGTGCTGCGGTTCCAGCCGATCGGCGAGACCCCGGGCCGGCTCCTGTCGGCCCATGCCCGCCTCATCACTACCAAGGGGGTGTCCCACGCCCTGCCGGTCGGGGTCGTCAATGCCCAGCCCAAACCATCTGTCGGCCCCGGCTCCATCACGGACAAGATCTCCGGGGGCACCGGCTCCCCGTCGCCTCTCGATACGGCCGCCGGCGATATGACGCCTTCACCTGTTGCGAGCGGCGGATCCGGGTCGCGGAACACGCCCGGAGACCGGTATGCCGGCCGGGGAGGCGCAGATGCCACCGTAACCTTTGCCGATTCTTCACCGGGAGAGGCGAAACCGGCAGCGGCCCCGCCGGGTTCCCCGTCTCCGGCGGCGACCCCGGCTGTTCCCGACATGGCGTCTCAACCGGCTGAGCAGGCCGCGACGCGGGCCACGGCCGACCAGGCACGCGCCGTCCCGGCCCAGACTATTGTCTATGGACGGGTGCTGGACCGCTTCAGTGAGGTCAGGGGCGAAACCGCCGCCGCGCTGGTGGCGCTCTTCACCCCGCCGGCGGGCCAAAAGGTGACGCAACAGCCACAGGTTGCCATCTCCGACGGTCGTACCGTCGTGACCCTGAGGGTTGAACTGCCCCGGAGCTTCGAGGGGACGCCGGTCTTTGCCGTCACCAGCGCAAAGACCCTCTCGTGGGAGCAGGACGGAGAGGGGACATGGACGGTCCGGGTGCTGCCCGACGCCGACACCCTGGACGCCGTGTTCGTCACCTATTTCGGCGAGGGCCTGATCCAGTATCCCCTGGTCGTGGCTCCGGCGCTGACTCGCCTGCCGGGGGGCGCACCTGCCCTGGACGAAGCCGGTTTCGCCCTGTTCCTCAAGGAGCGGGCGCGGGAAGGGAAACCGCGTTTCGATCTTAATGGGGACGGGACAAGGGATTATCGCGACGATTACCTTTTTACGGCCAATTTCATCGCCCGGGGACGGCAGGCGGCAGGTACCCCTGCCCAGTCGCCCACGCGGTCTGACAACTAGTCGCTTACAGGGTGCTGCATATGAAAACGAATAGCTGGCGTATCCTTCTCATTCTCGTTTCCTGTGTCTGGCTGAGTCAGCCCCTGTCCGCCGTGGCGGCACCGGCCACGTTCGCCTCGGCCACGGTGAAGCTTCATGATCTGGAATTGCTCGACCAGGATGGAAAGTCCCGGCGCTTCCAGAGCGATGTCATCGGCGACCGGCTGGTGGCCATTACGTTCACCTACACCACCTGTACCACCATCTGCCCCATCCTCGACTCGATCTTCGTGACGCTCCAGAAAAAGCTCGGTGCCCGGATGGGAAAGGATTTCCACCTGATCACCATGAGTATCGACCCGGTCAACGACATCCCGAAGCGGCTCAAGGCCTATTCCCTGAAACTCGGCGCCCGTCCCGGCTGGACATTCCTGACCGGCAGCAAGGTGAACATGGACAAGGTGCTCGTGGGCCTCGACATGTACAGTCCGGACATTTACAACCACCCCCCCTCCATTATCGTCGGGGATGGCAAGACCGGGGCCTGGCAACGGTTTTACGGTTTCCCGTCGGCCGACAAGATTCTTTCGTCCCTCACTGAACTGCAGAAGGCGCGTCACCATTGAACCGCCGGGAGAACCACGTGAGAATCACGTTGTCAGCACCTGTCATTGCGCTTTGCCTGTTGCTTGCGGCAACATTACTGCCATGTACCGCCGCGGCCGCGCCCCAGTCGCCGCAGGGAACCGCTCTCGACCGCAGGACCGATGAAGCGGCCCGCGCCTATTTTACCGACCTCAAGCTGACAACCCACGAAGGCAAGGTCGTCCGCTTCTATACGGACATCCTTAAGGACAGGGTTGTTCTGATTCACTTTTTCTATACCAATTGCAAGACCGTGGCCACGCTCCAGACCAAGGTTCTCTCGGACCTGCAGCCGCTGCTGGGCGATCGCCTCGGCAAAGATATCTTTCTGGTGTCGATCAGCGTGGACCCGGCCCGCGACACCCTCGAGCATACCCGCGCCTATGCCCGGGCGTTTGCTCCCCGCCCGGGCTGGACCTTTCTGACCGGTTCCAAGGTGAACCTGGACTGGGTGAACTACAAACTGGGCAACTACAAGGAGAATCCCGAAGAGCACGAGACGTTCTTTCTCCTCGGGAACCTCAGGACCGGCCACTGGATCAAGAATAAACCGGAGACCTCGGCGCGAACCCTGGCGGAGCACCTGATCCAACTGGCCGACGAAAAACAGGTGAAGCGATGATCGGCATGACGGTACGGACGGCGAGATCATGCCTGACCTCACTGGCGCTGCTGCTCCTGGCTTTTGCGGCCGGAGCACTGGCTCCCCTGCAGCAGTCGTGGGCTTCGCCCGGGCTCACTCCGGCCGAGGAGCGGGGGCGGCAGATTTACTTCGACGGTACGAGCCCGTCGGGGGCGCCGATCATTGCCTATTTCGGCAAGGACTACCTGGAGGTGCCCGGCGAATCGGCCACATGCACCAGTTGTCACGGCTTCGACGGACTCGGCCGTACCGAAAGCGGCGTCATCCCTTCCAATGTCACTTGGCAGCACCTTATGAAAAGCTACGGCCACGTCCACCCCGACGGCCAGGTCCACGGGGCGTTCAACGAAGAGAGCCTGAAGAGCTACATGCGTGACGGCCTCTACCCCGGCGGGGTGCTGGGTGATCCGGCCATGCCGGTTTACGAGATCTCCGAGCAGGACCTGGATGACCTCATCGCCTACATGAAACGGCTGGGCATCCACCCCGATCCGGGTGTCAGCGCCACTACCGTGCGAGTCGGCACGATCATTCCCGCTGAAGGAGCCACGGCTGCTCTCGGCGAAGCTCTCACCGCCACGGTGCGCGCCTCGTTCGCCGATGTGAAGGAGCGGGGCGGAGTGTATGGCAGAAACCCCGAGCTGGTCGTCGCCACGATTGCCTCCGGCCAGGATCTGAAGTCGGTGTTCCGTCGCCTGGTGGAGGAACAGCAGGTGTTCGCCCTGCTCAATACCTTGACTCCCGGTCAGGAGCGCGAACTGGAAACCCTGGCGGAAGAATTTCATGTTCCCCTCATCGCCCCCTTCGCGCCTGTCCATACGGATGATCAGCTGCTGCACCGCTACCGGTTCCACCTGCACGGGGGGGTGCGGGAACAGTCGCTCGGCCTGGTTTCGTTCGCCATCAAGAAGCGTGGCGCCGGGGATTCCCGGATCGCCATCGTCTACCCCGCGCGGGAAGAGATCGAAGAGGTGGCGGTATCCATCGATGATGCCTGCCGGGCCGGCGGAGGGCAGCGGGTTGTCAGGATTTCCCATGCTCCCGGCCTGTTCGACGCGGCGGCTACCGTGAGCCGGCTGCAAGCGGAGCAGGTTGAGGTGGTGTTTTTCCTGGGCGGGGAAGGGGAGTCTGACTCCTTTTTCCGGGAGGCCGAAGCGCGCGCCTACATTCCGTCGTTTTTCATGCCGGGCTTCCTGTTGGGTAAAGGGATTACCCAGGTGCCGGCGGCATTCAGCGGAAAGGTCTGGCTGGCGTTTCCCTCCCTGCCTGAGGACCGGAAAGAATGGGGCCTGGCAGAATTCAACGCTGTCATGGGGCGGCAGAGAGTGGTTGTGGGCAACCCAACCGTCCAGTTGACGGCTTTTACCGGGGCCAAACTTTTTCTGGAAGGGCTGCGGCGCGCAGGGCGGGACCTCAGCAGGGAACGGTTCGTGGAAACCTTGGAAAAGGTGTTCGAGTATGACACGGGTCTTGCCCAGACCATTACCTATACTAGAAACCACCGTATCGGCACGTTGGGTACCCACGTAGTGGTGGTGGATCCGCTCCAGGCGGGCACGGAGAAGTTTATTATACCGCAGGGATGGATCGACCTGGAGTAGCGTGGTGAGCGGTTATTAAAAAATGGGGCTTGTTCTTCGCATGCCTCCCCTGTATTGTAATGATTGGATTTTTTCCCGAGGAGTCCCGGCATGAATACCTTTCTGACGATGCTGCTTGCCTTGGTGCTGACAGTCGGTGCGGTCCCGGCCTCTGGGGCGGGAACAGCCACCAAGCTGCAGATTGCCCCCCGCGATAAATGTCCGGTCTGCGGCATGTTCGTGGCCAAGTTTCCTTCATTTGCAGCCCGGATCACCTATCGCGACGGTTCCTACGCCGTGTTCGACGGTGCCAAGGACATGTTCACCTATTACCTCAATCTGAAAAAATATGCCCCCGGCAAGTCCGCCGGACAGATCGCCTCAATCCTGGTGACCGATTATTACGGGCTCAGCCCCATTGACGGCATGAGCGCCCATTACGTGATCGGTAGCGACGTGCTCGGGCCCATGGGGCACGAACTGATTCCATTCGCCCGCCCGGCCGATGCTGAGGAGTTCAAGAAGGATCACCGGGGGACGCGGATCGTCCGGTTCCGGGATGTGAACGCCGCCCTCATCGCAGGCCTGGACTGACCGCCGTGACGGTGCGCAAGTCCACGGTCTTCATCGCCTTTGTCGCGGCGGAGCTGCTGGTGCTGATTGCCATTGTCGTCCACGCCTTTATCGTCGGCGGCAGGGAATCCCGTCTCGCCGAGCAGCGTGCCATGGTGAAGCGCCTCTCCCTCACTGACCTGGCGCTGTTCACTGATGCACGTTATACCCGGCATCCGTCCATGGCAGACCTCCACAGTCCGTTCCAGGATTACCCGCTTTCGTTCGAACATTTTCCCTCCGGCTCCCTCATGGCGCCGCCTCCCCACGTGAGGACCTATGGCCGGCATTGAAAAATACCGGAGCATCATCGATTTCACCCTGTCTTCATTGCTGCGGCGCAAGGGCAAGAACAGCGCCCTGCTCTTCGTCTACACCCTGGTGGTGTTTCTCCTGGCGTCGCTCATGCTCTACACCCAGGCCCTGCGCCGTGAGGCGGCGGCGGTCCTGGCCGATGCCCCTGAACTGGTGGTCCAGCGGATCATGGCGGGCCGGCACGACCTGATTCCGGTTGACTATAGCGAGAAAATCAGGGAGATCCGAGGGGTTCGCTCGGTGCGTGCGCGGTTGTGGGGGTACTACTACGATCCGCTCTTCGGCGCCAACTATACCCTGATGGTCCCGGAGCAGTTCACCTGGGAGCCGGGAAGCGTAGCGGTGGGGAACGGTCTGACCCGCAGCAGCATGGCGGCGAAAGACAATATCATGCCCTTCTACGATCACACGGGAACCCTGGTGACCTTTACGGTGGCCGAGGTGCTGCCGCCTTCTACGGAGATGGTTTCAGCGGACCTGGTGCTCATGGGGACGGACGATTTCCGTACACTCTTCGGCGTGCCGCAGGGCATGGCAACCGACCTCGTGGTGGAGGTCGCCAATCCAGTGGAAGTCCCCACCATCGCCGGCAAGATCGTAAAACTCCTCCCCGATACCCGTCCCATTTCCCGGGACGAGATCCTGCGCACCTACGACGCGGTCTTCAACTGGCGCAGCGGGATCATGCTGGCCGTTCTCTGTGGCGCGCTCCTCTCCTTTTTTATTTTCGCCTGGGACAAGGCCACCGGCCTGTCCGCCGAGGAACGAAAGGAGATCGGCATTCTCAAGGCGGTTGGATGGGATACCGGCGACGTGCTGGTAATGAAATTCGGCGAAGGGGCAATCATCTCGCTCACGGCATTTCTCGTGGGGGGAACCCTGGCCTACGGGCACGTCTTCTTCACCTCGGCCGCCCTGTTCGGGCCGGTACTCAAGGGGTGGTCGGTGCTCTATCCGTCGTTCCGGCTGGTTCCGCACGTCGACTTCGGGCAGCTGGCAGTGCTTTTCTTTCTTGTGGTGGTCCCCTATACCGTGGCGACCATCGTTCCCGCATGGCGGGCGGCCACCGTGGATCCCGATTCGGTCATGAGAGGGTAGCGTGATATCCCTGCACGATGTGAGCAAGATCTTCAACAGCGGCAAAGCCAACGAATACGCGGCGCTCCGGGGCATTACCGTCGATATTGCTCCCTGCCGCGTGACGGTCCTGAAAGGGCCCAGCGGCTCGGGTAAAACCACCCTGCTCAGTATCCTTGGCGGGATGGCGCGCCCTACGACCGGCCGGATCGTCCTGTTCGATCGCGAGATCACCAGTCTGCCCGAGCGGTTCCTGAGCGATATCAGGCGCCGTACCTTCGGGTTTATCTTCCAGCAGTTCAACCTGATCCGCGGCATCAGCCTGCTGGAAAACGTCATGATCCCCGCCTACCCCATGGGAGAGCGCCATGGGCTGCTCAAGGCGAGGGCCATGTCCACCCTGGAGGTGTACGGCCTTGCCGGCAGAGCCGCGACCAGGGTGGAACTCCTCTCGGGGGGGGAGATGCAGCGGGCCGCCATCGCCCGGGCCCTGATCAACGATCCGCCCGTGATCATCGCGGACGAGCCCACGGCGCACCTGGACACGAAGCTCTCCGGCGAATTCCTGGATCATATGACCCGCCTCAAGGATGAGGGGAAGACCATCATCATGGCGAGCCACGATCCGCTGGTGATCGACGCGGGGCTGGTCGACCGGATTGTGGCCATCCGCGACGGCAGGCTGGCCGACGGGGCGGCCCCGTGATCCTTCACCCGGCCGTCATCGCCCTGTTCGTCGGTTCGCTCCTGACCAGCGGCATGCTCGTGGCGACGGCGTTCTTCGCGGTTAAGATCCTGCGCCACTGGGACCTTGCCAGCGGCAGCGAACGGCAGCTTTCGTTCGAGCGCCGTACCTACCTTCTTGCCACAATCATGACCTGCTGCTGCGTGTTCCAGCTCCTGTCCCTGTTTCTCTTCATTCACGTGGCCGACAGCCTGAGCGCGCTCTTTCCCGGAGCCATGTGCGCGGCAGGGACCCTCAACCTGAATCGTTTCGGGTACCCTACGCTGGTCCTTAAAATAACCACTTTTCTGCTGGCCGGTTTCTGGCTCATCCTCAATCATGCGGACAACCAGGGATATGATTATCCCCTCATCCGGATCAAATACTCGCTGCTGCTGGTGATAACGCCGCTGCTGCTGGCCGAGACGGGACTGCAGGGGGGGTATTTTCTCTCCTTGCAGCCCCGGGTGATCACGTCATGCTGCGGGAGCCTGTTCGGCGGGGAGTCGAGCGGCATGGTTCCAACCCTGACTACCCTGGGGGATGTTCCGGCGCTCGCCACGTTGGGAGGAGTCTTAACGCTCACCCTGATCTGCGGGGGGATCTACCTGTGGCTGGGAAGGATGGGGTACCTGTTTGCCGCGTTATCCGCCGCAACCTTCGCCGTCGGCGTGGTGGGGCTGCTCTCGGCGATCCCGGTCTACATCTATGCCCTTCCCACCCACCACTGCCCCTTCTGCATGCTGCACCGCGAATACGGGCATGTGGGCTATCTCCTCTACGCGACCCTGCTTGGCGGTGGGGTGGCGGGGGTGGGTATGGGAGGGCTCCAGCCCTTCAGGCGGGTGGCGAGCCTGGCATCGTCGCTTCCTATGCTCCAGCGCCGTCTGGTCCTTTTCGCCATGGTCTGCTACGGGCTGTTCGGAGGGATCGCGGCCTGGCAGGTGATGGTTTCCGAGTTACGGCTCGTGTAGCGGACAGACCTTCAGGCAATGAAAAAAGCCCGGATCGCTCCGGGCTTTTTCGTGCATGGCGGGACACAGGCGCTATTTCGCTTTGGGGAGTTCCAGTTTCGGTTCCTGCGCCCTGCGGAACAGCAGGAAGGTTCGGCCGAGGACCTGGGCCACCTCGGCGCCGCAGGCCGAGGCCAGTTCTTCGGCAGCTTCGTGACGGTCCAGGAGGCAGCTTTCCAGGATCTTGACCTTGATCAGTTCATGGTGCTCGAGAGCCTCATCGGTCTCTTTGACAAGGGCCTCGCTGATCTCGCCCTTGCCGATGGTGATGACCGGAGCAAGGGAATGTCCCAGGCCCCGGAGGTGTCGTTTCTGTTTGCCGGTTAGCATGCGTACGGATCCTTTTCGTTGGGTGAATGCAGATGGTATAGCACGAAAAGGGGCGCGGCACAACCGGCCCCATGCCCCGTCACTCGCAGACCGGCTCCACCGTCTCCAGATAGCGGGCGAGCAGGTTGATGAAGTACGCGACTGCCGGCCAACGGCCTTGGGCCGCCGCGAGTTCGATCAGTTCGCCGATGGCGCTCACGGCATCGAAGCCGAACGAGCTCCCCGCTCCCTTGATGTTGTGGGCTATCTTCCGGATGAGGGACGAATCCCCATGCGCGAGTGCGTCATGGAGCGATGCCACGTCTTGCCGGCGTCGCTCAATGAACACCGGCACGATGTCGATGAGTTCGGGGTCAACCTTGACCCGGTATGTCCTGGGGGGTCGTCCTGCCATGCGGTCTCCCTGTTACTGCCGCGCCAGTTCTGCCACCGTGCGCAGCAGGGTGTCCTTTCTGATCGGTTTCGAGAGATGGCTCGTGCATCCCGCTTCAATGGTTTTCAGGGAATCGCTCTTTTCAGCGCATGCGGTGAGTGCCACCACCGGCACCGGCGTGCGCCCCCGTTGCCGTTCCCACTCTCGCAGAGCCCGGGTAGCGGTGTAGCCGTCCATCACCGGCATCTGGATATCCATCAGCACCAGGTCGAAGTCTTCGGCCATGAACATGTCCAGCGCCTCTTGGCCGTTGCCGGCACTGCATACTTGGTGGGATGCGCCGCGAAGGAAGGCGGCGATCAGCAGCCGGATGTCCTCCGCATCCTCGGCCACCAGCACCCGTAGCGGAGCGACGGATTCCGATTCCTTCTCCTGGCCGTCGGCGGGTGCCTGCCGGTCGCCGGTAATGGTGAGACAGAACGGGATCGTCACAATGAAGCGGCTTCCCCTGCCTTCGTAACTCTCCACGGTGATGTCGCCGTCCATGGCTTCGATAAGCCCTTTGGCGATGGCAAGCCCGAGGCCGGTTCCGCCGAAGAGCTTGGAAGTTTCGGGCGATCCCCGGTCATAGCGTTCGAATATTCCGCCCAGTCTGTCGACCGGGATACCGATACCCGTGTCTTCAATGACGAAGCGTATCATTGCCAGCGATGAAGCCGTCAGCGGGTCGGGGACCCTCTCGACGCGGATCGTTACCGCCCCCTCCCGGGTGAATTTTATTGCATTCCCGGCAAGATTGACGATCACCTGCTGGACCCGCGCCTGATCGCCCAAAAGGCGCGATGGGACATCCGGCGACACCTGCCACGAGAGCTCCAGTCCCTTGCGCTGTGCCTGCCAGAGAAGCTGGGTTCCCGTGGCTGCAACAAGGCCGGCCAGGTCGAAGGGAAGGCTTTCCAGGCGCAAATGGCCGGCTTCCAGGCGTGACGTGTCCAGAATGTCGTTCACGAGACAGAGAAGGAGCTCATTGGCGTGCTGGAATCCCTCCAGGTAGTGGCGCTGGATTTCATCGAGGCGGGTCTGGCGGAAGAGATCGACGGCTCCGGAAATCAATTGGAGCTGCGATCGGATCTCGTGGCTGACGTGGGCCAGAAGTTCGCTCTTCGCTGTGGTGGCCGCCTCAGCCGCTGTTGCTGCGGTACGGAGTTCCTGCTCCACGGCCCGGAGCCGTTCATTCTCGCCCAGAAGGTCTGCCAGCCGGCATTCGAGATCTCTGATCCGGTTCAGGTCCGTTGACGATACGAAGCCGTGTCGACTGTCGGAGCCGTTGTCGTTGGTCTGGTGCTGGCCGGAAGAGCGTTGAAGCATCATGGGGATTGTATCTGGTTCCGTTAACAGACGTTACTTTGATAAAATTACATTAAATTTATATCAAAATTTTCGGGGTGCGGTAAATGGAAAAGTTCGATATTGCTGATGCAGATGTGCCGTATACCGGCCGTGGAGAAAATGCCTTTACAACAGAGCTGGTTATCCATTATCCTTCATCGGTTACACTCAGAAGAGACAGGTGTTTATGAAGATTGATACCATCAGGAATTTTTCGATTATCGCCCACATTGACCACGGCAAATCCACCCTTGCGGATCGGCTGCTGGAGTATACCGGCGCCCTCACGGAACGGGAGATGCAGGACCAGTTCCTGGACAAGATGGACCTGGAACGGGAGAGGGGTATCACCATCAAGGCCCAGACGGTACGGCTTACCTACCGGGCTGACGACGGTAACGACTACATCCTGAACCTCATCGACACGCCGGGCCACGTGGACTTCACCTACGAGGTTTCCCGGTCCCTGGCCGCCTGCGAAGGTGCCCTGCTGGTGGTGGACGCCTCCCAGGGGGTTGAAGCCCAGACCCTTGCCAACGTCTATCTCGCCATCGACAACAATCTGGAAGTCTTTCCGGTCCTCAACAAGATCGACCTGCCCGCGGCCGAGCCGGAGCGGGTGAAGCACGAGATCGAGGAAATCATCGGTCTCGATGCCCACGACGCGGTTATGGCCAGTGCCAAGGAGGGGATCGGCACTCGGGAGATCCTGGAGGAGATCGTCAAGAAGATTCCTCCTCCGGAAGGAGATCCGGCCGCTCCGCTCAAGGCCCTGCTTTTCGATTCGTGGTACGACCAGTACCAAGGCGTGATCATCCTCGTCCGGGTCATCGACGGCACCGTGAAGAAGGGGGACAAGATCCAGCTGGTCTCCACCGGCCGTAGTTACGAAGCCCTGAAGGTCGGTGTCTTCGCCCCGGTGATGCGCGAAGTGCCCCAGCTGGCGGCGGGGGAGGTCGGTTTCCTCATTGCCGGCATCAAGGATGTGGCTGACGCCAAGATCGGCGATACCGTCACCCACGCCCTCAAGCCCTGTGTAACGCCTCTCGGCGGTTTCAAGGAAGTGAAGCCCATGGTCTTCTCGGGGCTCTATCCCATCGACACCGCCCAGTACGAGCAACTGCGCGATGCCCTGGCCAAGCTCAAGCTGAACGACTCCTCCTTCTCGTTCGAGCCGGAGACATCGCTGGCCCTCGGTTTCGGTTTCCGCTGCGGCTTCCTGGGTCTGCTCCACATGGAGATCATCCAGGAGCGCCTGGAGCGGGAGTTCAATCTCGACCTGATCACCACCGCCCCCACGGTTGTGTACAAGGTCCACCGGATCAAAGGGGACGTGATCACCATCGAGAGCGCCAACCAGTTGCCGCCGCTCCAGGAAATCGACTACATCGAGGAGCCCTTCATCCTCGCCTCCATCCACACGCCCAACGAGTTCGTGGGGGGCATCCTCTCCCTGTGCGAGGAGAAGCGCGGCGTCCAGCGCGAGATCAAGTACCTCACCCCCACGCGGGTGATGATCATCTATGAACTCCCCCTCAACGAGGTGGTCCTCGACTTTTACGACCGGTTGAAATCAATCACCAAGGGGTACGCCTCCCTGGATTACGAGCATCTGAACTACCGCCGCAGCGACCTGGTGCGGATGAACATCCTCATCAACGGCGAGGCCGTTGACGCGCTCTCCCTCATCATCCACCGGGACAAGGCCTACTACCGGGGCCGTGACCTGGTCTCCAAGATGAAGGAGCTGATCCCGCGTCAGATGTTCGAGGTGGTCATTCAGGCGGCCATCGGCGCCAAGGTCATCGCCCGCGAGACGGTGAAGGCCCTGCGCAAGGATGTACTCGCCAAGTGCTACGGCGGCGACATCACCCGCAAGCGCAAGCTTTTGGAAAAGCAGAAGGAAGGAAAGAAGCGGATGAAAAACGTGGGGAACGTCGAACTCCCCCAGGAAGCATTTCTCGCCATCCTCAAGGTGGAAGAGAAGTAGTTACCCTTTCCGAAAGGAACATCAATGGACTACAAGGAAACCCAGTACGGCCAGTCAACCCCGTCGGAGCAGGCTGCCGAGCCGGTCAAGAAAAAGCACATTGTCCGGGAATACGCCGAGTCGATCATTATCGCCGTCATTTTGGCCCTCATTATCCGGACTTTCGTGGTACAGGCATTCAAGATTCCCTCCGGCTCCATGGAGGACACGCTTGCCATCGGCGATCATATCCTCGTCAGCAAATTCATCTACGGCACCAAGATCCCCTTTGTGGACGGCCGCTACCTGAAGATCCGCGACCCGAAGCGGGGTGACGTGATCGTCTTCGAATACCCCGAAGACCCCAGCAAGGATTTCATCAAGCGGGTAATCGGTCTGCCGGGCGATACGATTCAAGTGGTGCAGAAGCAAGTCTTCATCAACGGCAAGCCGTTCTCGGTTCCCCAGGAGGTCCACAAGGAAAAGGACGTAATCCCCGCGGCCCAGAATCCCCGCGACAATTTCGGACCAGTCACGGTGCCGGAGAACAGCTATTTCGTAATGGGCGACAACCGGGACCGTTCCTACGATAGCCGGTTCTGGGGCTTCGTCAAGAACAGCCAGATCAAGGGACTTGCCTTCATCAAGTACTGGTCCTGGGACCGGGAAAAGTTCCGCGTACGCTGGGGAAGCATCGGCGACATCATCAAATAGCCGCGTTGTTCGTGACGGCACTGTTCAGAGGGGCCCTCCTGCCGGAGGGCCTTTTTTTATGCCATCGGCTGCCGGGGCCGTCACCGGGCATGGACACCGCGGAGATATGGCAGACTGTCTCCATGACAGCCTTGATGAAGTTGCTCCGGCAGGGGTCGCTGTAGCGCTTAGGGGCAGTGACGAGCGAGCGGAAGCGGGCATGGCTGAATCCCTTGACCGTGTGCGCCCGCAGGCTTCCCTCTGCCAGTTCCTTGAGAACAAGACTCTTGGGTACGAATGCCAGATACGGCTCAGTCTTGACCGTCTGCACGATGAGACGTGGGTCGTCGAGACCGGTGACCGACCTGAAATCCTCAAGCACCTTGCCGAACCGGGCCAGGTTGGCGGCTAGCTGTTCGGTGCCGCTGCATCCCTCCTTTCTCATGATTACTGGCAGGTTAAGCAACTGTGACAGGTCAGGCTCCGGCACGTCGAGTCCTGTTGCCGGGTTGCTGACAAAAATGATCTCGTCATTTGGCAGGGAAATTACGTCGTATGGCGAAAGATCCAGCGGGGTGCAGTGCTCGATCACGATGATATTGAAATCCGTGTCGCGCAATCCCCTGACCGCTCCCTGGCTGGAGCCGAGAACACACCTAAAATCGATCTGTTCTGAATTTCTGAGAACAAAATCACGCACGAGCGCAGGGAGGAAGACGGTGCCGAAGCAGGGAGAGCAGCAGAAGGAAATGACCGTTTTGGCGGGCAACAGTTTGAGAGCTCCCAGGAGTGCCAGCTCATGCTCGATGATTACCCGGGCCTTCTGGATGACCAGTTCTCCTGCAGCGGTCGGCACCAGAAAGTTCCCCGCCCGGTCAATCAGCGTGTAGCCATACCTTCCTTCCAGAAGCTTGATTCGCTGGGATACCGCCGACTGGGTAATGCATAACCGTTCGGCCGCCCGCGAAAAACTCCCCGTCTCCACTACCGCAAGCAGGGTCTTGAAGTAGACAGTTTCCATAGGTATTAACCTTGAAATAAATTTATTAAATTTTTTTACAAAATGCGTGCCGAAAGTGGTTGTTGACGCTGAATGATCTCAGGTGAGGGGTGGGAGGGGAAGAGTGATGAAAAAGGGATGGGACCGGAAAGTCCCATCCCTGGCAGGTGAGGCAACTTACTTGAAGAACACCAGGCCGCCTGAACCGTCGGCCGCGAAAAGCCGGCCGTTAGCGATGGTCACGTCGGTACACTCGTTCACCGTGGGTGCTACGTCCTTGAGCACCGGCGCTGTCGGGTCGGTCCAATCGATCTTGAGAAGTCCGGCCTCGGCGAATGCCACGTAGAATATCAGCTTTCCGCTTACCTGGGTAAAGGTCATCTTAACGGCGCCGCCGGCCCAGTCCTCATAGCCAGGTACGAGCTGGAGCTTGAAGCGGCTCGCGGCTACGGGACGATAATCATAGACAAGCCTGCCGGTCTGGCTCTTTTTCCAGACATCCGTGGGTGATATGCCCGACGGCAACGGCGCAATCAGGTCGGCGATCCGGTAACAGACCACGCCGAAGCTGTCGTAGGAGAAGAAGGCGTGGCTTCCCGCCACCTTTACGTCCACCGCCTGGCCATCGGCGGCACCGACTTTTCCGTCCTCCAGCTTGATGGGCTCGAAGACTTTAACAAGGCTCATGTTCTTCACGTCAGTTATGTCCACGACACCTACGCCCCTCGGCCCAGCGGCCACGAAGGCGTAAGATTTCCCCGTTGCTGAGTCGGTCCAGAGGGCGATGCCCGAGGCAGTGCCCAGAGGCGGACGCTCCTTGCCGGCGCCGATGTTGGCCACCAGGAAGCCGCTGGCGGCAGTGGAAGGGTCCTTGGTGACGTCATACACAGTGATACCGTTGGAACCGTCGGCCGTGAAGGCATAGTTGCCGCGCAGTTCCACATCGTAGGCGTGATCCTGGTACTGAACCGGTTTGACCGTTCCCCACTCGGCATTGTGCTCGAAGCAGTCGGAGAGGGAGAGCGGCAACAGGAGCGGTGCACCCACCCGTCCGAGATCAGCCTCCACGCCGGCTACTTTCACCCGGCGGAGCCCGAGGCTGGAGCTGCCGGACCAGGCAACGTGGTTGACCGGATCAAAGACCACGTTGGAGGCGTGGGAGGCCGGGTAGATCTTCACACCGTTAACGACCTCGGGATACTCGTCAGCCAGGGTGTTGGCCACCAGGTGGATGTCGTCGGTGGGGTAGCCCGCATCGTCGGTGATCCGCCAGGCGGAGACTCCGTGGGGGCCGTCGGCCACGTAGACGTAGCGGTCAGATGCGCTGATGCCGGCCGAGTGGCCGATGGAGATGGTCTGCCCCGCCGTGCTGTCGGCTTTGGCTCCGATTTCGTCGGTGGTTGGGATATAAACCGGAATGGCATATCGGTCTGACATGGCGGGAGCCCGGAGGTTGATCAGGTCGATGAAGTTGAAACCACCGGCACCGGCGCACTCCAGCAGGTCGATGTTCCCCGCCGCATCAGTGGCCATGGTGTCCATGAGCAGAAGCCGGTTGCCGTGGCCGTTGATCTCGGCGGTTACCAGCAGGCAGGGGGCCTGGTACATCCACTTGGGCATCGACTCGTTGTCCAGCGGGTCATAGGGGGACATGTCGAAGGAGGTGACAAACTCCGTGTCGGGCCAGTGATCGCCGGGGATGCCGTTGGTGTCGTTGTTGAACGGACCGCCTGCCTGCTTCCAGTGCTGATCGGGAATGTCGGCGCCGTCGATGATCATGAGCCCCGCGAAGTGGTCCGTCAGGTAGGCACGGGTGCCGCGGATCTTCACGTCCACAATCCCCGACTCCTTCAGCATACCGGCCCCGTAGTAAGGGAGAATGCTCCGGGATCTGGTGCCTGTGGGCTCTTTGGGGCCGTTGGCCGGCACTGCCGGGATGTAGCCCAGGTAGCGGCCGTTCAGGAATGTGGCTGGGGTCGCGGTTTCGAAGCCGGTGATGTCAACGGCGACGAGTCCACCAAGGGAGTAAGCGATGTAGGCGATGGTCCGGCCGTTGAATGTTGCGAAATCGACGCCCTGGGCCTTGTAGTAGAACTTGCCGTAGCGGTCGAAGTCGGCCCATGGGGTAGAAGCGGCAACGTCTTTTTTCATGACCTGAAGAATCTCGAAGCTGGTCTGCCGGAAGTCGGGCATGCCGGTGAACGAGTCGACGAAGGGCTCGCCCGTGGCCGGATCTTTGGCAACCGTCTGCCGTACGTCCATATCCGCGAACCAGTCTTCCTTCATCATGGTATCGGTGTACAGGTTATAGCGGCCCACCTGCTCGAGGGTCACCGGGTCGAAGATGCCGAGCCCCAGTTCCTTGAGAAGGGCGAATAGTTTGCCTCCGTGGAGCTTTAGGTCCACGGGGCGGCCCCAGGGGTTCTCCCCCGCATACTGGAGGGTGAAGACCTCGTGATCAATGAGAAGAGTCCCGTCGGGCTCCAGTACCGGTCCGCCGGAAGCCAGCAGGTTCGTCAGGGCCGTGCGGTGGATGCCGAAATCGTTGTCGGCGATGTAGAGGGTGACGCCGTCGGTGACCAGCGCCGCTACCGCCCCCTTGACCCCCGAGACTTCCTGGCCGGTCAGGATGGAGCCCCCTCCTTCAGTAAAGCTGAGGCCGCCCCGGTAGTAGTTGATGCGTGCCGTGGCGGTTCTGGTCATGGCGGACGGGTCGGTTACGTCTACCACTATGATTCCTTCACTGCCGGCGGAGATGAGGGCGTAGGTGAGGCCGTTGTGGGCAACGATGTCGATATCGTTGACGAAGCCCGGCAGGTGGATGGAGTAAACAGGCCCCTTGGTCATGCCGATGGGGGTGGCGCAGAGCTTGTTGCCAATGTTGAACAGACTCCATTCGACCCCGTTGACCGCATACTTCTGTACGGCGGTAGTGGAGCCGCCGACTTGGACATCGGGGCCCAGGACCGGTTCCATGTCGGCCGGCTCGATGAAGGCCGACACGTCGCGGCTGGCTGGGACGCCGTTTTCGCCGCTCACGGTCAAACGGAAGACGAGCTCGGTGTCCACCGCCACGTTCAGACTGCTCACATCCGCCGTTGCCGAGCGGGCCGATGCCGGTGACAGGGGGACTCTGGGACCCTTGACCTGCGTCCAGGAATAGCTGGTCGGCGTACCACTGACCGAGGCCGTGAGAGTTATGCTCGAAGCGGTCCGTTCAACCAGGTTCCGGGGCATGGCCCCCAGATTTTCAACGGCGGCTCCTGCAAGGGGGGCAAGAGCGATGTTGAGGGTGGTCGACCTGCCCTCCGTAATGGTGATGCCGGTCTTGGAGAATGCCTTGAATCCTTGGGCGGTACAGGTGACGGCATAGGTCCCGCCGGGCAGAGCCAGGCGATAGCCCCCCGAGGAGTCGGTGACCGCCGAACGGGTGCCCACCGTCCCGGTTGCCGAAACCGTGGCTCCCGCGATGGCTGCCGTCGAGGCCGAGTTGGCGACCTTGCCCGTAAGCGTCCCGTCCGCTGCGTTGCAGACGGCTGCTGCCAGCAGGAGCAGCAGGGCAATAAAGCTGAATGTGATAATCGATCGATCTGTATTTTTCATTGTGCCTCCTTGTTGCATGGGCGGGTTGTGCCGTCTGCTCCGTGCCTTTTCTTTCCCCCTTCCCTTGGATAACGGCCCGATTTATCCTCTGGAGCAACCCGCGATGGTTGTCGCTGACACTCTTCCGTGTCCCCTGCAGTGTAATGGTTGAATATTTAAAAAATCAAATGAAAAATTTTAATTAAATTTAGTGAGAATGCTGTGGTGATGGTCCCGATTAGCCAGTGAGATCAGGGGGATGATGCCGTCGGCATCCTGCGAAGGGGCATAAGGAGCTCTAATGGAGAGCAAGCAGACTTGTCCGCAGAGGGTCTTTCGGGGGGCAGTATGCGGGGCGGGAGCAGATACGCTGCGCGCATGGGGAAATTCTGATTTCATGAGGCAAAACGATCTTGACTCCCGGTGGGGTCAGTGATAAATTCGTTGAAATTTTTCTCGTCCCTTTTAATTTAGCCCCGTGAGGTTAGCAAAGGTGATGAAGATAGTGTCGCATTATGGTCACTACTCCACGAGCCTTTCCGCCTATAGTCCGCGGGAGGGCTTTTTTTGTGGGATGCACGCGGCCGGTGAACCGGCGAAAGGGGGAGCACGGTGGCAGACGGAACGGTGATTCTTGACACGGCTGGGGTGAAACGGGCGCTGACCCGCATCGCCCACGAAATCCTGGAACGTAACAAGGGGGTCGACGGCCTGGTGCTGGTTGGCATCAGGACCGGCGGTGTCCATCTGGCGCGGGAGATCGTCGCGCGGCTCGAAGAGATCGAGGGTGCTACCGTGCCGGTGGGAGAGGTGGATATCACCCTCTATCGTGACGATTTCAAGGGGCATGCTCCCCATCTGCCGGTTGGCAAGACCGACATTCCCTTCTCCCTCGAAACCAAGAGGGTGGTTCTGGTCGACGACGTCCTCTTTACCGGCCGCACCATTCGTGCCGCCATGGACGCCATCATGGACCACGGTCGCCCCGCCTGCATCCAACTGGCCGTCCTCGTGGACCGCGGGCACCGTGAACTGCCGATCCGGGCCGACTTCGTGGGCCGCAACGTACCCACCAGTCTCAAGGAGAAGATCGCGGTCCTGTTCGATGCAGCCAACCGGCCCACTGATGTTGTGCTGGAGAAGTGAACAGGGACGAGACGCAGCGAACAACTACCATTACCTGCCCGCGACGCGGGCAAACGGGGGGAACGATGGGGTTCAAGCATAAGGATATCATCGGGTTGCAGGATCTGACCCGGGAGGAAATTCAGCTCCTCCTCGACACGGCCGACAACATGAAGGAGATCAACTCCCGCGACATCAAGAAGGTGCCGACCCTGCGCGGCAAGACCGTGGTGAACGTCTTCTACGAGGCATCCACCCGGACCCGGACCTCCTTCGAGATTGCGGCCAAGCGCCTTTCCGCCGATACGATCAACATCTCGGCCTCCACCAGTTCCGTGACCAAGGGGGAGACCCTTTCCGATACGGCCCGAAACATCCTGGCCATGAAGCCCGACATCATCGTCATGCGCCACGCCGCTTCGGGCGCTCACCACTATCTGGCCCAGCGGGTCTCCTGCTCGGTGATCAATGCCGGCGACGGCGCCCATGAGCACCCCTCCCAGGGGCTTCTGGACATGCTGACCATGCGCCAGAAGTTCGGAACGATCGAAGGGCTCACGGTGGCCATCGTGGGTGACATCACCCACAGCCGCGTGGCCCGCTCCGACATCTTCGGCCTCACTAAAATGGGGGCGCATGTCCGTCTCGCCGGCCCACCGACCATGATGCCCCCGGGCATCGAGCGCCTCGGCAACGTGACCGTCTGCCGCGACATGCGTGAGGCCATCGAGGGGGTCGATGTGGTGATGATGCTCCGCATCCAGCTTGAGCGCCAGGGCAAGACCCTGTTGCCGACCCTGCGTGAGTATGCCCGCTACTACGGCCTCAATCCCCAGAACCTGAAGTTGGCCAAGCCCGGCGCCATGGTCATGCACCCGGGCCCCATCAACCGGGGGGTGGAGCTTTCCTCCTACGTGGCGGACAGCGACCAGTCCGCGATTCTCACCCAGGTCGAGAACGGCGTGGCCGTGAGGATGGCGATGTTGTACCACGTGAGCGGCGGTGAGCTGGCCACCGAGTGAGCCGGCTGTTCGGGATACTTTAACCAACCGAGATTCGTGAGGGGTGATGATATGAACCTGCTGATAAAAGGTGGGAGGGTGATTGACCCGTCCCAGGGAATTGACGAAGTTCTGGATATCCTCGTGGAGAATGGCGCAATCAAGGAACTCGGCAAGGGACTCGCGGCTCCGGCCGGGGCCGGGGTCGTGGACGCCGCCGGCCTGATCGTCACGCCGGGCCTCATTGATATGCATGTGCACCTGCGGGACCCGGGGCTCGAGTACAAGGAAGATATCGTAACAGGCACCAGGGCGGCTGCGGCCGGCGGCTTCACGTCGGTGGCCTGCATGCCCAACACCAAGCCGGTGAACGACAACAAGGCCGTGACCAGCTACATCGTCGCCAAGGCCAAGGCCGAGGGGCTCGTCAACGTCTTCCCCGTGGGGTCCATTACTCAGGGGAGCAAGGGGGATGCCCTGGCCGAGATGGGGGACCTGAAGGAAGCAGGCTGCGTGGCGGTTTCCGACGACGGCCGGCCCGTGACCAGTTCCGAGCTCATGCGCCGGGCCCTGGAGTACGCCAAGGGAATGGGAATCATGGTCATCTCCCATGCCGAGGATCTCTCCCTGGTGGGCGAGGGGGTCATGAACGAGGGCTTCGTCTCCACGGAGCTGGGGCTCAAGGGAATACCCTGGGCCGCCGAGGACGCTGCCACCGCCCGTGACGTGTACCTGGCCGAGTTCACCAACTCGCCGCTCCACATCGCCCACGTCTCCACAATGGGGTCATTGCGGATCATCCGTAACGCCAAGGCCCGCGGCGTGAAGGTTACCTGCGAGACGGCGCCCCACTACTTCAGCCTCACCGACGATGCAGTGCGCGGCTACAACACCAATGCCAAGATGAATCCGCCGCTCCGTACGGCCGATGATCTGGCCGCGGTCAAAGAGGCCCTGAAGGACGGCACCATCGACGCCATCGCCACCGACCACGCCCCCCACCATCTGGATGAGAAGGACGTGGAGTTCAACGTGGCTTTGAACGGCATCATCGGCCTGGAAACCTCCCTGCCGCTGTCGCTGAAGCTGGTGGAGGAGGGAGTGTTGACCCTGCCGGCACTGGTTGAGAAGATGGCGTGCAACCCGGCCGCGATTCTCGGCATTGACCGGGGCACGCTCCGGCAAGGCGCGGTTGCCGACATCACGGTTATTGATCCGGCGGCCGTCTGGACGGTGGAGGCCGGTGCGCTCGCCAGCAAGTCCAAGAACTCACCCTTCCTCGGCTGGGAGATGAAAGGTGCCGCGGCATACACCATCGTCGGCGGCACGGTGGTCCACAGCAGAGGATGAAATCCGGGCGCGCCGCTTGCCGCGCCCGTTGAAGAGCGGAACCGGGCGCGGCAAGCAGCGCCCTTACGCACAATACACAGGAGCATGTTCATGAAAGCAGTCCTAGCGCTCGCCGATGGGCGCGTCTTTGAAGGGAAATCATTCGGTGCCACCGGCGAGGCCGTCGGCGAGGTGGTCTTCAACACCGCCATGACCGGCTACCAGGAGGTCCTGACCGATCCTTCCTACCGTGGGCAAATGGTCACCATGACCTATACCCAGATCGGCAACACCGGCATCAACCCGGAGGACATCGAGAGCAAGCAGCTCTACCTGTCGGGCTTCATCGTCAAGGAATACCACGATTGCTACTCCAACTGGCGTGCCACCATGAGCCTCGACGCCTATCTCAAGGAGAACGGCGTGGTCGGCATACAGGGGCTCGATACCCGGGCCCTTACCCGGCACCTGCGGGACAAGGGAGCCCAGAACGGTGTCATCTCCACCGTGGATTCGGACCACGAAAGCCTGGTGAAAAAGGCCCGTGCCGTGCCGAGCATGGCCGGCCTCGACCTGGCGACCGGCGTCTCCTGCGACAAGCCCTACCACTGGACCGAGAAGCTCTGGGACCTGGAGGCCGGGTACACCGCCGCAACACCTGACGAGCTGAAGTACAAGGTGGTGGCCTACGATTTCGGCATCAAGTACAACATCCTCCGCTGCCTCGTGTCGGCCGGCTGCGACGTGACCGTGGTGCCCGCAACCTTCCCGGCCGACGAGGCCCTGGCCATGAACCCGGACGGCATTTTCCTCAGCAACGGCCCCGGTGACCCGGAGCCCATGACCGCCGTCATCGAGAACATCAGGAAGTTCGTGGGCAAGAAGCCCATCTTCGGCATCTGCCTCGGTCACCAGCTCCTGGGCCTGGCCCTGGGGGGGCAGACCATGAAGCTCAAGTTCGGCAACCACGGCTCCAACCTCCCGGTCATGGACCTGGACACCCGCAGGGTGGAGATCACTGCCCAGAACCACGGCTTCTCGGTGGATATCGTCTCGCTCGGCCACGCCTGCGAGCTGGCCCACGAGAACCTGAACGACCAGACCGTTGAAGGGATGAAGCACAAAGACCTCCCGATCTTTTCGGTCCAGCACCACCCCGAGGCATCGCCCGGCCCCCACGATTCCCACTACCTGTTCGGGCGCTTCGTGGAGTTGATGGAGAAGGAAAAGGCATAGGGGTGGAGCTGGTTTCGCCCACGAGCGAGGGCGATCATAAGGATCGCCCCTACGGAACCATGCGGTATATCGATCTTTATCAATCAGGCGAATTATTGCAGCGGGTCAGGGAGGCCTATGCCCGGCTCCGCTCCTGCGACCTCTGCCCCCTTGACTGTGGGGTGAACCGGCTGGCCGGGGAGACCGGTTCATGCCGGGCAGGGTGGCGGCCCCGGATCGCGTCGGCCAATGTCCACCACGGCGAAGAGCCCCCCATCTCCGGGACAAAAGGATCGGGGACGATCTTCCTCTCCTGGTGCAGCCTCCACTGCCGGTTCTGCCAGAACTTTCCCATCAGCCAGCAGGGTAACGGGACCGACCTGACCACGCCGGATCTGGCTGATCGGATGCTTGGGCTGCAGAAGCGCGGGGTACACAACATCAACTTCGTCACGCCGACCCACTTCCTGCCGCAGATCCTGGCGGCGCTCTGGCTGGCGATTCCCCGCGGATTCCGGCTTCCGATCGTCTGGAATTCCAGTGGCTACGAGAAGGTGGACGCCCTTCGCCTTCTGGACGGTATCGTTGACGTCTATCTGCCGGACATGAAGTATGCGGCGGAAGAACCGGCGGTCCGGTTCTCTTCGGCTCCCGGTTATCGGGAGGCCAATCGATTGGCGGTTGCCGAGATGTTTCGCCAGGTGGGTCACCTGGAGCTGGACGACGCCGGGATTGCGATACGGGGGCTCATCATCCGCCACCTCGTTCTACCTGAAGGGGCAGCCGGCAGTGGCGAGACGCTCCGCTGGATTGCCGAAAACTTGGGTGCCGAGACCCACATCGCCCTGATGAATCAGTTCTTCCCGGCCCACCGGGCCGCGGAGATGCCGGGAATACACCGCAAGATCACCGATGAGGAATACGACGAGGCGGTGGAAGCTCTGGAAGAGGCCGGGCTGGAAAACGGCTGGGTGCAGGATTAGCATGAGAACGATCATTTTGCTGGCGCTGTCCAACGTATTCATGACCTTTGCCTGGTATGCGCACCTGAAGAACCTTAAAGCGGCGCCCTGGTACATCGCCGTGGTCGTGAGCTGGGGCATCGCCTTTTTCGAGTACCTGATCCAGGTGCCGGCCAACAGGATGGGCTACGGTACCTTCAGTCTGGGACAGCTCAAGATCATGCAGGAGGTCATTACGCTTGCGGTCTTCGTCCCCTTTGCAGTCTACTACATGGGCCAGCCCCTGAAGCTGGACTATCTCTGGGCCGGATGCTGTCTGGCCGGAGCGGTATTCTTCATCTTTCGCGCTTAGATCCATTCGATAACGACGATACAGACAACAAGGAGTTGCAATGCCTAAACGTACCGACATCAAAAAGATCCTCATCATCGGCGCCGGCCCCATCGTCATCGGCCAGGCGTGCGAGTTCGACTACTCCGGCACCCAGGCGTGCAAGGCGCTGAAGGAGGAGGGATTCGAGGTGGTGCTGCTCAACAGCAACCCGGCCACCATCATGACCGACCCCGATTTCGCGGACCGGACCTACGTGGAGCCGGTGACCCCGGAGGTGCTGGCCAAGATCATCGAGAAGGAACGTCCCGATGCGGTGCTACCGACCCTTGGCGGTCAGACGGCCCTGAACACCGCCGTGGCCGTGGCCGAGAACGGCACCCTGGAAAAATTCGGCGTGGAACTGATCGGCGCCAAACTTCCGGCCATCAAAAAGGCCGAGGACCGGACCCTCTTCAAGGAGGCCATGGAGAAGATCGGCCTTTCGGTGCCCCGCTCGGGCCTGGCCCACAACTACAGCGAGGCCATGACGGTGGTCAAGACCGTCGGTTTCCCCGCCATCATCCGCCCCTCTTTCACCCTGGGCGGCACCGGCGGCGGCATCGCCTACAACATGGAAGAGTACGAGAAGATGGCCATGGCGGGCATCGACGCCTCTCCCACCGACGAGATCCTGGTGGAGGAGTCGGTCATCGGCTGGAAAGAGTACGAGCTTGAGGTGATGCGCGACACGGCCGACAACGTGGTTATCATCTGCTCCATCGAGAACTTCGATCCCATGGGGGTCCACACGGGCGATTCCATCACCGTTGCCCCGGCCCAGACCCTCACTGACAAGGAGTACCAGATCCTCCGCGACGCGGCCCTCAAGATCATCCGGGAAATCGGCGTCGACACCGGTGGCTCCAACATCCAGTTCGGCATCAACCCCCGCAACGGCCGGTTGGTAGTCATTGAGATGAACCCGCGGGTTTCCCGCTCCTCGGCCCTGGCCTCCAAGGCCACCGGCTTCCCGATCGCCAAGATCGCGGCCAAGCTGGCTGTGGGTTACACTCTGGATGAGATCCGCAACGACATCACCCGCGAGACCCCGGCCTGCTTCGAGCCCACCATCGACTACGTGGTGACCAAGATTCCGCGTTTTACCTTTGAGAAGTTCCCGGCAGCGGATGCGACGTTGACCACCCAGATGAAGTCGGTGGGCGAGGTCATGGCCATCGGTCGAACCTTCAAGGAGTCATTCCAGAAGGCGCTCCGCTCCCTGGAAATCGGCTCGGCCGGCTTTGAGTCGCGCATCTTCACCAACGGCGATACCCGTCGGGCCCTGGCCCCCAATGAGCAGCAGCAGCTCCAGGACAAGCTCCGGGTGCCCAACTGGGAACGGCTCTGGTACCTGGGGGACGCCTTCCGGTGCGGCATGAGCATTGAGGAGGTCTTCCAGCTCACCGCCATTGATCCGTGGTTCCTCCACAATATCAAGCAGATCATTGAGAAAGAGGAGGAGCTGAGAAAGGTTGATGTGACCGCCGCAGCCCCTGACGATCTGCGGGCCATTGTGCGCGAGGCCAAGCAGTATGGCTTCTCCGACCGGATGCTCGGTCGCTTCTGGGGGAAGAGCGATGAGGAGATTCGCCAGTTGCGGCTTTCCCTCGGCATCAAGCCCGTGTTCAAAAGGGTCGATACCTGTGCGGCCGAGTTCGTGGCCTACACCCCGTATCTCTACTCCACCTATGAGGATGAGTGCGAGGCGGAGGTGACCGACCGGAAAAAGATCATGATTCTCGGCGGCGGACCCAACCGGATCGGCCAGGGGATCGAGTTCGACTACTGCTGCGTCCACGGGGTCTTCGCACTGGCTGAGGACGGCTACGAGACTATCATGGTCAACTGCAACCCGGAGACGGTTTCCACCGACTACGACACCTCCGACCGCCTCTACTTCGAACCCCTCACCTATGAGGATGTTCTCTCCATCGTCGAGCTGGAGAAGCCCGAGGGAGTCATCGTCCAGTTCGGCGGCCAGACCCCGCTCAAGCTGGCCGTGGCTCTGGAGAAGGCCGGGGTCCCCATCATCGGCACCTCGCCGGATGCCATCGACCGGGCCGAGGACCGGGAGCGCTTCCAGGAGATGCTCCACAAGTTGAACCTGCTCCAGCCCGAGAACGGCACGGCCCGTTCCTTTGAGGAAGCGGAAGAGGTGGCCAACCGGATCGGTTACCCGGTGGTGGTGCGTCCCTCTTACGTCCTTGGCGGACGGGCCATGGAAATCGTCTATGACGTGGAAAACCTGCGCCGCTACATGACCACCGCGGTCCAGGCATCGCCGGAGCATCCGATCCTCATCGACAAGTTCCTGGACAAGGCCATCGAGATCGATGTGGACGCCCTCTGCGACGGCACCGATGTGGTGATCGGCGGGATCATGGAACACATTGAGGAGGCGGGTATCCACTCGGGGGACTCAGCCTGCTGCCTGCCGCCCCATTCCATCTCCCAGGCCTTGGTGGAGGAGATCAGGCGTCAGACCACCGTCATGGCCCTGGAGCTGAACGTCAAGGGACTCATGAACGTCCAGTACGCCATCAAAGACGGAACCATCTACATTCTGGAGGTTAACCCGCGCGCATCCCGGACCGCCCCCTTCGTATCCAAGGCCACGGGCCGCCCCCTGGCCAAGATCGCCGCCCGGGTCATGGCGGGCAGAAGCCTGAAGGATCTGGGGGTTTCCGGCGACATCGTGCCGAAACACATGTCAGTGAAGGAAGCAGTCTTCCCCTTCGTGAAGTTTCCGGGAGTCGATACCCTGCTCGGGCCGGAGATGAAGTCCACCGGCGAGGTCATGGGGATCGGCCCAGACTTCGCCACCGCCTTTGCCAAGGCTCAGCTCGGCGCCAACGTGAGGCTTCCCCGGTCCGGAAAGGTTTTCATCAGCCTCCACGATGCCGACAAGAAACATATTGTCGAATCAGCGAAAAAACTCTATAATGCCGGTTTTAGACTGGTTGCCACCCGCGGTACCGCAGCCTACCTGAAGGAGAAGGGGGTTGAGGTGGAGGTGATCAATAAAGTGCTCGAAGGTCGCCCTCACGTGGTTGACGCCATCAAGAACGGCGAAATCTGCATGGTGCTCAACACCACCCAGGGAGCCCAGGCCGTGGCCGATTCTTTCTCCATCCGGCGCGAGGCCCTTATGCACAATGTGGCCTACTTCACAACCGTTGCCGGGGCAAACGCGGCCGCAGGTGGAATCGTCGCCATGCTGGAGGGAGAGCTTGACGTGAAACCCCTTCAGGAGTACCTCGGCTGACGCGCAGATGTAGCATAGTTCATTCATCCCGAGGCGGCCCGCAGGGCTGCCTCGTCATTTTGATACGCAGAGGAGTTCGGAGTACATGTCTCACACCATACCGATGACCAAGGAAAGCTACGAGGCTCTCCAGGAAGAGCTCAAGCGCCTGATCCGCGAGGAGCGACCCCGAGTGATCCAGGACATCGCCGAGGCCCGGGGCCACGGCGACCTGTCGGAGAACGCCGAGTACGATGCGGCCAAAAACCGCCAGGCCTTCATCGAAGGGCGCATTCTGGAACTCCAGGGTAAGCTTGCCCGGGCCTATGTGGTGGACCTGACGGGGATGAAACCGGACAAGGTGGTGTTCGGCGCCACCGTTACCCTCTACGACACTGCAACCGAAGAAGAGGTCACCTACAAGATCGTCGGCGAAGAAGAGGCCGATATCAAACTCGGCAAGATCTCCTGCACTTCGCCGGTGGGCAAGGCCCTCATCGGCCATAAGCTCGACGACAGCGTCAAGATCAAGGTGCCATCCGGGCTCAAGGAATACGAAATCATCGACATCAAGTACGTCTGAAGCGCGGACCTTTAACCGCATACATGCAGCCTGCGGGGATTTTCCCGCAACAACTTTGAAAGAGGATCCGATATGACTCAGAAGTTCACGAAAGACATGACTTTTGCTCAAGCCCTTCAGACCCACCCGGGAGTGGCCGGCGTTCTTCGCTCCTACAACCTTGGCTGCATCGGCTGCATGGGGGCTCAGAACGAATCCCTCGAACAAGGTGCAAATGCCCACGGTCTCAATGTGGAAGATATTCTCAGGGATCTGAACGCCCTCGCCTGAGGAGCAGTTCTTTCAGTAACAAGGGGAGCCCGGATCGGGCTCCCCTTTTTTTTGTAGTTAGAGCTCTCGGGACATGTATACGACATAATGCTGTTGACATACCATTCTGTGTCGGTTATTTGTAGCGTGTTACTATATGCTTGATTGGTGACACGCGGGTGGCGCCGGAAAGAGAGAACAGCATGCACATGGCGGATGCGCTTATTTCACCGGCGGTCGGGGGAGTCCTGTGGGCGGCCACGGCCGGTACCGTTGCCTGGAGTTGCCGCAGGGTGCGGCAGGAGCTCGATGAGCGGAAGGTGCCGCTCATGGGTGTCCTCGGCGCATTCGTATTTGCAGCGCAGATGATCAACTTCACCATTCCGGGAACCGGATCCAGCGGGCACCTTGGGGGGGCATTGCTGCTGGCTGTGCTGCTGGGACCCCATGCCGCGTTTCTGACCATTGCATCGGTGCTGGTGGTCCAAGCCCTGTTCTTTGCGGATGGCGGGCTGTTGGCGCTCGGATGCAATATTTTCAATCTCGGCTTCTTTCCCGCGTTCATTGCCTATCCCTTCATCTACCGCGTGATTGCGCCTCCCGGCTCGGGCCAGGGGCGAGTCACGGCGGCATCGCTGGCCGCAGCGGTCACCGGCCTGCAGCTCGGCGCCTTTGCTGTGGTGCTCGAGACGGTTGCTTCCGGCATTTCGGCGCTTCCCTTCACCTCCTTTGTGCTTCTCATGCAACCGATCCATCTTGCCATCGGCGCGGTGGAGGGGCTCGTCACCGCGGCGGTGATCGGTTTCGTGAGCCGTGTTCACCCCGAGATCACCGGTTTGCCCACGTTCTTTCCGGAACGGGGCTCCGCTTCCGGCCTCCGGGGGGTACTGCTGACCCTGGGGGTAATGGCACTGCTCACTGGCGGTATCGTCTCCTGGTTCGCATCGGAGAATCCTGACGGGCTCGAATGGGCCATCAGCCGGGTGACCGGTTCCGATGAGCTCGCAGCACCCCGCGATGGTTTCCATGGCACGGCAGCCTCGATCCAGGAGAAGGTTGCGTTCCTGCCCGACTATTCCTTTCCCGCCCCCGCAGTTCATGATGTCTCCCATGCTGCCGCCTCAGCCGGCAGCGGCAGGCTCGGTACTTCGGTGTCAGGGGTTGTAGGGGGGGCGCTGACGCTGGGCGTCGCGTTCCTCATTGGCCTGATCCTGCGCCACCGGGCGTCTTCGTAAGCGGTTCCGTCCTGATCGCTGCCCTCCATGGCTCCCATTGAATCGGCACTCCGTGAGCTGAACCGGCTTGATCTTCTCGCTGGCGGAAACTCGGCCGTCCACCGGCTCGATCCCCGGGCAAAGGTGTTCGTCACCTTCGCGTTCATAGTTGCGGTCGTTTCCCTGGGGCGCTATGAGTTGGCGGCCCTTGTCCCCTTTGCGGTGTTTCCGGTGGCCCTGGCTGCCTCAGCCGGCCTGCCGGCAACGGTCATCCTCCGGAAACTGCTGCTGGTCCTCCCCTTTGCCGTGGTGGTGGGATTGTTCAACCCCCTGCTGGATCGGCAACCCCTGCTCGCCCTCGGCCCCCTGGTTATATCCGGGGGATGGATTTCATTTCTGTCCATTATCGTCCGGTCACTCCTCACGGTTGGTGCCGCAGTCGTACTCGTGGCTGTCACCGGGTTTTCGGGCATCTGCATGGCCCTGGAGCGGTTCGGGGTTCCCCGGCCGTTCGTGGTCCAGCTGCTGTTCCTCTATCGCTATCTCTTCGTTCTGGCAGACGAGGGGGGACGGATGGTCCGGGCACGGGAGCTGCGCACCTTTTCCGGTCGGGGGAGGGGGCTGAAGGCCTACTCCGCCCTGGTGGGCAGCCTGCTTCTGCGCACCTGGGACCGGGCCGAACGGATTCACATGGCCATGCTCTCGCGGGGCTTCAACGGGCAATTCCACGTGCGGCGCGAGATCCGTCCAGGCCGCGCCGATTGGATCTTCACAGCCGGCTGGTGTGCGCTTTTCGTGCTGTTCAGGCTGGTAAACATTCCCCACCTGCTGGGGGGGCTGGTAACGGGGGGATATCCATGAGCCACCACATTGTCGAGGTCCGCGACCTCTGCCATTGCTACCCCGACGGTACGGAAGCCCTGCGCGGCATAACCTTCCGGATTCATCATGGTGAATCGGTGGCGGTGGTAGGGGCGAACGGGGCAGGGAAATCCACTCTGCTGCTTCACCTGAACGGGTATCTCGCCCCCACCCGGGGAGATGTGCGCATAGGCGATACGCCTGTGGTCCGCACGACGCTTCCCGAGGTGCGCCGGACTGTCGGCATGGTCTTCCAGGATCCCGATGACCAGCTCTTCATGCCGACGGTCTTTGACGATGTCGCCTTCGGTCCCCTCAATTTGGGGCTGCCGCCGGCGGAAGTCGAGCGTCGGGTCGCGGATGCCTTGGAACAGGTCGGTGTCGCACATCTTCACAATAAACCCCCCTACCGCTTGTCGGGAGGCGAGAAACGGCGCGTTGCCATTGCAACGGTGCTGTCCATGAGTCCCGATATTCTGGTGCTCGACGAGCCCACCACCGGTCTCGATCCCTATGCCCGCCGCCAGATCATGGGACTTCTGAGGGATTTCAAACACACGAAAATTATAACGTCCCACGATCTGGACATGGTTATGGAACTCTGCGAGCGGACCATTGTCCTGCGCGAGGGGAGGGTGGCGGCTGATGGTCCCACCCGCGATATCTTCGGCAACGATGAATTGCTGGCCACCTGCCGGTTGGAGCGTCCCCTGTCGATGCAGGGATGTCCGGTATGCGGCCGTTGATCTGGTAACCACGGGAGGATTACATGAAAAGGATAGTGATTGGCATTGCAGCTGCTTTTGCCCTTTGTTCTGCGTCATGGGCAATGGGGGCCGATGACGCGAGAACGGAGCCAGGCACCTGCCGCCAGATTGCGGAGTTGACCCGCAAGTACGACTCCGGCCGAGCGCTTCCGGGCGACATGGCCGTTGACGGGCGGCCGTGTCTCAGGAGTGAGGCTGCCGACTGCCTTTTCGGTGTCCTCGAAAAGGTGCTCGCGAAGTGTCGGTCAGAGGGAAAGGAAGCACTTGAGCCCGAAGAACGCGCCTTGATTCTCCGTCTCAGGGAAGAGCTCGACGCCGAGCTGGAGAGCCGGCACGGTTACCACACGCTGCGGGATGAAGTCGAAGCCATGCTCGCCAAGCCTGATCTGTACGATTATGAATACCGGGTTGGCGTGAATGGGTTCGTCAGAGGAGAAGGTGCCGGCTCTTTCCGGCTCCCTGACTTCAGCCAGGCCCCCGGACACGCTGAAGGACGTTTCCTCTATCGCGTCAAACCGTATCTTTTCTGGCATCCGGTGGCATGGCTCGATCTCCACGCCGAGGGGCAGGGGTACGGCTTCAGCGGGGGGAGCCAGGATTACGGCAAGATTTCTCTCTACCAGGGCTTTGCCGAGATCCTCTGCCCCCTCCGGGACGGGAATTCCCTCAAGGCCGGCCGTCAGGAGCTTGTCTACGGCAGCTCCTTCATGCTCGGGAGCGATTCGTTCTACAAGGGACTCGTCTATGATGCCGTGCGTTTGCGGATAACACCTCTGGCTCCGCTGACGGTCGACATCTTCGGCGGCTGGTATGCCTCTCCCTGGTCAGACGGCACAGAGGGAGGCCTCGCCGGCGGCTATGCCACATGGAACATCAGCGACGGTACCGGTCTGGAATTCTATGGATTTCGCGATAGCGGCTCCGCAGAACGTCATGACGGGGAACATCGGAATTCCTTCGGCGTCAGGGCCACGGCAAAGTTCGGTCCCGTCAGCTGCGAAGTAGAACCGGTCTGGCAAACGGGACGCCTGTTCAACGGTGTTGACGCCAACGAAAGCATCAGAGCCTGGGGTGGTCACGCCGATATCATGATTGACACTGACCTCGGAGGGATCGGCAACCATTTCTTTGCCGGCGCCGCCTATGGATCGGGCAGTCGTGATGCGGCCCTCGGTGTGAGCGGCAGGAAGGAATTTCTGAATCAGGCCACCGACTCGTCTCTCACTGGTGATATGAACGTTGTCGGGGATCTGTCGGGGCTGGATGTTGGCGATTATCACGCCAGCGGACTCCAGATTTACACACTCGGCTGGGGAGTCGATCTGACCAGGGATCTGAGCCTGACAGCCACCGGGCGCTATTTTCTGGCCAACTACGTACCCGACGGACTCAGTCGCCGGATCGGCCTGGAAACTGATTTCACCTTGACGTATGCAATTTCTGACGCGCTGTCGATCATTGCAGGCTACGACAGGTTCTTCACCGGCAGATTTTTCAGCGACGCATCGGGGAGCAACGACGATATCCACTACGGCTATCTCATGTTCCAGTTCGATCTGTCACACACCAAACCGAAGAAGGCACTCGGCAAGTGATGGGGCTGCCTTGCCGTCGGAACGCGGCGCTAACGGAGAGCGCGGGGAACGGCGTAATATTTCTTGAAGTTTACCCTGTATTGTACGTATGCTTGATGGCACTGCCGGTCGCCGTCAGCAATCTTTCTTGAGGGCTTGTCGCTAGTTACCAAGCCCATATTGAACGCACGAGAAAGGGATAACTGTATGAAAATGAGATATTTCACAGCTGCCATGCTTGTTGTTGCGGGGGTTTTTCTTGCGTCCGGGCAGCCAGCGGTTGCCGGACATGCCCATCACGGGCACGACGGAGCCGCGGAGTCGCCGGTCGCCGCACCGGCCGATGCCGTGGAGTATCCCGATTGCGTCCACTGCGGCATGGACCGGGTGAAGTTCGCCCACAGCAGGATGCTGATCGTCTACCAGGACGGTGAAAAGGTGGCCACCTGTAGCATCCGTTGTGTCGCACTGGATCTGAAGACCAAGAAGAATAAGCCTGTCGCGTCGTTTCAGGTTGGCGATTTCACGAACGGTACGCTGATTGACGCCGAAAAAGCCCATTGGGTCATCGGCGGCGACCGGCGCGGAGTTATGACAAAGACACCCAAGTGGGCTTTTGCCGACAAGGATGCCGCAGAGGCATTCTTTGCCCGGCACGGCGGCACGCCCGCCACCTTTGCCGAGGCGCTCAAGGCGGCAACGGACGAGCTATAAAGGAAAAATCCGCGGGGTCTTCCCGCACTATCTGAACCGGAGGAATTGATGAAAGGCATTGCATGGGCGATCGCCCTCCTGTCGGTTGCGGCCGCGGCAACGGTGCACGCCGCCGGCGCGTCGTTGCCGAAGGGTTACGAGAAGTGGGACATGAGCAAGGAAAAGGTGATAGCCGACAAGAGTTCTCTGTTTTACGGCATTCACAACATTTACGTGGACAAAAAGGCCATGGCGGCCTATCGGAAGGGCGGTCCCTATTCCGAGGGAAGCCGGTTCGTGGTGGTCCAGCACACTATCAAGGATGTGGGGGGCAAGCCGACCAAAGGGAGGCGGAGCATGATCGTCCTCATGACCAAGGACAAGAAACAGACTGCAACCGGCGGCTGGCTCTTTGCAGGTTTTACGGCGGAAGGGAAACCCTCCGGCGTGGACACGGTCAAGAATTGCTACGAGTGTCATCTCAAGGAGGCCGGGAGTCGTGACCTGGTCATATCCCGGTACACTGATTTCAGATAGCACCTCACGGCATGAGATGAACCAACGCCGCGGAAATCCGCGGCGTTTTCTTTTTTACGTGGATTGTCGTTGACAGGGAAGGGACGGACTCCGGACATTTTTTCAGAAAACTCTCAACTATTCGGAGCGGGGGACGATAAGCTGACGTAGCAGTCTATAAAAACGCTCTGAGCACCATCCCGGCTTTCGGAGAGCACTAATGGTCGGCAGTCTGGTAACTTATCTGAAAAAGTGCGCTGCATCGGTGCTGGGAGCACCGTACACGCTGCTTTGCCGACTGCTGCCCCGAATCACGGCGGACCTTCGCTACGGGTCCGGCTATCGAGCATTATTCGAGCACGCGATTGACGGCATCTTCATCATGGATGCTGAGGGACACTATCTTGACGTCAATCCCGCCATCTGTTCCGCAATCGGCTACACCAGGGATGAATTCCTTGCTCTGGATTGGGGCGTGCTCAGCAGGGGAGTCGATTCCGGGTGGGCCGCGGCATCGCTGGCGCGAATAGTCGGCGGTGAGCCCCTGCGGGAAGAGCGGACCGTCTGGACCCGCAACGGAGATCAGCTGACGGTGGAGCTTTCGGCGCACCTGCTGCCGGACGGCAAGATTCTCGGGATTGCGCGGGATGTCTCCGAACGGAAGCGGATGGAGGAGTCTCTGCGGTCCACCAGCGAATTCCTCGATACGATACTCGATGAGGCTCCGCTGCCGATCTACATTACATCCGTGGACGGAACGCTCCGGCTTGCCAACAATGCCTGGGAGCGCGAGACGGGCATCCCTCGCAACGCAGCCGTCGGTCGTCGCCTGAATGAACTATTCCCGGCTGCAATGTGTGACCAGTTCTCTGAAATCAATCGCCGCGTCGTCGAATCAAATGCCACCGCCGTCCAAGATGAATTCCTCGATTTCGGTGCGGGCGTGCGAGTGTTTCACACTATCAAGTTTCCCCTCAGGGACGCCGCCGGGGGAGTGGTCGATGTCGGTGGTATATCGATCGACATCACCGACCGTTCGAAGATGGAGGGCGAACTGAGGGCCGCCCATGCCGCCGCCGTTGACTCTTCCCGGGCCAAGATCGATTTTCTGGCTAACATGAGCCACGAGATCCGGACTCCCATGAACGGCGTGATCGGTACGCTGGAGCTCCTGAGGGAAACCGACCTGGACCCCAGGCAGCGTGAGTACGCCGAGATTGCCCGCGAGTCGGCGGAAAGCATGCTGGCGGTGATAAACATGGTCCTCGACTACTCGAAGATCGAATCACACCAGCTGGTACTCGAAGCGGTCCCCTTCGCCATCCGGGAGGCTGTCGAACGGGCCGTCAAACCGTTCAGGGCTGTTGCTGCGCGCAAGGGGGTTATGGTTGCGGCCGATGTGCCGCCTCACGTGCCGGAGACGGTGGTGGGTGATCCGGTTCGCTTCTCGCAAATCGTGGCAAACCTGGTGGGCAATGCCGTGAAGTTCACCGAACAGGGGGCAATTACCGTTCAGTTGGGAGCCGCCGCCGTCGACGACTGCCGGATTGACGTTTCCTGCTCCGTCGGCGATACCGGTGCCGGCATTTCTCCGGAAAAGTTCGACACGATCTTCGATCCGTTTGTTCAGGCCGACGGCTCCACCACCCGCATCCACGGGGGAACCGGCCTGGGCCTCGCCATCGTCCGCCGCCTGGTGGAGGCCATGGACGGGGTGATTTCCGTTGCGAGCGAACCCGGCATGGGGAGTACCTTTTCATTCCGGGTCCGTCTGCGTGGTGCGCCGGATGACATCGCCTCCCCGCCGCCTGCAACCGGCTGGGCGGTAGCGGAAAAATCTGTTGCGGTCCGGCCCCTGTCGGTGCTTCTGGTCGATGATAGCGCGGTCAGTCGCAAAGTTGTTTCTCTGCTGCTTGAAAGCGACGGCCACAGGGTTACCTTTGCCGGAGACGGCGTCGAGGCCCTGGCCGCGATCGGCCGGGAAGCTTTTGATCTCGTGTTGATGGATGTTCAAATGCCGGTGATGGACGGTTTTGAAGCCATGAGGGCCATCCGTGCGGGCGAAGCGGCCGGTGGGGCACGGCTTCCGATCATTGCCCTGACGGCCCGCGCCCTGGCAGGCGACCGGGAACTCTGCCTTGAGGCGGGAGCCGACGACTACCTGGCCAAGCCGGTTAACTTCAGTGAATTAAGGCGGGTCATCAGCCGGCATTGCTGCCGTGAGAGCAAGCCGTCCGCACTGTCTGCGGAGAACAGGCCGGATGCTGCCGGCGCGACTCCGCCGGCAGGGACGTTCGGTGAACTGATGGACGAACTGGGTGCGTCCGTGGGGGATCGGGACGAGGATGCGGTGGAGCGCTGCACGCGCATGCTGAAGCGGGCAGCCTCCCATCTCGGCAGGACCAGGCTCGTTGACGAAATATTTCGACTGCAGCTCGCCTCGCGGCGGGGAGATTGGGAACGGGCGGACGAGCTGCTCGGTGTTGTGGCTGAACTGCTTCCGACAACGGCGGGCGCATGCGGTCCGCCGGAGGCGTGAGACGGGTTAATGAACTGATGTGGAAAGGAGATGTCGATGAAGACGCTTATTGTTGAGGACGATTTCATCTCGCGCAAAATCATGAAGGAGCTTCTCACCTCGCTCGGCGAGTGCGATATCGCCACCGACGGGGAGGAGGCGGTTCAGGCGTTCCGGCTGGCCCTTGATGAGCACCGCCCCTATGACCTCGTCTGCATGGATATCATGATGCCCAATATGGACGGCCACGAGGCACTGGAGCAGATCCGCGAGATCGAGCGGGGGATGGGGCTGAATGGAGCCCAGGAAGTCAAGGTCATTATGACCACTGCCCTGGACGACCCGAAGAACGTGGTGGAAGCATTCTATCGCGGCGGAGCCACCTCGTACCTGGTCAAGCCGATCACCAAACAACGGCTGATGAAAGAGATCAGGAGCCACGGTCTGCTCTGAGCCTCCTGTCCGGCTTGCTGCATATCAGGAATTTCCTGATTCAAACCCGCATTGATTTGATTAAAGTAATCCGCGAATTTGTCGATACGATAAACAGTTAGTTAAAACGCTGGCTTAGGGGTCCCGGTTGATGGAGGGGCCAGAGAGGCTTGATACAGTGGCTTTCGACTTGTTTCGCAGGTTCAGGCAGGATGGGGCAGAGGCGGGATGTCCGCCGGGAGGAGCGCCGTCGGCTGTTGCGGACGACAGCCTGTTGCGGGAGTTACAGGTCTGGAAGTCGTGCCTTGCGGATGCTGGCGATCGGCTGCAGCAGGTCACCGGCTCGACCGAAGAAGAGTTTCTTGCCGTAGGCGCGAGGCTCCACGAGTTTTACAGCCGCGCGGGCGATATCGAGCGAATGACCCGCGGCGTGGCCGAGAACGTCCTCGGTGACGAGTTCGGCAGCGACATGAAGTCGCTTTCCGCAATTCTCGACCGAATTGCCGCCTATCTTGGCCAGGCCGACAGCCAGACCGAGCAACTGACCCAGACGCTCAGGTCGGTACTCGAACTGATCGACCGGGTTGACACCCCTCTGGAAGGATTCAGGAAGATCATCAAGAACCTCCACATGCTCAGCACCGCCGTCAAGATTGAAAGCGCACGGCTCGGCGAAGGGGCTGCAGGATTCAATACCCTCGCCGAGGATGTTGAGCGGCTGTCGGTTTCCATCAAGGAAAAGTCGACAAGGATTCTCGGAGAAAAGGACTCGCTCGGCCGGGTCATCACCGACACCCTTGAAAGCATCTCCCGCATCGAGGCGAGCCAGCGCGAGGATGTCCGCCGGATCATCTCCGAAACCGGAGAGAACCTGGGTGCGCTTAGCACGCTCCATGCCCGCTGTTCCGATGTGGCCAACAATGTGGCCACCCTGTCGGCCGAGATTGCCGACAGTATTGGCGAAGTGGTCACGTCCCTCCAGTTTCACGACATCACCCGTCAGCAGATCGAGCATGTCAAAGAAGCGCTGGAAGATGTCGTTCGCCATCTGGACAACCCCGGCGACAATCCCCAGGGAGATGTGGCCGAGGCGGCCGAGGTCTGCGACCTCCAACTGGCACAGCTCCTCCACTCGCGGGATGAGCTCGTGTCGGCGGTGGAGAGGATCATTCTCAACCTGCGCGACATCGTGGCTAAAGAAACGCGCATGTCCGAGGAAACCCGCGGCATTACCGGCAGCGCCGACCAGACGGGACATTCGTTCTTCGCCAGGATGGAAGATGAAATGGCCAGCGTCAGCCGGGTTCTCACCGATAATGTGCGCGCCAAGCGCGATACGGCTTCGGCCATGACGCTGGTGGTCAGTTCGGTGAATGACATTTCGGCCTTTGTGACCGACATTGAAGAGATTGGGACCGAGATCGAGCTGATAGCCCTCAACTCGCAGGTGAAAGCGGCTAATACCGGCGACGGTGGCGCAGCCCTCGGGGTTCTTGCCGAGTCGATCCAGCATTTGTCGGTGGATGCCCGCACCCGAACTGGAGACGTTTCGGTAACCCTGCGCGAGGTCACCGAGGTTACCGGCCGCCTCGTCATGGAAGTGGATGCCGACGTGAGCTCCGGAACCGACGAGATCGAACGCCTTCTGGTCGAGCTCAAGCGGCTGCTCGACTCGGTTGAGTCAATCAACAGCCGGTTGCTCGGACTGCTTGCGGATATGGACAGTGCGGTGGGAAGCCTTTCGACCGACATCGAGGCGGCCACCAGCGGTCTTTCGGTTCACAATACCGCCGGTGCCCTGCTCGACGAGGTGGCGACGGCGCTCGAGGAAACGCTGCGCGATATGCGCCGGGCGGTTCCCGCTGCGACCCGGCGAGGCAACGGCGGCAAGCTGCTGGACTTGGCCCAGCGGTATACCATGCACAGTGAGCGCACCGTCCATCACCGGGTGGTCGGAGGCGGAACCCCGGCGGTCGCGACAGGGGCGACCGCGTCCCCGGGCGACGGCCTCGGCGATAACGTGGAACTGTTCTAGCCAGTTAGGAGATATCATGAGCGGACTGACGATTGAACGAAAGCACGGAGGGGATTCGGGTGAGCGGTACGTCCTCGGTGTCGGGGGTGACCTGACCATACCCTTTGCCGGAGAATTCAGAGGTGCCCTGCTTGAAGCCCTGGATCAGGCCGGCTCGGTGGAGGTAGACGTGAGCGGCGTGAGTGCCGTCGATATTACCGGCCTGCAACTGCTCTGCTCGGCCCATCGCGCCGCCTGTACGAGACAAAAGGGGTTTTTCCTCACGGGAAGGGATAACCCCGTTTTCGCGGAATCGGTCGGCCTCGCCGGATTCGAGCGGCATGTGGGCTGTTCGCGCGATGTCGGCAAGAACTGTATTTGGATTGGAGGAGATGAGTAATGGCAAAAACTATCATGACGGTTGACGATTCCGCCAGCGTACGCCAGATGGTGAGTTTCACCCTCAAACAGAACGGCTATGACGTGGTGGAGGCTGTCGACGGCAAGGATGCCCTTGCCAAGCTCGCCGGCACCAGGGTCGACATGGTGATCACCGACCTCAATATGCCGAACCTGGACGGTATCGGGCTTATCAAGGGGGTGAGGGCCAACCCCACCTACCGGTTCACTCCCATCGTCATGCTCACCACCGAATCCCAGGAAAGCCGAAAGCAGGAAGGCAAGGCCGCCGGTGCCACCGGCTGGATCGTCAAACCCTTCAAGCCTGAGCAGCTGGTGGCGGTGGTCAAGAAGGTGCTCGGCTAATGGACGCCCATCGGCAGGCTTACAGGGAAGAGGCCTACGAGCTGCTCGCCGAACTGGAGAGCTCGCTTCTGGAACTGGAAGAGAACCCGGAGGACTTGGACCTCATCGGCCGCGTGTTTCGCGCCATGCACACCATTAAAGGGTCCGGTGCCATGTTCGGCTTCGAGGACATCGCCACGTTCACCCACGAAGTGGAGACGGTCTTCGACAAGGTCCGCAACGGCCAGATGACGGTGACCCGGGAACTGGTGAACCTGACTCTCAGGGCCCGGGACCTCATCAAGGGAATGCTTGATGCCTCGGAGGGAGGCGACCCCGTGGAGGGGCGCGAGGCAGAAGAGGTGATAGCCGGTCTGCGGGCACTGGTCCCCGCTCCCGAGGTGAGAGATCCCCTGCCCATGGAATCGGTTCACGCCCCGCTCGACACCGAGGGAAAGGGGGATGCGGCGGTGACCTACCGCATCCGGTTCATTCCCACCCCGGAAATAACCGTCAACGGCACCAACCCGCTCCTTCTGCTGGCCGAGCTGCGTCAGCTCGGTGCCTGCCGGGTCGTAGCCCAGATGGAGCGCGTGCCGACACTGGAAGAGTGCAATCCCGAGCTCTGCTACGTGTATTGGGACGTGATTCTGACCAGCAGGCGAGGGGTCGATGCCATCCGCGACGTGTTCATCTTCATCGAGGATGATTGCGAACTGAAGATCGACACCATCGACGACGGGGGCGTCCTCGACACCGATTCCGACTACAAGAAACTCGGCATCATCCTGGCCGAGCGCGGGGACCTGACACGGCAGGACATGGAAGCGATCCTCGCCCGCCAGAAGCGTTTCGGCGAACTGCTGGTGGAGCAGGGCATCCTGCAACCCGAAAAGGTCGAGTCGGCCCTTATCGAGCAGCAGCACGTGAAGGAGGTCCGCAAGGAACGCCAGGCCCAGGAAAGCGCTTCCAGTATCCGGGTGCCGGCCGAGAAGCTCGACATACTCGTAAATCTCGTGGGTGAGCTCGTTACGGTGCAGGCCCGGCTCTCGCAGACCGCCGCCGGCCGCGACGATGCCCTCCTCGTTACCATCGCCGAAGAAGTGGAGCGCCTTACCAACGAACTGCGCGACACAGCCCTCAACATCCGGATGCTCCCAATCGGTACAACCTTCAGCAAGTTCAAGCGGCTGGTCCGCGACCTGTCGGTGGAACTGGGCAAGGATATCGAGCTGACCACCACCGGCGCCGAAACCGAGCTGGACAAGACGGTCATCGAAAAACTGAACGACCCCTTGGTCCACCTGATCCGCAACTCCATCGACCACGGCATTGAGATGCCCGAGGCCCGCGAGGCCGCCGGCAAACCCCGCCAGGGGACCGTGCATCTTGCCGCGGTTCACTCGGGAGACAGCGTGCTCATCACTATCACCGACGATGGAGCCGGCCTCGACAAGGAGGCAATCCGGGCCAAGGGTGTCGAGCGCGGCCTCATTACAGCCAGTGCCGAGCTGACGGACAAGGAGATCTACAACCTGATCTTCGCGCCCGGCTTCTCCACGGCCAAGAAAGTCACCAGCGTTTCGGGGCGCGGCGTCGGCATGGACGTGGTGAAGAAGGCCATCGATGCCCTGCGCGGCACCATCGATATCGCCAGTGAACGGGGGAAGGGGAGCACCATCACCATCAAACTTCCGCTGACCCTGGCGATCATCGAAAGCCTGCTGGTCAAGATCGGTACCGACTGCTTCGTTATGCCGCTGTCCATCGTGGAGGAGTGCATCGAGCTTACCCGCGAGGACGTGGCCAACGCCCATGGCCGCAACCTGGCGAATGTCCGTGACCAGATAATCCCCTATGTCCCCTTGCGCGAACGCTTCCGCATCCAGGGGGAACCTCCGGAAATCGAGCAGATCGTGATCACTTCCATCCAGGGGAGCCGGATCGGCTTCGTTGTCGACGATGTGATCGGCGAACACCAGACCGTCATAAAGTCGCTGGGCAAGATGTACAAGGATGTGAAGGGGCTTTCGGGCGCAACTATCCTCGGTGACGGCTCCGTGGCTCTCATCCTGGATGTCCCCCATCTGGTGCGCGAGGTGGAACGGGAACAGGTCGCCCGGTAGAATGTGCTCTGCCGGCGCCTGCAATGCACTGTTAACGGCAATGCCGCGGTAAAACGCGGCATTTTTTTCCTGCGTGGGGCAGCAGGGTAGGGACGGGCACTGGGGGACAGGAAATTTGCACCGACCCCAAGGGAATGGGTTGTGAAACGGACAATATTAGGGTTTAATTGGCAGTGACAGGTATATCCATTCCTTCCACCGGAGTCCGCGCCATTCCATGAAACATATTCTGGTCATTGATGACGACGAACAAGTTCGAACCCTCGTGGGCAGATTTATTTCCGGAGCAGGTTTCGCCGTGGAAATGGCCGACAACGGCGTAACCGGGCTTGCTGCCATGAGACGGGCACCGGCAGCCGTGGTGATTACCGACATTATCATGCCCGAAAAAGAAGGCGTGGAAACCATCATGGAGTTGCGTCGCGATTTTCCGGACGCGAAAATCATCGCCATGTCGGGCGGTTCTCCCCAGATGCAACCTGATCTACCCCTTAGGCTTGCCAGAACACTCGGCGCCGACCGGATTCTTCACAAGCCCTTCACCCGTGATGCGCTGCTCAATCTGGTGAACGAGCTCATTTCTTCCTGAGTCACATGATCAAGGACGTTTCAGTGTTCGGCACAACTATCCTTGCCCTGGCCTTTGCTCTTCTCTACCTGCGCCGCTGGCAACAGCTCAAGCGTGAGGTTGCCCGGCGCATCGAGGCGGAGCGACTGTTCCGGGAAACGTTCGAACATATCAAACTCCTGGCAATTCAGTTGGATACGCACGGTAACCTGGTCTTCTGCAACGACTATTTTCTCCAGCTTGTGGGGTGGGAGCGCCGGGAAGTGATCGGGGTCAACTGGTTCGAGCGCTTCGTTCCTCCCGACCAGAAGACAGTCAAGCGGATATTCTACTCGTCTCTCGATACGGGAAACATCCCGGTCCACGTCCAGAATGACATCGTCACCTGCGGCGGCAGGCGGCTATTCATCTCATGGACCAATACGGTAATCCGCGACAGCTCGGGGGGCATCATCGGCACCATGAGCATCGGCGACGATATCACCGAGCGCACCAAGGCTGAAAATGCACTGCTCAGCTACCAGGAAGAATTCAGAAACTTGGCCGCGGAGCTGTCGTTGGCCGAGGAGCGCGAGCGTCGCCGGCTTTCCACCGACCTGCACGATCTCATCGGCCAGACCCTGGCCTTTGCCAAGATTCGAGCCCATTCGCTCAGGGAGCATGTGGCGGAGGATGGTCTGACCCAATGGGGAGAACTCACCGGGCTCCTGGACCAGTCGATCCAGGAGGTCCGCTCCCTCATATTTCAGATCAGCCCGCCGATTCTCTATGAGGTGGGGCTTGAAGCCGCCCTTGAATGGCTGGGGGAAAATTTTCAGGATAACCACCGGTTTCGCGTCAATTTCAGTGACGATGGCACACTCAAACCCCTGAGGGAGGAGATCAAGGTTACTCTCTTCCAGGTGGTGCGTGAGGTGCTCATTAATGCGGCGAAGCATGCATCCCCCGACACGGTGCAGATAGACATCCGCGGCCTGGGGGAGTCCGTCCGCATAACGGTCAGGGATGACGGCCGTGGATTCGACGTGGCAAAGGCAGCCCACAAGTCCAGGGATAAGGCGGGCGGAGGGTTCGGTCTTTTCAATATCCGCCAACGGATCGAACGCCTGGGCGGCTCACTGGCGATAGAGTCGTCCCCCGGGGCCGGGACTATGGTCACCGTCGTCGCACCTCTTGACCTTGCACGTGACACCCATTGATAATTACACCCAAAAACGTTATTGTAACAAACCGATACATTGCAGTATACATACGTTGGGGAAGGGAATCGGTCCACAGCCGATGGTTCTGCAGATTGTGGCCGGATTCACGTGCATGTGGCCTGATCGGTTACCGCCGAAGGCGTTGCAGTCCGCGTCGAATGGCACTGTTTGTCGGCCGGGAACGGCTTTGAGTCGGGGTATGGGACGAAAACCGTTGGTTGTGGACAGGTTCTGAGGGAGCGAGGTTGCCGAGTGGGGATACGGGTTGTAATTGTTGACGACCATAAGATCATGCGCGAGGGGCTCAAGTCGCTTCTTTCGATGGAAAAGGATATCCAGGTGGTCGGTGAGGCCGATAACGGCCGGGCCGCCACCCAGTGCGTGAAGGATCTCGACCCGGACATAGTCCTCATGGATCTCACCATGCCGGAGATGAACGGCATTGATGCGACAAGGCGCATAGCCGCAGATTATCCCTCGGTCAGGGTTCTCGCCCTTTCCATGCATTCGGATCGTCGCTTCATCGAAGAGGCGCTTTCTGCGGGCGCCCAAGGGTTTCTCCTCAAAGACTGCGCTTTTGACGAACTGGTCAATGCCATCCACGAAGTGGTTGCCGACCGGTTTTACCTCAGTCCCCGCATTACCGGCGTCGTGATCAAGGACTATCTCGGTCGACGGGGCCGGCCCGAGTCCGCTTCCTCGATTCGCCTCACCCCCCGCGAACGGGAAGTGCTTCAGCTCATTGCCGAGGGCAAGAATACCAAGGAAGTGGCCTTTGCCCTCGATGTCAGCGTCAAGACCGTGGAGTCCCAGCGTATGCAGATCATGCGCAAGCTCAAGACCAACAGTATCGCCGACCTGACCAAGTTCGCCATCCGCGAGGGACTCACCACCCTCGACTGAACGCTGGTCTTCCTGTCCCGTCAACGACGCTCCGAGCCGGTCAGCTGCAGGCTACGCCATTGCCGCGCCGGCGACAATTCCTCCGTTCCTTTCTATTTCACCTCATCTGCAGTTCTCCCGCCAAATACGCGTTTCAGGTAATTCGCCGGTTGTTGTCAGGATAATCCTGATAGTGCACCAGGCTGTGTATACCGATTCGTAATCCATGCGGTGTAAAGATCCGGCTGCAGCCGACGGGATTGTGCCGACACGGCTCCCGCTCATCAGCTACGGCGACTTGCGGAGGAACTGGTATGCTACAGAACATGCGGATCGGTTTGCGGTTGGGGCTCGGGTTCGGATTAGTGGTTGTGTTGATGGTGATCCTCGGCGGCATCTCCATCAATAGAATGGCTACCCTGAACACAGACCTTGACATGGTTGTCAAGGATCGCTGGCCCAAAGCGGAGACAACCTTCGGAATCAGTAGCCAGATCAACGTGGTGGCGCGGGCATTGCGCAACGCAATCCTTCTGGATGATCCAGCAGAGGTTCAGAAGGAGATTGCGCGAATCAACGAAGCTTCGGTGAGCGTCAGCAAGTCGATGGATGAACTGTCCAAGAGCATCACCAGCGAGGAGGGGAAGGCCAAACTGAAGGCGGTGGAGGCCTCCCGCGCCGCATACCGGGAGGATCTGCTGAAGCTGGTTGAGTATATCAGGGCCGGCAACAAGTCTGCTGCCCAGAAGATGCTCTTCGGCAGCTACCGCGAAAGGCAGCGAAGCTACTTCGATGCCGTTGACGGGTTGACACAGTATCAGGCCAAGCTCCTGGCGGTATCCGGCAAGGAGGCTGAGCAGACCTTCGTTTCCTCCAGAAACATCATCGTAGCGCTTCTCGTGCTGTCGGCCCTTCTCGCATGTGCCTGCGCCTGGCTCGTGACCCGCTCCATCACCAGACCCATCGGCGCCTGCATGGCCGCTGCGGGCAGGATCGCCTCCGGCGACACCGACGTGACCCTGGACGTGACGGCGCGTGACGAAACCGGCCTGCTGCAGGTTGAGATGCAGAAGATGGTGGAAGCAATCAGGGCGCTGATTGCGGACGCCGACATGCTCTCGCGGGCCGCGGTCGAGGGGCGTCTCGCGACCCGGGCCGATGCGGCTAAGCACCAGGGCGATTTCCGCAAGATCGTCTCCGGCGTCAACGATACCCTTGATGCGGTCATCACCCCACTCAATGTGGCCGCCGACTACGTGGATCGCATCTCCAGGGGCGACATTCCGCCCCGGATTACCGATACCTACAACGGAGATTTCAATGAGGTGAAAAACAACCTCAACCGGTGTATCGACGCGCTCAACGGCCTGCTGAGCGACATGAACGAGATGTCGAAAATGCACGATCTGGGCGACATCGACGTGGTTATGCCCGCTGACAATTACCAGGGCGCTTACCGGATCATGGCCAAGGGCGTGAACGACATGGTGAACGGTCACATCAGCGTCAAGAAAAAAGCGATGGCCTGCGTGGCCGAGTTCGGCAAAGGGAATTTCGACGCCGAACTGGAAAAGTTTCCCGGCAAAAAGGCTTTTATCAACGACACGATCGAGGCAGTACGGAGCAATATCAAGAACTTCATCGCCGACATGGGACACATGTCCCAACAGCACGACCTGGGTGACATCGACGTTAAAATGCCGGAAGACCAGTACCAGGGGGCCTTCCAGGTCATGGCCAAGGGTGTGAACAACATGGTGGGCGGTCACATCAGCGTCAAGAAGAAGGCGATGGCCTGCGTGGCCGAGTTCGGCAAAGGGAACTTCAATGCCGACCTCGAAAAGTTCCCCGGCAAAAAGGCATTTATCAACGAGACGATCGAGGGCGTACGGACCAATCTCAAGTCCTTCGAAGAGCAACTGGGAATCCTGATCACGGCCGCTGCCGACGGCCAACTGGACAAGCGAGCCAACGCGGACCTCTTCGTGGGAGGCTGGAACCAGCTTGCCCGGGGTGTCAACGATACCATCACCAATATCGTCGAACCGCTGATGGTTACCGCCGATTACGTGGACCGGATCAGCAAGGGCGATATGCCGCCCCTTATCACCAAGGAATACCGGGGCCAGTACAACATCATCAAACAGAACCTGAATACGCTCATCGATGCCACCAACGGCATCGTTGCGGCCGCGAAAGAGGTTGCCGGCGGCAACCTGATGGTGGAGCTCAGGGAGCGCTCGGCCAAGGATGAGTTGATGCAGGCCCTTTCCGCAATGGTAAAGAAGCTCTCCGAGGTCGTGGCCGAGGTGAAGAGCGCCGCCAACAACGTGGCCGCGGGAAGTCGCGAAATGAGTTCCGGCTCCGAGCAGATGAGCCAGGGGGCCACCGAGCAGGCGGCTGCCGCGGAAGAGGCGTCGTCAAGCATGGAGGAAATGTCTTCCAATATCAGGCAGAATGCCGATAACGCCTCCCAGACGGAGCGGATCGCCATCAAGAGCGCCCAGGACGCCCGCGACGGCGGCAAGGCGGTGGCCGAAACCGTCACCGCCATGAAGGATATCGCCTCGAAGATATCGATCATCGAGGAGATTGCTCGCCAGACGAATCTCCTGGCACTGAACGCGGCCATCGAGGCGGCCCGCGCCGGCGAGCACGGCAAGGGATTCGCGGTGGTGGCGGCCGAGGTCAGAAAGCTTGCCGAGCGGAGCCAGAAGGCTGCCGGCGAGATCAGTGACCTGTCGGCCTCCAGCGTGGAGGTGGCGGAGAAGGCCGGCGAGATGCTGGGTCGAATCGTGCCCGACATTCAGAAAACCGCGGAACTGGTCCAGGAGATCAGTGCAGCCAGCAAGGAACAGGACACAGGCGCCGAGCAGATCAACCGGGCCATCCAGCAACTGGACCAGGTGATCCAGCAGAATGCCAGCGCAGCCGAAGAAATGGCATCCACGGCAGAAGAACTGTCTGCCCAATCGGAACAGCTCCAGTCGATCATTTCCTTCTTCCGGGTCGATAGCTCGGCGCAGTCCTCCAGTGCGATTGCGGCTGCAAAGCCTGCGGCGAAAAAGCCGGCCCTTGCCCACGCGCCGGCCAACGGGTACCACAAGGCAAATCAGGCTCCGGCCAAGAAGGTGGCACATGCAGGACTCAACCTCAATCTTGAAGGGGGAGATCACCTGGATTCCGAGTTCGAAACGTTCTAGACCCTCTGCAATCGGAACGTTCCCTGCCGGTGGGTCCGGCTTCGAACAGGGAAGGGGACGTTCATATGTCATGACTCCATCCGCCGGTTTAAGCTGTTCGGCGGATGGAGTCTTTTGCCATTGATGTTGCAGGTCGGGTTTCTGGGGTTCGGCATTACCCTCTGCTTTGCAGAGGCATTCCCACTGTCAGGAGTAGTTTTTGATGTATCGTCGTATCCTTGCCTTGCTGATGGTCCTGGCGGCATTCATCGGGAACGTCCACGGCGCAACGCTTGAACTGAGCACGTCCGATGCTCCCCCCTACTCGACCCCGGACGGCAGCGGGCTCGCCGACCGGATTGTCCTGGAGGCATTCCGGCGGACCGGGGTGACGGTTAAAATTGTGGCAGCTCCCTCGGAGCGCTCACTGGTCAATGCGAATCTGGGGATCGTGGACGGCGAATATCTCCGCATTTCCGGGATCGAGAAAATGTATCCCAATCTGGTTATGGTTCCGGAATCCATCTGTGAGAATGAGTTCACAGCCTTTGCCAGAGACCCGGCTATCAAGCTCAAGGGGTGGGAGAGCCTTGGCCCCTATTCGGTGGGTTTCATTACCGGTTGGAAGCTTCTTGAGGAAAACGTCGCAAAGGTCAAGTCTCTGACCAAGGTGAAGGATGACGAGGCGTTGTTCGACCTGCTCGCCAATGGCAGGATTGACATCGCCATCTTCGACCGGCGCAGGGGAGAGGCGTACCTCAAACATAGCCGGGAACGGGGAGTGCGTCCGCTTACTCCACCCCTTGCCCGGCGCACCATGTATCTCTATCTCAACAGAAAGCACGCGGCACTCGTCCCGATCCTGGCCGGCGCTCTCAGCCAGATGAAGCGGGACGGGTCGATCAGGCGGATCATGATTTCGGCCCTCGGAACCGCAGACTGACTCGATGTCGACAGCAACTCTTCCACATACTGTCGGTAAACGATTGTTCCGCCAGACCCTTCTGCTGGCCCTGGCCCTCAGTGTCGTGTTTTCGGCTGTTTTCACGGTCGTCGAATACTACCGCAGTAAGGTTTCCCTTAACGAGTCCGTTGAGCTTCTGAAAAAGACCCACCTGGATGCCATAACCGCCGCTCTCTGGAGCCTCGACCGCCAACAGATCGCGGCCCAGATCGACGGAATACACCACTATCCTTTCATCAGCTACGTGGCCGTGGTCGATCAGGGCGGGGTCGTCGTAGAATCCGGCACCAGAAGCGAACTGTTCGGCGATGTCCGCAGAATAGATCTCACTGCGACCTACAACGGACGTCAGGTGTCCCTGGGGTCCCTCTACCTGGAGATCGACCGCCAGGCCATCATGCGCGATGCCCTGTCCACCGCGGCCGTAACCCTGCTGTTCCAGACCCTGACCATTACCATCGTGATGCTGTTCACCTTCATGCTTTTCGAGCGCCAGGTAACCCGCCATCTGGCTGCTGCTGCGGACTACTTCACCTCCTTCGGTTTCGCCCGGGTGCAGCAGCCGCTCCAGTTGGACAAGCACCGGTACGGGGACGAGATCGACGCGCTGGTGGAGGCGTTCAACAGGATGCGGGAATCCCTGGCCGTTGCCTATCAGCAGCAGCAGGGGATGCTCCAGGCGGTGCGCGAGAGCGAGGCGTTGCTGCGGGCAATTGCCCGCAGGATACCGAACGGCGGAGTGTGGGTGGTGGACACTGATGGTCGCTATATTATGTTCGAGGGGAGCCTCGTTGAGTCCCTCGGCCTGAGCGGTCAGGAGGCGTTGGGGCGCATGCCGGGCGACCTGTTCGGAGAGCCGCTTGCCGACCGGCTGGTGGGCTGTTATCGCCTGGCGCTTGCCGGGGGAACCCTGAGCGAGGAAATCGAGTACCGGGAACGGGTGCTGTGGATCCAGTTCGCCCCTCTTGAGGACGAACACGGCGCAGTGATGGCCGCCGTGGCCCTCGGTATTGATGTGACCGAACGGCGCCAAGCCGAGGCGGAGCGGCGGGAGATGCTGCAGCGGCTGGGCCAGGCCCACAAGATGGAGGCAGTTGGCCGGCTTGCCGGGGGTATCGCCCACGACTACAACAACAAGCTCACGGTGATTCTCGGCTACGCCCACGTGCTCAAGCTCACCGGCTTCCAGAGCAAGGAGGCCCCCGAACAGCTCGATCAGATCATCAGGGCGGCTGAGCATTCCCGCGACATCACCCGCCAACTGCTGGCGTTTACCCGTAGTGAGCGGGTTAATCCCGTCAGGGTCGATCTGAACCGGCTCATCTCCCAGAGCAGCAAATCCCTGACCCGTCTGATCGGAGAGGACATAACCCTCAGCCATGTGGCCGGCGCAGATCTGTGGCCGGTGCGGATCGATCCGACCCAGGCCGATCAACTCCTCATGAACCTGGTGATGAACGCCCGCGACGCCATAGCGGGCACCGGCAGTGTCACCATCGCGACCTCGAATGTCGTGCTTGACAGGGCAACGGTCAGGCATCTGCAAGGCGCGTCGCCTGGAGAATACGTTCTGATGACGGTAAGTGATACGGGTTGCGGCATGGACCCCGAGGTGATGGAACATATCTTCGAGCCATTTTACACGACTAAGGAAATGGGAAAAGGAACCGGCCTCGGACTCGCCACGGTTTACGGGATTGTGCGTCAGAACGGCGGTGCCATCAGCGTTGAGAGCGAGCCCGGCGGGGGATCGGTCTTTTCCATCTATTTGCCGCGCTTTGTGGGTGAGTCGCACGATGTTCGCCGGCTCGGCGAGGTCGACGAAACTCTCCCCGCCAGGACCACGCTTCTGGTGGATGACGACGACGCCGTGCGGGATATCACCGCACTGATGTTGCGGCGGCTCGGTCATACCGTCATAACCGCATCCGATCCCGACGAGGCAATCCACCTCTGTCAGCAGCCCGGCATAGTCGTCGATTTGATCCTCACCGATGTCATCATGCCGTCCATGAACGGCCGGGAGATGGTCCGGTCTATCCTGTCCCACCAGAAAGCGGCCAAAGTTCTCTATATGTCCGGCTACCCGGCGGACGTCGTAGAAGGGCGAGGCGCGGTCGACGCCGATGCGCGTCTCCTTAGCAGGCTGTTGAAATTGAAATAGAGAAAACAGCCTATTTGTGGTACATTGTCGCGCATAACGCTCTACAATTATTGAGGAAAGTTATGCGCGGCTTTGACAGCAACACAGAAGCTCTCTTTACCTATGTGACACCTGAATCCTTTGTCCCGAAGGACCACCCCTTGCGGGCCATCCGTAAAATGGCCGACGAAGCCCTGGCAGGGATGGACAAGCTCTTTGACAGCATGTACGCCACAACCGGCCGCTCCTCAATCCCACCGGAGAAGCTCTTGAAAGCCCAACTGCTGATGATCCTCTACTCCATCCGCAGCAACCGGCAGTTGGTAGAGCAGATCCATTACAACTTCCTGTTCCGCTGGTTCCTCGGCATGGGCTTGGACGAGAAAGTCTGGGATCATTCCAGCTTTACCAAGAACAGTGACCGATTGATTGGCTCCGAAGTTGCCGCCGAGTTTCTTTCCCGGGTTCTGGCCCAGGCAGAGCGTAAGCGACTGTTGTCCCGCGAACACTTCACCGTTGACGGAACTCTCATCGAAGCCTGGGCTTCCATCAAGAGCTTCAAGCCCAAGGATGGACCTCCTTCAGCCGGTGGTGGCGGCAGAAACGATACCGTGGATTTCAAGGGACAGAAACTTACCAACGAAACCCATGGTTCCACCACTGACCCTGATGCCCGGCTCTACCGCAAGGGGAAGAACAAGGAAGCCAAGCTCTGCTACCAGGGACATACCCTGATGGAGAATCGTAGTGGCCTCATCATCAGGACCAAGGTGACAACGGCAACCGGTTGCGGTGAGCGCGACGCAGCAAAGGCCATGGTGCAGCAATTGCCAAGGACGACCCGACGGATCACTCTTGGCTGCGACAAAGGCTACGACACAGAATCATTCGTCAAAGAGCTGCGTAGGCTAAAGATAACGCCACACGTGGCCCAGAACACCTCCAACAGGAAATCGGCCATCGACGGCAGAACCACCAAGCATCCGAACTACACCATCAGCCAGAAGATCAGGAAACGAATCGAAGAAGGCTTTGGCTGGATGAAGACCGTGGGCAGCTTACGCAAGACGATGTACCGGGGAATCGAGAAGATCGCCATGCAACTTGATCTGCACGCTGCGGCCTACAACCTGGTTCGGATGAAAAACCTGGGTCTCGGTGTCACCTGAGAGGGGAAAACCAGGCTACATCAGCAGTATATGAGGTTGATAAAGAGCAAAAAGAACGAGAAACAAAGGTTCTGAGCAACAAAACTGATTCAAAAAAAAACGAACTGCAAAGTTCAGCAAGTCAAATGGGGCCGATTTTCAACAGCCTGTTAGGAAGCCCTTTGCCCTGGACGCCCTGAGAGAGCACATAGGCAAGGCCATGCTCGCCGGCACCTGACAGCCTTTCCTCTCACATAATCCCCCATTCATATCTGCGGTCCTCATTACTGAGCCTCTTCATCTTCCGCGCCCCTCTCGTCATGCTTACCATTTATCTGGTGTAGATAAAAAGACCGTAATGAACCGATGTAGGGAATTGGGAGGCAGGTTGTCAGGGATTTCCCTATATTCCTGTAAACGGTTTTCCCGATAGGTATACACAGAGCAGGCAAAGTTCATGTGCTGATAAGTTACGCCAAGCAAAGGAGGATAATATGACGTGGTTCCACAATTTAAAAATTGCATCTAAGCTGATAGTTGGTTTTGCTCTTGTTACCCTGATAGCTTGTGTTATAGGAGCTATTGGGATAACAAAAATAATGCAGATAGAAAAAGCCGATACAGAGATGTATGAGCTAAATGCAAAGCCAATGGGACCTATCCTGACTACAGCTGTGGCTTTTCAGAGGATCAGGGTCAACTATCGTGAGATAGCACTGGAACAGACTAATGAAGGCAAGGTAAAGTTTTCCAACAGAATTAAAGAGTTGCAAAAGACAATAGATGACAATTTGCCCGAAATAGAAAAGTCTCTGAAGTCGGAAGAGACTAAGAAAGCCTACGCAGATATAAAGGCAGAGTTGGCTAAGTTTGCCCCTCATCTTGACAAGATTGTGGCCCTGGCCATGGATGGGAAGAATGACCAGGCAGTGGCCTATATGAGGAGTGACTCCGTGGCCGGGATCGCCCGGTCCGTGGACGACTCGATTCAGAAACTCGCTGACCTGAAAATTGATCTGGCCAAGAAGAAATCCGACGCCAATACCGCCGCCGCCAAGGCTGCGGTGGCGATGACGGGCATCATCCTCGTGCTCGGTGTTGCCCTGGCGGTCGGACTCGGCATATTCCTTTCCCGCATCATCAGCCGCCCGCTCAGATCGGCCGTGGACGTTTCGAACCGCCTGTCGGAAGGAGACCTGACCGTAACGATCGAAGCGACGAGCAAGGACGAGACGGGTCAGCTGCTTGCGGCGATGCACAACATGGTAGAGAAGCTGAAGGGCGTGGTAGCTGACGTGAAGAGCGCGGCAGACAACGTTGCCGCTGGCAGCCAGGAGCTCTCCTCCAGCTCCGAGGAGATGAGCCAGGGAGCCACCGAGCAGGCGGCCGCGGCCGAAGAGGCCTCCAGCTCCATGGAGCAGATGAGCTCCAACATCCGGCAGAACGCTGACAACGCCACCCAGACCGAGAAGATCGCCCTGAAGAGCGCCGCCGATGCCAAGCAGGGCGGCACGGCCGTGGCAGAAACCGTCGTGGCCATGAAGGAAATCGCCTCCAAGATCTCGATCATCGAAGAGATAGCCCGCCAGACGAACCTGCTGGCGTTGAACGCAGCCATCGAAGCGGCGCGTGCCGGTGAGCACGGCAAAGGGTTCGCGGTGGTAGCGGCCGAGGTCAGAAAGCTTGCCGAGCGGAGCCAGAAGGCGGCGGGCGAGATCAGCGAGCTGTCTGCCTCCAGCGTTCAGGTAGCGGAAGAAGCCGGCGAGATGCTGACGCGGATCGTGCCGGACATCCAGCGTACCGCGGAATTGGTGCAGGAGATCAGCGCCGCGTGCAAGGAGCAGGACACGGGAGCGGAGCAGATCAACAAAGCTATCCAGCAGCTTGACCAGGTGATCCAGCAGAACGCCAGCGCCAGCGAAGAGATGGCGTCCACCAGCGAAGAGCTGGCCAGCCAGGCCGAACAGCTGCAGGAAACAATCGCCTTCTTCAAAACCGGCGAACAGGTGGGTTTGGTGCGCAAAGCGGCAGCAGTGCGCCAGTTCGCGGCCAAGAAAAAGGCAGCGATCCCTCATCTGGGTCACGGCACGTCCAACGGCTACCACGCCGAACCCGCGACGTCGCGGAAAGTGGCGGTGGGCGGCGGGGTAGACCTGAACCTGGACAGCGATCACCTTGACGACCAGTTCGAGAAATTCTAGGAGGGAGCGATGGCACACGCAGACACAACGGAAACGCGGCAGTACCTGACCTTCACTCTTGCCGGGGAAGTCTTTGGGGTGGACGTGGCCAAGGTCCGTGAGATATTGGAATGGAGCAGCATCACCAAGGTCCCGCAGACTCCCGAATTCATGCGCGGTGTGATCAACCTGCGGGGGAGCGTGGTTCCGGTGATCGACTTGCGGCAGAAATTCGGGATGCCTGAAACGGAGCGCAGCATCAACACGTGCATCATCGTGGTTGAGGTAGAGACGGGAGCTGAGACACTGGTGCTGGGGATGCTTGCGGACTCAGTGCAGGAGGTGTTCGAGCTGGAGGGAGTGAACATCGAGCCTGCGCCCCGGATCGGGACGAAGTTGGACACCTCGTTCCTGAAGGGAATGGGGAAGCGCGGCGATGCCTTTCTGATGATCCTGGACATCGACCGGGTATTCGGCGGCGATGATCTGGCCGGGCTGGCCGCGGCAGGGGAGCGGGCAGCGTAGAAACAGAGAAAGACAAGGGCACTGCCCAACGGCGCTCCGAACGAACGGGGCGCCGTTTTTTTTAAATAGCTGTCTGAGCGTTGTTCAGTCGGTTGATGGCTGATGGCCTTACAAGCTGCTTGTTAAACTATATCGTCAGTGGGTGAGGGGGTAATAATTAAGTCTGTAAGGGTATACGACTTGAGGTGTCAGGGATTTCCTGATGTGCCGGGTAGTGGTGATCCCGATAGATATAATGGTGGTAAAAAATAGGCGGCAAATTTTATGGTGGTTAAAGCCGGGGTCGGTTGGGCAGGCACTACGTGTGACGAATAGAATGGTTATTGGAAAATGGTCTGACAACGGTATATATCAAATCGTTTTCAGGTCGACAGCGGTAGAAGTGCAATATGTTGCTTCACTTATCCAAGGAGGATGGTATGCGTATCGGTGATCTCAAAATTGGCGTACGGCTTGGTATTGGATTTGGTGTTTTGCTCGTCCTACTGGGTGTCGTTACCGTGGTCGGCATCAATGGTATGAAGGAGATTAACTCAAAGCTGGATCGCATTCTCAAGGTCAACTATGGGAAGATCAAGAATGCCAATGAAGTCTCTATGGTCGTTGGCGATTTGATGGGCAAGATCAATGAAATAATGCTCAAGGACGTGAATGAGCGGCCTGCAATCAAACAGGAAATTGAAAAATTGCGGAGCGATTACCGCTCTGCCCTGGAGAGGCTTGAACAACTGGAGCAGACGGATCAGGGCAAACAATTGATCGCCGGTGCCAAATCCGCTATTGATAATGCCAAAAAGGCCAATAACGACATCATCGAGCTGAGTCTTGCCGGGAAAACCGATCAGGCTCTGATAGTTTACAACAAGGAAGGCGCCCCCCTATCGCAAAAGATCGTGACGGCATTCAAGAATATCGTGAAGTATCAGGAAGAGCGGATGGAGCTGCGCTACGCTGAAGCGCTGAAAGCCTACGGCACCTCCCGGGCCGTTGCACTCGGTGTTGCTTTCTGCGCAGCGATCATCGGCATTCTTATCAGCCTGTTTGCGACCAGGAGCATTACGCGTCCCCTCGACAAAGCCGTATCGGTATCCAATGAACTGGCAGAGGGGAACCTGACCGTAACGATCGAAGCGACGAGCAAGGACGAGACGGGTCAGCTGCTTGCGGCGATGCACAACATGGTAGAGAAGCTGAAGGGCGTGGTAGCTGACGTGAAGAGCGCGGCGGACAACGTTGCCGCCGGCAGCCAGGAGCTCTCCTCCAGCTCCGAGGAGATGAGCCAGGGAGCCACCGAGCAGGCGGCCGCGGCCGAAGAGGCCTCCAGCTCCATGGAGCAGATGAGCTCCAACATCCGGCAGAACGCTGACAACGCCACCCAGACCGAGAAGATCGCCCTGAAGAGCGCCACGGATGCCCGCGAGGGTGGCAAGGCTGTTGCCGGCACGGTGAGTGCCATGAAGGAAATCGCCTCCAAGATCTCGATCATCGAGGAGATAGCCCGTCAGACGAACCTGCTGGCGTTGAACGCAGCCATCGAAGCGGCGCGTGCCGGTGAGCACGGCAAAGGGTTCGCGGTGGTAGCGGCCGAGGTCAGAAAGCTTGCCGAACGGAGCCAGAAGGCAGCGGGCGAGATCAGCGAGCTGTCTGCCTCCAGCGTTCAGGTAGCGGAAGAAGCCGGCGAGATGCTGACGCGAATCGTGCCGGACATCCAGCGTACCGCGGAACTGGTGCAGGAGATCAGCGCCGCGTGCAAGGAGCAGGACACGGGAGCGGAGCAGATCAACAAAGCTATCCAGCAGCTTGACCAGGTGATCCAGCAGAACGCCAGCGCCAGCGAAGAGATGGCGTCCACCAGCGAAGAGCTGGCCAGTCAGGCCGAACAGCTGCAGGCCACCATTTCATTCTTCCGGACCGATGATCGTGGCGCGTCAAGCCGGAGCGCGGTCCATCGTCCCGTTGCCAAGAAAAAGGCAGCGATCCCTCATCTGGGTCACGGCACGTCCAACGGCTACCACGCCGAACCCGCGACGTCGCGGAAAGTGGCGGTGGGCGGCGGGGTAAACCTGAACCTGGACAGCGATCACCTTGACGACCAGTTCGAGAAATTCTAGGAGGGAGCGATGGCACACGCAGACGCAACGGAAACGCGGCAGTACCTGACCTTCACTCTTGCCGGGGAAGTCTTTGGGGTGGACGTGGCCAAGGTCCGTGAGATATTGGAATGGAGCAGCATCACCAAGGTCCCGCAGACTCCCGAATTCATGCGCGGTGTGATCAACCTGCGGGGGAGCGTGGTTCCGGTGATCGACTTGCGGCAGAAATTCGGGATGCCTGAAACGGAGCGCAGCATCAACACGTGCATCATCGTGGTTGAGGTAGAGACGGGAGCTGAGACACTGGTGCTGGGGATGCTTGCGGACTCAGTGCAGGAGGTGTTCGAGCTGGAGGGAGTGAACATCGAGCCTGCGCCCCGGATCGGGACGAAGTTGGACACCTCGTTCCTGAAGGGAATGGGGAAGCGCGGCGATGCCTTTCTGATGATCCTGGACATCGACCGGGTCTTCGGCGGTGATGACTTGGCCGGGCTGACGACATTGGAGCAGACGGCGGCATAGCCTGCTGAAGTGATTGGTTACACGGCTGCATTGCGCCCCGGTTGTTCGGGGCGCTTTTTTGTGTTGTCCATGGTGTCTTCTGAGCACGTTCCGGCTGTTCCCTCCCCCTGGGGGGGACTGAAGGGGGACACTTGTCTGCTGGCCGGCCGTCGCCATGGCGTAGTGGGGGACTGATCGGGAAATTCCCGGTAAAGAACGTTCCATTTTTACCGATATTATTAAATACATCCCTTCGGAAACACCGCTCTCATTTCCGGCTTGTATGGTGTTCAATGGGGGTATCTCAGGGTTCAGGTGAAAGAGAAACGTATCGAGATGACCCCCAAGAAGCATGCCCAATCGCTCAAAAACAGACTTCTGAGGATAAACCTGCTGCTGCTTTGTGTGGCATCCCTTGCGATTGTCCTGGTAGTCAATGTGGCCCAGAAACAGCTTGCACTCATTGATGCCGGCAGGGATGCCGAACGAATCCTTGCGCGCTACCTTGCTATCCATACGTACTTCAATCAGCAGCTCAAGCCACGACTTCTCGCTCTGACGAAACCGCTACGCGACAAGGAGTACTTCGATCCGGCCTGGATGTCCTCTACCTATGCGGTCCGGGAGATCGACAAGATATTTCAGACCCGACACGGCAAGGGGTATTACTATAAGGAGTGCGCCATCAACGCCCGGAGTCCCCTGAACGAGGCCGACTCCTTCGAGCGTGCGTTCCTGGAGCGGGCCGGCCGTGACGCGGCGGTGACCTCGTTCAATGGCGTGCGGAAGATCGACGGCAAACCGTTTTTCGTTTCCATGGTCCGGGGTGAAACCATGGAAAAGCCGTGCCTGCTCTGCCATAGCAGCCCGGAGAAGGCCCCCGCCGGACTTGTCCACAACTATGGAGCCGAGCGGAGTTTTGGCCGTCACGAACATGAGCTTGTGTCGGCTGTCTCAATCCGCATCCCCCTGGCTTCGACCTATGCCGAGGCCAACAGCTTTTCCCTTAAGCTGTCGGCGCTGCTCTTCGGTATCATTGCCGCTCTTTTCGCCGTCCAGAACCGGATTTTCGAGCGTCTCGTCCTGAAACCCCTGGCCGTTGTCACCGAGGGGGCCCGTCGGATTGCCCACGACCGCCGCTATCTCGGAGAGCAGCTTCCCCTCGATCACGGCCGCGAAATGAACGAACTCGCCGCATCATTCAATGTGATGTCGACCGAGCTCCATACCTTCATCCACAATCTGGAGGAAAAGGTCGAGGAAAAGACCGCAGAGCTGATCCTGGCGCGCAAGGATGCCGAAGAGGCGAGCCGCGCTAAGAGTGATTTCCTGGCAACCATGAGCCATGAGATCCGCACTCCCATGAATGCCATCATCGGCATCAACCAGCTCCTGGTCGACACTCCGCTTACTCAGGAGCAACGCCGCCTGTTGGATGACTCGACCACTGCCGCCGAGTCGTTGCTGATCATCATCAACGATATCCTTGACTTGTCGCGGGTGGAGGCCCGGCGCCTGGAGCTGTTTCCAGAGGCGGTCGAGCTGCGCTCCTTTGTCGAATCGCTCCGGCGCCTGTTCGCCGTGCAGGCAACGCGCAAGCAGATCAGCCTCAGTGTCAGCGTGGGCGAGGGGACGCCCCGGTTCGTCTGGTGCGATCCGGCTCGCCTCCGTCAGATACTGACCAATCTTCTGTCCAATGCCCTCAAGTTTACGCCGACGGGCGGCGTGGTCACCATGGTCGCAGACCAGGCTCCCGCCGGTGCCGGACTGGTCTTCACCGTCAGCGATACCGGCATCGGGATCGATAAGGCCAAGCAGGAGAGTATCTTCGAGATGTTCCGCCAGGCTGATTCCTCGACTACTCGCATCTACGGCGGAACCGGCCTCGGTCTCGCCATTACGAAGGGGCTCGTGGAATTGATGGGAGGAACGATCGCCGTGGAGAGCGAACCGGGCAGTGGCGCCACGTTCAGCGTGTGTCTCCCCCTGGAGCCGGCTGATGGCCCGCAGTTCCACGACTGCGCCGCCGAAAACCAGGAGCAGGACAGGGAGCTGCCGTCCCTTGAGGTTCTCCTGGTTGAGGACAATGATTTGAACCGGACCGTGGCCGTCGGGCTCCTCACGGCCCTCAACCAGCGGGTGACCGCCGTCACCAACGGCCGGGAGGCCATCGACGTCCTCCGTGACCGGGATTTCGAACTGGTGTTCATGGATATTTCGATGCCCGAAATGGACGGCATCGAGGCCACCTGGGCGATTCGCCGGGGAGAGGCCGGTGAGCGGGCGCGGTCGACGCCCATCGTCTTCCTCACGGCCCATGCTCTGGCGGCCGACCGTGAGCGGTGCCTGGAAGCGGACGTGACCGGCTATCTTACCAAACCTCTGCTGCGGGAAGAGCTTCGCAGGATGATCCTTTTATGTGCCGAGGGTGAGCAGATGCATCCGCCCGTCGGAACGACTCCACCGTCAGGCGATCCTGCGCGCTTCTTCCCGTTCGATCTGGAGTTTCAGCGGAGACAGTTCACCGAAGCCGGTCTTGACCACGCAGTGGAAGAACTCTTGTCCACGTTTGCCCAGTCAGCGTTCAAACTGTGCGACCGGATCGACGAATGCCTCGCTGCCGGCGACTATGCCGGCGCCGCCGCTGCTGCTCACACCCTCAAGGGAGCTGCGGCAACGGTAGGGGCACCTCTCGTTGCCAGCTGCGCCGCCAAGGTGGAGGCGGCGGTACGGTCGAGCGACGGTGCCGCTGCCTCCCGCCGTCTCAGCCGATTGAGAGGAGAAGTCACCCGTGCGCAGGCCGCGATTATCCCCGCGTCCGATCACGCGCGCTCGTGGCATTGAAATGTGCCGAGCCCGCTGCTCGTGATGGCACTCCGGCACGGCCGGAGAGCCATTTGTCTTTTCGGGCAACGGAGTTTCATGGATTCTGAGGCTCGTTCGCTGATATCAGGAAATTCCTGATAGCGGGCACCTGTTCATCTCTGCGGCAGCATCGGGAAACGTGTGGGGCATAGGCAGGAAGATGTAATGATGCCGGGGCAGTTGCGGCGCGTGCTCCCGGCAGTTTATTCCCAGGTATGGTATACGCGGTTATAAAACTGCTGTTGGTTCGGCATGGCCGTTAAATCATCGTTAAAGATGGGTGGCGGGCCGTCGAAAGATATCTCTAGCACATTGTGAATGTTCGGGAGGTATGCATGGGATTGCGCAACATGACTATCCGGTGGAAGCTCATTGCCATGACCGCGATAATCGTTGTTCTGACGGCAACGGTGATCACAGCCATTTGCCTTGCGCGGTTCAAGGCCGATCTGATGAGGGTTGCCACGGTTTCCCAGGAAACGCGGCTCAAGACTCTCTGGGAACTGCTCCGTCAGAAGGGAGCCAACGCCCGGATCGACAATGGCAGGCTCATGGTCGGCGAGTACGTGGTAAACGACAACTTTGAGATTCCCGACAAGGTGAAGGATCTTTGCGGCGGGACGGCAACCATCTTCATGGGCGACCTGCGGGTTTCCACCAACGTCAAGAAGGAGGACGGCAGCCGCGCCATCGGCACAAAGCTCCAGGGGCCCGCCTATGATACAATTTTCAAGCAAGGGAAACCTTACCGCGGCGAAGCGAATATTCTCGGCGTTCCCTACTTTACGTCCTATGATCCGCTCCGGGATGCGAGCGGTGCGATCATCGGCGTGCTGTACGTCGGCGTAAAGAAAAGTGAGTTCTTCGAATCTTACGATCGCCTCAAGCTGATCATCGTCGGCAGCGCAGTGGGCACGGTTCTGCTGGCGTGTCTTGTGGCCGGGTTCGTGTCGGGACGGCTCGTGCGCCCGCTGCGCGACGCAGTTGCCACCGTAGACCGGCTGGCCACGGGCGATCTTTCCGTTGCCGTTGAAGCAAAGGGGACGGATGAGATCGGTCGCCTGCTTGCCGCCATGGGCAATATGGTGAGCAAGCTCAGGGAGGTAGTCACCAGTGTCAAGTCTGCTTCGGACAACGTGGCCGCCGGTGCCCGCGAGCTGTCCGTAAGCGCCGAGGAGATGAGCGAGGGGGCCACCGAGCAGGCGGCAGCGGCAGAGCAGGCGTCCGGCAACATGGAGGAGATGAGCGGTTCTATCAGACACACTGCCGATAATGCGGTCCAGACCGAGAAAATTGCCGGCAAGAGCGCCGCGGATGCCCGCGAGGGAGGGGAGGCGGTTGCCGAGACCGTATCGGCCATGAAGGTTATCGCCGGCAAGATCGCGATCATTGAAGAGATCGCCCGCCAGACGAATCTGCTGGCCCTGAACGCGGCCATCGAGGCGGCCCGGGCCGGCGAGCACGGCAAGGGGTTCGCGGTGGTGGCCTCCGAGGTGCGCAAGCTGGCCGAACGGAGTCAGAAAGCTGCGGGAGAGATCGGTGAGTTGTCCGCATCCAGCGTGCGAATCGCGGAGAAGGCTGGAGAGATGCTTGCCCGCATGATTCCCGATATTCAGCGGACCGCAGAACTGGTGCAGGAGATCAGCGCGGCGTGCAAGGAGCAGGATTCCGGCGCGGACCAGATTAACAGGGCCATCCAGCAACTGGACAACGTGATCCAGCAGAACGCCTCCACCAGCGAGGAAATGGCGTCCACCAGCGAAGAACTGGCGAGTCAGGCCGAACAGCTCCAGGCAACCATAGCCTTTTTTAACATCTGAGAAATTCCCCTGATAGGTGAGGTGATAAACCGCGGCGAGTGCCGCGGTTTTTTTATTATCTGTAAGTGTCAGTTTGTCGTGTTGTTAGACCAATTGTTTTAGTTGGTGGGCCTTTGTTTTAAAAAAACTCCTCAAGGTTTTACTGGGTAAACCGATACACGCAATAGTTGGAGTGAAATAAGGTTTTTCGGAGATGAGTCCGGGAAAACCCTGAGTAACTGGAAGGAGAGGTGTCAATGAGCTGGAAGAACCTGAAGCTGAGTCTCAAGGTGCTTGCGGGCATCGGTAGTGTCCTTGTGTTGCTGGCGGTCATCGGCGTCTGGGCGGTGAACGGCCTGTCAAAGGTTGTCAGGGACGGCCACGAGGTAAGCGAAGGGAACAAACTGCGGGCCGAGCTCCTCCAACGGGAGGTGGATCACCTCAACTGGGCCAAGAACGTCAGCACGTTCCTGCTGGATGGCAAGGTCAGGGAGCTCACCGTTCAGGTGGATCACACCAAGTGCAAGTTCGGCGAGTGGTACTACGGCGAGGGACGCAAGCAGGCCGAGGCCATGCTTCCCGCGCTGAAGGACGAACTGGCTGCCATCGAGGAACCCCACCGCAAGCTCCACGAGTCGGCAGGGCTCATCAAGAAGGCCTACAACAAAGAGCAGGGTGAGCAGGGCCGCAAGGACGCGGAGATCATCTTCGCGAGTCAGACCCAGCCGAACCTGCAGCTGGTGCAGAAGCACCTGGCCGGGCTAAATGAGACATCCCGCAAGAATATCCTCTCCGATGAACAGATGATCGCCAACGCCAACAGCACCAAGACCGCCGTGATCGCCCTGAGCATTGCCGCCCTGGTAATCGGCGTTGTTCTGGCACTGCTCATCTCCCGTTCCATCAGCATTCCGGTCCTGAAGGGGGTTGAATTCGCCCTGAAGATAGCTGACGGCGACCTGCGGAGCACCCTCGACATTGATCGGAAGGACGAGGTGGGGCAGTTGGTGGCGGCCCTCAACGACATGGTTGCCAAGCTCCGTGACATTGTAACCGATGTGAAGAACTCGGCCGATAACGTTGCTGCCGGCAGCCAGGAGCTCTCCTCCAGCTCCGAGGTCATGAGTCAGGGAGCCACCGAGCAGGCAGCCGCGGCCGAAGAGGCCTCCAGCTCCATGGAGCAGATGGCGGCCAATATCCGGCAGAACGCGGACAACGCCTCTCAGACTGAGAAGATCGCCCTGAAGAGCGCCACTGATGCCCGCGAGGGTGGCAAGGCTGTTGCCGGCACGGTGAGTGCCATGAAGGAAATCGCCTCCAAGATCTCGATCATCGAGGAGATAGCCCGTCAGACGAACCTGCTGGCGTTGAACGCAGCCATCGAAGCGGCGCGTGCCGGTGAGCACGGCAAAGGGTTCGCAGTGGTAGCGGCCGAGGTCAGAAAGCTTGCCGAACGGAGCCAGAAGGCAGCGGGCGAGATCAGCGAACTGTCTGCCTCCAGCGTTCAGGTAGCGGAAGAGGCCGGCGAGATGCTGGCGCGGATGGTGCCGGATATCCAGCGTACCGCGGAACTGGTGCAGGAGATCAGTGCCGCGTGCAAGGAGCAGGACTCGGGAGCGGAGCAGATCAACAAGGCGATCCAGCAGCTTGACCAAGTGATCCAGCAGAACGCCAGCGCCAGCGAAGAGATGGCGTCCACCAGCGAAGAGCTGGCCGGGCAGGCGGAGCATCTCCAGTCGACCATCACATTTTTCAAAACCGACGAGCAGGGGCGGGCTGCCGGGAGATCTCCGGCCGTGCGTCCGGCCGCGGTGGCGAAGAAGCCCGCTGCGTTGCGCCTGGGCCACGGCAACGAACGCCGGACGGAGCCTGTCGCGCCGCGAAAGGCTGTAGCCGGCAAGGGCGTGGACCTGAAGATGGACGGCGACTACCTGGATGACCAGTTCGAAAAGTTCTAGCAGGCTGCTGCAAAACCGTTGTGGGGCATCTGCGTCATTGAGCAGCCATGTTTACCTTGACTAATCGCCATGGACCGTGGGCGCCAGCCGTCTGAACGAAAAAGCCCGGCCCGGAGATCATCTCCGGACCGGGCTTTTTGCATGGGGCTGCCTGGTTGCTTCCAGGCTGTTAGACGAGGCCGTGGGCCACCATGGCATCGGCAACCTTGGTGAAGCCGGCGATGTTGGCGCCGAGCACGTAGTTGCCGGTGGCGCCGTATTCCTCGGCGGTCTCGTGGCAGAGACGGTGGATGCCCTTCATGATGTTCTCAAGCTTCTTCTCGGTGTCTTCGAACGACCAGGAATCGCGCTGGGCGTTCTGCTGCATTTCCAGGGCCGACGTTGCGACGCCGCCTGCGTTGGCAGCCTTGCCGGGGCCGTAGGCAATCTTGGCGTCGAGAAATACCTTGACCCCTTCGGGGGTGGTGGGCATGTTGGCGCCTTCGCCCACGGCGATGCAGCCGTTCTTCACCAGGGTCTTGGCATCCTTGCCGTTGATCTCGTTCTGGGTTGCCGACGGCATGGCTACCTGGCAGGGGATGTCCCAGATGTTGCCGCCCGCGATGTACTTGGCATCCTTGTGATAGGAGGCGTAGTCCTCAATGCGGCGACGCTCCACTTCCTTCAGCTGCTTGATGAGGTCCAGGTCGAGACCTTTTTCGTGGAAAATGACGCCGTTGGAGTCGGAGCAGGCCACGCACTTGCCGCCCAGTTGGTGAATCTTCTCGATGGTGTAGATGGCCACGTTGCCGGAACCGGACACGGTGCAGATCTTGCCGTCAAAGGAATCCTTGCGGACCTTGAGGGCCTCGTTGATGAAGAAGGTTGCGCCGTAGCCGGTGGCCTCGGTACGCACGAGGGAGCCGCCCCACTTGAGCCCCTTGCCGGTCAGCACGCCCGCTTCCCACCGGTTGGTGATCCGCTTGTACTGGCCGAACATGTAGCCGATCTCGCGGCCGCCCACGCCGATGTCGCCGGCGGGAACGTCGGTGTGCTCGCCCAGGTGGCGGTAGAGCTCGGTGATGAAGCTCTGGCAGAAACGCATGATCTCATCATCGGACCTTCCTTTGGGGTCGAAGTCGGAACCCCCCTTGCCGCCGCCGATGGGCATGCCGGTGAGGGAGTTCTTGAAGATCTGCTCGAAGCCCAGGAACTTGATAATGCCCAGGTAGACCGACGGATGGAAGCGGAGGCCGCCCTTGTAGGGACCGAGGGCCGAGTTGAACTCCACGCGGAAGCCGCGGTTGATGTGGACTTGGCCTTTGTCGTCCTGCCAGGGTACCCGGAAGATGATCTGGCGTTCGGGTTCGCAGATCCGCTCGATGATCTTGCGCTCCAGGTATTCGGGGTGCTTGGTGACGACGGGGCCGAGGGATTCGAGCACCTCGGCCACTGCCTGGTGGAATTCCACTTCGCCCGGGTTGCGCTTGAGAACGTCCTGATAGATGCCCTGAAGTTTCTCGTCGACTTGATGCGGTGACATGATTCCTCCCCTGATTAAAATGTAGACAGTCAACTGTGTGAACAGATTGCGTCCTGTCTCTCTGAGTAGATTGCCTGCATTTTATGCACGTACTGCACCAAAACTGTGCATGGCGTGATGTTGAGGTGGGCAATTGCCTGATTTATCGGCAAATTTTATGGGGGAGGCGTGCTGGAGGCGCGCGGTGAGGTGGGTTTAGTGATTATAAAATGTACACGGTTGTGTAGGTTGCCTGTAAAACGGGCGGGCCCGGATTGGACGGACCGGTTGTTGTCGGGAGGGGGTCTGGTATCCTTGTCCTGAGACCACGATGATGGGAGGATTCACCGTGCTGATCGAGATGCATTGTCATACCTCCGAATACTCCTCCTGCAGCGGCGTTGCGGCCGTGAACCTAGTGCGGCAGGTGGCGGCGAAGAACCTGCAGGGGATCGTTCTTACGGATCACCATCACCTCTGGGAAGCCTCTGAACTGGCCGATGTCCGGCGCCGGGCGGAGGTACCCGACCATTTCGTCATCCTTGCCGGCCAGGAAGTAACCACGCCGGAACTCGGCGATGTGCTCGTCTTCGGGGCGGATGCGACGATCGAGCGGGGGACTCCGCTGGCTGAAATCCGGCGGCGCTACCCGGCTGCCGCCCTTGTCTGGGCCCATCCCTACCGCAGGGGGAAGCGCCCCACGCCGGAGCAGCTTTGCCATCCGCTGCTGGACGGTGTGGAGATCTTCAACTCCAACCACACGGTGCGGGAGAACAGTCAGGGGCTCCAGGACTGGCATCGCGACCGGTTCACTGCCATCGCGGGCACAGATACCCATGGTGAAAACTACGCAGGGCTCTATCCGACCCAGTTCGACCATGCCGTCAAGACCATCGCCGACCTGGCAGCCGAGATCAGGCACGGCAGGTGTCGGCCGTTCCTGAAGGAGATTCCCCGCTCGGGCGCCAACAGCCAGGTCATCGAGGTGACCATCGGTACCAAGGGGGCCGACGAGGTGCGCGAACGGCTCATCATCAAGGAGATCGGCACCCGGCATAAGTGGCGGTCCGCCGAGCGGGCATTTCGCATCATGGGGGAGATCGTCGGCCACGGCTTCGATGAGGGGAAGTTCAGGGTACCCCGCCCCATCGATGAGGACGAAGCCTCCATGACGCTCATCGAACAGGGCCTGCGCGGAAAATCGCTCTTCGACAAGCTCCTGACGGCCGAACCGGAGGACGGGAGAGCATACCTGTCACTGGCTGCCGGCTGGCTGGCCCGACTTCATGGCTGCCGCCTCAGGATCACGCCGCGCGATGAATTTCTGGTCCGGGAAGACGAGCGTCTGGCCCGATACCTGGAGCGGTTCACCGCCATCGGGCACAGGCACACCCGCAAGGTGCAAGAGATTCTCGCTGCGGTGGCGGCAGAGGAGCGGCGGGTGGTGGCGGAGGGGAGTGCGTACATGGTGCAGGGCCATGGCGATTTCCATCCGAAAAACGTGTTCGTGGGCCAGGATGTCATGGAGAACCGTTCAACCCTGTTCGTGGCGGCAATAGACTTCGAAAGCTCCTACGTGCTTCCCCGCGCCTTTGACGTGGGGTGCTTCCTGGCCCAGTTCCGGAACCAGTTCTATCACTATGGGGAAATAGTGAACGCCTATCCCGAGGAACTGTTCCTGGAAGCCTATCTGCGCGATTCCGATCAGGTGGAGCCGGATTTTCTCCGTCAGGTCGAACTGTTCCGCGCCCGGACCAACATGAGCATCGCTGCCTACCTGGTGAAAGTGGGGCTGGGGGACAGCGAAGACCTGTGGCGGGTGATCGTGGAGGCCGAGCGTTCCATCAGCAATCTCTCAACCGGCCCTGCCGGCTGAACTGCCTGGCCTTTCGTTCGTTTTCCGATATACTGATCCCAACTCACCACACTCAAGGAGGAACATCATCCATGCTGAACACCGAGATGGCCGCAGCCCTCAACAAGCACTTGAATATCGAACTCTATTCGGCCCAACTGTACCTCTCCATGTCGTCCTATGCCAACTCCATGGGGCTCAAGGGGGCCGCCACCTGGTTCATGGTCCAGTACCAGGAGGAGATGCTTCATTTCATGAAGTTCTATCAGTACATCAACAGCCAGGGCGAGCACGTGACGCTCGGTCCCATAGACGCACCGCCGGCCGAGTTCGCCTCCCTGCTGCAAATGTTCGAGAAGACCCTCGAACACGAGATGTACATCACCCGGTGCATCAACGATCTGACCGAGCTGGCGGTCCGGCAGAAGGATCATGCCACCCAGATTTTCCTCCAGTGGTTCGTGACCGAGCAGATCGAGGAGGAGGAAAACGACCGGGAGATCATCGGTAAGCTGAAGCTGGTGGGAGACAACGGTTACGGCCTGCTGATGATCGACAACGAACTGGGTGTGCGGGTGTTCACCGCCCCCCCAGTCGACGGCCAAGCGCCGTGATGTCTTGCTGAGCGGTGTACGAGACCGGCTGCGGGGAGGCGGTTCTTCCTGCCTCCGCCGCAGTCGGCGTGTGAAAGGACGGCATGATGAAAATACGCTTCTGCGAGCACAACAAGGGGAAGAACAAAGTGGTCAAGCGACTGCATGAACAGTTCCCCAAGCTCGATGTGAGGATCAAGGACTGCGTCGGCAAGTGCGGTCCCTGCCACAAGACCCCTTTTGCCCTTGTGGACGGAAAAACGATCTGCGGCATTGACTCCGAAGACCTCTATGGCAAGATCGTGAAGGAGATGGGCAAATAGCGGAAGCGGGTCACGCATTTTCTTCCCCTCTAATTCCTGCCTTTGTACGTCAGATTTTGACGGTCAATTTTAAAAATGTGCAAAATCAATAATTTGTGATTATGTATACATAATAATTAAAATTTCTTATGTAGCATAACGTTTAATGTTAGCGTTATCCTAACCGAAAGTGAGTCTGTCATATGACACTATCGTATGGCGGATACTGCGGTAAATGAACCATGGCGCCCGACCGGTCGCGAGGTTCGGTTGCCGGCAGTTATTTCCGGCAGGATGACGCATGGCGATCCCACAAATTCCCTTGTTCAGGTGGCCGAAACGTCGGCTGTTCACCCTTGCAGCCCTGCTTGTGGTGGTGTTTGCTGCCGTCACGTCGCTGCGGTTCCGCTATTATGGGCACTGGCAGGGAATTTACATCCTCAGGGGGGTGGACGGCCATTACCTGGTAAAGGATGACCTGCTGCTCGGCGACGAGAACGCTCTTCTCCTCGCCCTGCCGGCCGAGCCAGTGTTCCGTTTTCTCAATGGCAATGTGAGCCACGCCACCGGGGGGCCGCGTCTTGAATACGAGTGGTTCCGCCGTGACGGGAGCGGGTTCGTCCGGAGCTTTGCCGCCGACGGCACGGAGTATCTTACCTGTCTCAGCAGGTATCTGGACAGCGGTGGGAAGGAGAGCCGGGGGCTGTTCGTGGGAGGCGGACTGCCCTTCGACCTGGAAAGGGACCGCCGGCAGAGCATGAACGAAACCGGGATGGCGTTTTTCGACGGCGCGTCCTGGCATCACATCTGGTGCAACGTCAACGAGGCCATCTCGCCGTGGAGCAATCCGGCCGCGGTGATGCCACCTTCAGCCTGGAAATACCGGGGGAGCCGCGTTTTGGAATCGACGCCCCGGCGGCTCGTTCTCGGCAGCAGCCACTGGTTCGAGCTTGACGGCGTACCGGTGTCCATGGACCGTTTCATGATCTTCAGGGCCGGTACCCGCTATGTGACCCTCGTGATCCGGATGACCAACATCGGCACGCAGCCCACGGGTTACTTCTATGTCTATGGCGACGAACCATGGGTGGGGAACTACGGATCTGCCGAGGGTAACGTGGGCTGGGTTGTCGACGGCCTCGTTCCCTATGAGGGGTCCCTCGACCTGAAACGCCACAGTTGGGCCGGCTATGTGGACTATGGCAACGAAGCGGCCGGCGAGACGCATGACCGCAACGGTTTGGCCAATTTCATCGAGTGGCAGGGCCCCGTCACGCCGGATACGGTCTACTTCTCCAACAGGATCGGCACCTTTGCCAATGTTTCCGCCCGGGTGCCCCTCTCCCATCCGCAGAACCGGGTCATCGTCCTCCAGTGGGGGCCCCGCCTCCTGGCGCCGGGGCAGTCGGACATCTTTGTGCTTTCCATCGGCATGGCGGACCGGGAGCCGAACACCGGCTTCCCGCTCAAGCCCGATACCTCCTTCGATCTTGCCTCATTCCAGCAGTTTCTGGCAACCCAGGGTTTCTGACGAGACTCAGCCCCCTTCACACATTCCGTCCAGCATCCTTTTACTTTTGAAAGCTCCGCACGAACCGGCGATCGATCAGGTCTTTGAGGAGCCAGGGGAGCGTGCCGTGCCGGACGATCTTTCCCCGGACCAGCACTCCGGTGCCGTCACCCAGGTTCAGTATCTGGAGAAAGCGCTTCTGAGGCTTGAAGGGGGCAAGGGGGCACCCGCCAAGGTACGCCCGGAGGTTGGCGTGGAGAAGCGGTCCCTGGCGGACCGCATAGACCCCCACCCGCGCCAGGGGAGCACCTTCGAAGGCGATGCAGTCGCCGCCGCCGAATACTGACGCCGAGCCCGTCGACTGGAGGAAGCGGTTGACGCTCAGGGAGCCGTCCGGGGCCAGGGGAAGCCCCAGGCTTTCGAGGAGGAGAGGCGGTTTCACGCCGGTGGAAATCAGGGCGACGTCGAATGGGATCCGGCGGCCGTCGGCAAGGATGGCCGTACCGTCTGTCCAGCCGGAAACGGGAGCGTCTTCGATCATTCGGATTCCGCGCCGGTCGAAGGAGGCGCGGACCAACTCACGGGTCAGGGGAGGGAAGGGTGCGAGCAGGGGGCCGGCACTGGCAATGGTGACGCTGCCCCGATCGCCCAGCAGCCGGCGGCCGTTGCCGGCAATCTCCACACCGGCCGCGCCGCCGCCCACCACCAGAAGTCGGGGAGGCGCGGTGCAGCCCGCTTCCCGCAGCCGTTCCACTGCCCGGGCCAGATTGGCGATGGGTTTGACCGGGTAGACGCCGGGCAGGGCGGGGACCAGCCCGGCCACTATCGATCCGGCGTTAAGGGAGAGGGCATCGTAGGCCAGCTCTCTGCCGTCGGTGAGCCGGAGCAGCCTGCAGTCCGGATCGAGCCCCGCTGCCTCGCCGATCACGCACCGCCCGCCGCCCGATTCCGCCAGCCGCTGCACGTCGATGCGAACCTGCTCTTCCGTGTAGAGCCCCCCGAGCATTCCCGGCCCCATGCCCGAATAGTAGTGATGGCGGGCCGGGGTGACGAGGGTGACGGCGATGCCCGCTCCGGTAAGCTCCCGGAGGCGCCGGAGGGTATGGAGATGGGCATGCCCTCCGCCTACCAGTATCAGGTGCCGGGCGGCGCGGCCGTTCATCGGGCGGAAAAGCGGCTCCGGGTAAGAGGGGATGCCGCTTCCATGACGACACCGTGGTCCGGGTTGGCGGCGGCGTGCAGGAGGCTTCTGAATATCGTTTCCGCCTCTTCCGGCCTGCCCAGTGCCGCGGCGATCTCCGTGGCGGAAAGGGTGCCCCCTTCCCGTCGCAGGAATGCCAGTGCCTCGCCCGTGAGGGCCAGGACGCCGCCTGCCGCCTTTTTCCCCGCCTCCACGCCGGGCTGGTGGTAGGCGTTGATGTTGACCAGGGAGGCATAGAGCCCCACGGCCCGCTCGAAGAGGGCCACCAGGACACCCACCGTGCGTGGGGTTATGGCGGGAATGGTGATGGTGAGTGACTCGCGTCCCTTTTCGCTCAGGGCGGTGCGGGTCCCCTGAAGGAAGCCGGACAGGTAGTCGCCGCTGGTGAAGCCCGGCTCAACCGCCAGGGAGGCCCCCTCGCGATCCTTCAGCACCTCGATGAAAGCGACGAAGAAGTTGTTGGTCCCCTCACGCAACTGCTGCACGTAGGCGTGCTGATCCGTGGAGCCCTTGTTGCCGTAGACCGTGAGCCCCTGGTTCACCACGGTGCCGTCCAGATCCAGCTCCTTGCCGATGGATTCCATGATGAGTTGCTGGAGGTAGCGGGAGAAGAGGAGCAGGCGATCCTTGTAGGGGAGCACCACCATGTCGCGGGAGCCGCTGCCCCGGGTGGCGTGATGCCACATGAGGGCCAGGAGGGCCGCCGGATTGCGGAGCGTCTCGCGCCGGCGAGTCAGTGTGTCGCAGGTCCGGGCGCCATCGAGGAAGTCTCTGATGGGGATTCCCTGGAGCGCGGCCGGCAGGAGTCCCACGGCCGAGGTCTCCGAGGTGCGGCCGCCGACCCAGTCCCACATGGGGAAGCGGCACAGCCAGCCGCCGGCCTCGGCGGTCCGGTCCAGCTCGCTGCCGGCGCCGGTGACTGCCACGGCATGACGGGAAAAGTCGAGCCCGGCACGCCGGTAGGCCGCCTCCGCCTCAAGCATGCCGTTCCTCGTTTCCTTGGTGCCGCCGCTCTTGGAGATGACGATGGCAAGGGTTTCCGCCAGCCCATCCGCTCCGAGGGTCTCAAGTACCCGGTCCATGCCGTCAGGGTCGGTGTTGTCGAAGAAGAAGGGCCGCATCCGGTCGCCGTGGCCGCCCAGGGCATCTGCCACGAACTGTGGCCCCAAGGCTGAGCCGCCGATGCCGATCACCAGGACGTTGCGGAAGAGGCGGGCTCGGGGCGCCGTCACCACCCCGTTATGGACATCAGCGGCAAAGGCCGTTACACGATCAACAGTCTCCCTGATGGCGGCGGCGATAGCGGGGTCGGGGGCCAGTTCGGGACTTCTGAGCCAATAGTGCCCCACCATCCGGTTTTCGTCCGGATTTGCGATCTCACCCGCCTCCAGCCGTTCCATGGCGTCGAAGGCGCGCTGCATGGCCGGCTCCATGGAGGCGAAGAAATCATCGCTGAAGGCCATTCTGCTGACATCAAGGATGAGTCCCGTGTCCGCGTCGAAAAGAAGATAGGTCTGGTAGCGTTGCCACAGTTCATGGGCGTTCATTGGACTCCTCCGGTCTTCATGGTGTTCCGGGCCCCTCCGGGGCTCCGATGGCGCCGCCTCAGGTGAAACCGGAACCGGCGGTGCAGGCATAACAGTAATCGTCAGTGGGGATCAGGGTTCCTTCCGGGGGGAGGCAGGCCATGTCGGCCACGTGACGCCGCTCTCCCCCGAGCCCCCGGCCGGCGGCCAGGTTGAAGTCGCAGTCGTAGAGATGTCCGTCCCAGGCCACGGAGACCAGAGCGCGGCACATGAGGCCGGGCACCGTGGCCGGATTGAAGTTTCCGGCCAGCCGCTGCAGATATCCCTCCAGGTTGCCCGAGTCCTCCAGCCAGCGGCGGAAGCGCCCCAAAGGGACGTTGGCAAAGGTGTAGAGGTGCGAGAAGACCACCCCGTACTTGCGTTCCAGGTCCCGGCGGAGCTTCTGTTCTGCCTCGCACTGGGAGGGGGGAAGGAACGCGCCGGTCGGATTGGCCACCAGGTCCAGTTCCAGGCCGCTCCCGTCGCGGCCGTAGCCGAGATCGTTCAGGAGTTTCAGGGCCGTGATGCTCCTCTCCATGATGCCGTGGCCGCGCTGGGCCTCGGCCTGGCCGACGTTGGCCGAGGGGAACGATGCAACAATGGCGGCGCCCGCAGACCTGAGCAGCTCGGGCAGGTGCGCCACGCCGGGGTTCAGGAACGCCGAGAGGTTCGTCCGGATGATAAGCCGGGGCGTCAGCGGCGCCAGCCCGGTCACCAGCCGCTCGATGCCGGGGACGAGCTCCGGAGCGCCGCCGGTGATGTCGATGGCCTGAAACCGGCATCGGGAGGCGTAGGCGATGACCTCCTCCATGGTTTCCGGCGTCATGATCTCGGTCCGGGATGGTCCCGCCTCCAGGTGGCAATGGCGGCAGGCCAGGTCGCACAGGAACCCCACGTTTACCTGGAGGGTGGTGGTCCGATCCCGGCGAAGCTCCAGCCCGCACCGCTCCAGGGCGCGGGAGAACGCCTCGATGCAGGGGGAGGATTGCGCAAGGGATTCCGTCATGGTCCGGTCGGCTACAGCGACAGCTTCTCGGCGATTTTACGCATCTGCACCCCGTGGACCAGGGCCGCGCCGCCCCTGATGGCGTTGGCCACGTGGACCGCTTCGGTCATCTCGCCCAGATTCGATCCCTTCTCCAGGCAGGCCCGGGTATAGGCGTCGATGCAGTAGGGGCACTGGACCGCGTGGGCAACGGCCAGGGCGATGAGGGTCTTTTCCCGCTCGGTCAGCTCTCCCTCGGCGAACACTGCGCCGTAGTAATCAAAGAACTTCTTGGCCAAGTCCGGCGCATCCTTGCCGATGTCGCCGAACTTCGCCAGATCGTCGGGTACATAGTACGAGTCCATCAGGTTCTCCTTTGAGCGGTAATTTTCTTGTACAGAACCGGCACCAGCGAAAAGAGCCCCAGCAGGGCAAAGGAACCGATCACCCGCGGCGAGGCGATGTCCGCGGGGCTCGCGATGGCGGCCAGACTGGCGCCGGCATTGACGTAGACGAAACCGCCCGGGATGATCCCCACGAAGGTCCCGAGCACGAAAGTGCGCAGGGGAAGCCGCGTCAGACCCGCCCCCAGGTTGATCAGGAAGAAGGGAAACAGGGGGACGAGCCGCAGAAAGAGCAGATAGTTGAGTCCGGCCTTTTCCAGTTCCCGGTTGATCCCCTCCAGCCTGGGGCCGAAGCGACGCTGGACCGCATCGTGAAAGAGGTAACGGGTAAGCAGGAAGGCCAGCGTCGCCCCGATGGTGGCGCCGGTCACCGCCCAGGCAGTCCCTGCCACGGCCCCGAACAGGGCGCCGGCGGCAAGGGAAAGGATCGTGGCCCCCGGCAGCGACAGGGCGGTCTGGATGATGTAGATCGCCAGGAAAACGGCAACCGTCAGGGTGCGGTGTTCCCCGTAAAAGGCCAGCAGTGCCCCATGATTGGCTTTGAGCGAGGCAAAGGTCAGCAGCCGTCCCAGGTCCAGGATGAAGAACAGGGCGACCAGTGCGACACAGAAGGAGATGACGATAATTCGTTGTGCGTTCATGAACGATGGTTATATACCAGGCCGGGAGCGGAGGCAATCGGCTATAGGAATATATTCATATTTTCCATGATTCGCACGTAGTTCATGGCTAGCGCCACAGCCGGCGCAGGGTCAGCATGATCCCCATCAGCCGCTTCACCCCGGGGGTGAGGCGGGTCCGGTTCCAGGCATCGGCCAGCTTCTTGATCGCTTCGGCCTGAGTGGGGTAGGGGTGGATGCTGCGGCCGATGGCGGAAAGGCCCAATCCGGCGGACATGGCCAGGGTCAGCTCGTTCAGCATCTCGCCGGCGTGGCGGGCCACGATGGTGGCGCCGACGATCCGGTCGGTGCCCCGCTTCAGGTGCACCCGGGCGAAACCCTCGTCTTCCCCGTCAAGCAGAGCCCGGTCGACCTCGGTCAGGGGGACGGTCAGGGTGTCCACGGCAAGACCGCGCTCCCCGGCCTCCCGTTCGTAGAGGCCCACGTGGGCAACCTCCGGGTCGGTGTAGGTGCACCAGGGAATGATCTGGGTAGAGAACCGCTGCCGGGCGCCGAAGAGGGCGTTGGCGACGACGATGCGCGCCATGGCGTCTGCGGCGTGGGTGAATCGGTAGGGGGAGCAGATGTCGCCGGCGGCGTAGACTCGCGGATTGTCGGTCCGGAGCCGGTCGTTGACCCTGACCCCTCGGAGCGGATCGGCGACAATGCCCGCCCGCTCCAGTCCCAGCCCTTCGATGTTCGGCGTTCGCCCGGCCCCCACCAGGATCTCGTCAGCCGTCACCTCATGGGATTGATCCCCCTGCCGGACGATGAGCGTCCGGGCTCCGCTCCGCCGTTCCACCCCGACGACAGCTGCCGCCGTCAGGAACGATACCCTGTCCCGCTCCAGGGCGTGCCGCACCAGGGCCGCGGCGTCGGTGTCCTCCCGCGGCAGGATCTCCGGGGCGGCCTCGATCACCGTCACGCTGCTGCCGAGCCGTGCCGCGGCCTGGGCCAGCTCGCAGCCGATGGGGCCGCCGCCGATGACGGCCAGTCGCGCCGGAAGCGTTGCGAGGGAAAAAATCGTCTCGTTGGTGAGGTACCCCGCTTCCGCCAGCCCCGGGACCGGAGGGGCTGCGGCCCGGGCACCGGTGCAGACGGCGGCATGAACGAAATTCAGGCGCCGTCCGTCCACCTCCAGGGCGTTCCGGCTGATGAAGCTACCCTGGCCGAAGAAGACGTGGACCCCCAGGTCACGAAAGCGCACTGCCGCGTCGTGACGGCCGATTTCCGCCCGCAGGCGGCGCATCCGCTCCATGACGGCCGCACCGTCGACGCCGGTCCCGTGGCACCCCGTCACGCCGAAGGGGGCGCCGTTCCCGGCATCGTGAGCGGCCCGCGCGGCGCGGATGAGGGCCTTGGATGGGACGCAGCCGTAGTTGAGACAGTCGCCCCCCAGCCGGTGGCGCTCCACCAGCGCGACACGCGCACCGAGCCCTGCTGCGCCTGCCGCGCAGACGAGTCCGGCCGTGCCGGCACCAACGACCACCAGGTCATAGCGCGGAGCCGGAGACGGGTTGATCCAGCCGGGCGGGCGCACCCGCTCGTCAAGGTCCCGGTCGTGCGGGGAAGCGAAATTGTCTGACACGGCGTTCCTCCGCGGATACGGCGGGGGAGAGGGAATATCACAGGGGCGTCGGGGTTATAAAGGATTGTACTGGATGGCAGCGGTGATGCAACGGGCGGGGAGGCGGCAAAGGGTCAGGAGGTGCCCTTCCTGAGCTTGTAGAAGGCACCTGCCGTGTCAAGGGCGATGGCCGAGTGGTTCGCCAGGGTGGTGAGGAATTCGATTTCCGCATCAGTGAAAGCCCTGCCGTCGGCCCTGCCCGAAAGGGTTACCACGCCCGCCACCCGCCCCTTGAACTGGAGCGGCACCGTTACGATGCCGGGAGTTGTGAAGAGTTCGCCGTTGGGGTCTTCCTCCAGCATCCGGTGGGTGAGGGGGGGCGGCACTTCCTCGTCGATGCGCAGGGGCTTGTTGTTGGTGGCAACGAGCCCGGCTATCCCTTGGTCGTGGCGGAGCCTGAATCCCTTGGCGAGGGTGCGGCTCACACCCACGCTGACTTTCATGGAGAAGGAACTACCATCACGGTCCAGGAGCAGAAGGTATCCCTTTTTCGCCTTTACTTCCTCCACGGCCCCTTCCACCAGCCGCTTCAGGATCTCGCCCGCGTCCAGAGAGGCCGAGATGGCCGTGCAGAGGCGGTTGGCAGATTTCATCAGGTGGAGTGCATCATGGAGTTCCCGGTTCTTCAGTTTCATGTCGTCCATGAGCCGCCGGTTCTCACGGGTGAGGGACTGTTTCTCGACGGCGCGGCCCACGATGTTGGTCAGGATGGCGGGGTCGTCCACGGGTTTGATGATGAAATCGTAGGCCCCCAGGCGAAGGGCCTTGATGGCGGTGAAGCTGGAGGCGTTGCTCGTGACGATCACCACTTCCAGGTCGGGGAATGAGTCTTTCAGGAGTTTGAGGAGATTGAGACCGCTCATCCCGGGAAGATTGATGTCGGTCACCAGGATGTCGAAGGGGGCGGCGTTGACCTCGTGGACGGCCTCCTCGCCGGAGGCGACCGATGTGACGATATATCCGCCATTTTCAAGGGTCGATGCGATGAACGCACGGGAAGGGGCCGATTCGTCCACAACGAGGACTTGAATTTCGGTGGCGTGTCCCATTGTACACCTCCTCATCCCGTACTGTACCTTGAATTTCAAATGGTAGTTCAGGATGATACAAAAATCAATCAGAAAGGGGTCACGATTCGACTGGTTTACGCTATCCGCAAGAAGAACGGAGAGAAATGCTTTGACAAAAAAGGCGTAATTACCTAGTATTGGCGAAAATTTACCCGAGGTTGCCTGATGCACGCTGCTCTTTCCCTGGTCGGGGATGACCTGAAAAACGTCGAATTACAGTTCAGAAAGGACCTGGAATCAGATGTCTATCTGATCCGCAAGGTGGGAGAGTATGTCCTTGCCAGCGGCGGCAAGAGAATTCGTCCCATGCTGTTGCTCCTTTCGGCTAAGCTGTGCGGCTACCAGGGCGATCGCCACGTTCCCCTCGCCAGCGTCATCGAATTCATCCACACCGCAACCCTGCTCCACGACGACGTGGTCGACAACGCCACGTTGCGCCGCGGCAACGCCTCCGCCAACGAGGTCTGGGGCAATGAGGCCTCGGTACTGGTGGGCGACTTTCTCTTTTCCAAGTCCTTTTCTCTCATGGTAGAGGCCGGGGATCTGCGGATTCTCAAGGTCATATCCGGTGCCACGACGATCATCGCCGAGGGAGAGGTCCTGCAGCTCCTCTGCACCAGTGATCTGGAGATGACCCAGGAGCGCTACATCGAGGTGGTCAAGAGCAAGACCGCCGTGCTCCTTTCAGCCGCCTGCGAGGCCGGTGCCATCCTGGGCACGTCGTCGGCCGAGCAGCAGGAGGCACTGCGCGACTTCGGCATGGACCTGGGCATAGCCTTCCAGCTCATGGACGACACCCTCGACTACACGGCCAGCGAAGAGCAATTCGGCAAGGAAATCGGCCACGATCTCGAGGAGGGGAAAATCACGCTCCCTCTTATCCATACCCTCATGAAGTGCTCCGACGAAGAGCGCGAAACCATCGCCGCCGTAGTGGAAAAGGAAATCCTGGAGCCGGGTGACTTCGAATCGGTGTTCACCCTCGTCCACAAGTATGGCGGCATCGAGTACACCGTCTCCGTTGCCAACGAGTATATCGCCCGCTGCAAGGCCCACCTTGGCGCATTTGTTGATTCACAGGAAAAAGCCGCACTGATTGAACTTGCCGATTATGTGGTGAATCGCAAGCGCTAAATAACCGTACACTTTGGTCAAATAACGCATCATTCCGATTTGCCGTTGTTTTTTGCCAGTCATTTCCGTTGCTCACGGATTGGCCCGCATATTGCTCACTCTCCGGTGTGGTAGTCAGTGCACGGCGCCCTTGTCGGCGCAGGGAGATGTGAGATGGAAGACGTCACTCTTGTTATGCAATCGGAAGTGAAGATCAACGGCACCACCTACGCGATTCACGTCTATCGGCGCGAAGATGGTCACTGCTTCGCCGTAACCCACCTGAAGAACGGCGACATCATCATCAACGACGGCGAAACCCATGAGGAGGCCCTTACCCGGCAGGAAGGAGTTCTCCCTCTCGCCGTCGGTTCGCGGGCCATCCTGGACGAATTCCGCCGCTCAAGCGGGCTGCTGCTCAAGTTCTCCCATTAACGGCCCTCCCTTTCCACTGATCGTGCGCCCCGCCGGGTCGCGCGGTTCCGGGGAGCAGTCCGTCCATTCATGTAGTTTTACCCTTTTGTCCTTGCATTATCTCCGGTCATGAACTACATAGTTTCCATTCCGCATGCAGGATGGGAAATTTTCGCTTTCACGGGAATGCCATGAGACTGCCCGGTTCGGCGCGGATTTCATTGCTGGCAGTGTTCATTATCGGGATCAGCCTGTTCCACTATCTGACCCCCCTTCACCTGCCCGCTCTCCATGATCTGTTCCAGAGACTCTACTATCTTCCGATCATCCTGGCCGCCTTCTGGTTTGGGCTCAGGGGAGGACTCGGCACGGCAGTCGTCGTCAGTATCCTCTACGTGCCCCACGTCCTGTTCCAGTGGGGGGCGCGGCCGTCGCTGGAGCTGGAGAAGTTTCTTGAAATTCTCCTCTACAACGTGGTGGGAGGCATCACCGGCTACCTGAGCCAGAAGGAAGAGGAGCGGAGGAACGAGTTGGAGCGCGCCGCCCGGCGTTTAGAGGATTCCTACCGCACCCTCAGGGGGCAGGCCGACCTCATCATCGGCATCGAGGAGCAGTTGCGCCGGGCCGAACGCCTGTCGGCACTGGGGGAGATGTCGGCCATGCTGGCCCACGAGATCCGAAACCCGCTGGGCTCCATCCGGGGCACGGCGGAGATCCTGCGCGACGACTTCAGCCCCGGCGACCGCAAGTTCGAGTTCCTGGAGATCCTCATCAAGGAAACCGACCGGCTCAACCGGGTGGTCGAGGATTTCCTGCGCCTGGCGCGGCCGCTGGATGGGGAGAAAAAACGATGTGACCTGGCGGCCGAGCTGCGTGAACTCGTGACGCTCCAGGAGAGCGAGGCTACCGCCCGGGGGATCGGACTCAGTCTTGAGGCGGGAGAAGCGCCGACGGTGGCCGGGGACCGGGAGCGGCTGCGCCAAGCCTTTCTCAACTTGATCCTCAATGCGCTCCAGGCGACCGGCGAGGGCGGTCGCGTGGCCGTGCGTCTGGCAATGCGCGGAGCCAGCGGCGATATGCCCGCCGGCGTCGAGATCACGGTGTCGGACACGGGGCGTGGGATCGATCCGGCTCAGCGGGAAAAGATCTTTACTCCGTTTTTCACCACCAAGGAGGGAGGAACCGGCCTGGGACTCGTCATTACCCAGCGGATCGTGGAGGCCCACGGCGGCACCATCGGCCTGGAGAGTGAGCCCGGCAGGGGAACCACTTTCAGGGTGTGGCTGCCGGTGTGATCGGGGAGATGGGGGAGTGATGGCTGAAGAGCGGCAACCTGCCCGGGTGCTGATCGTCGACGATGACGTATCGCTGCGCCGGGTACTCGAATACAACCTCCAGGAGGAGGGGTACGACGTGATCACGGCGGGCAGCGGCGAGGAGGGGCTGCGCCTGTTCGATGAGCGTTCGCCGGCCCTGGTGGTCACCGACCTGAAAATGCCCGGCATGGGGGGATTCCGGCTCCTGCAGGAAATCAAGGGACGTTCGCCCGACACGGCGGTCATCGTGATCACCGCCTTTGGTGCCGTGGAGACGGCGGTCGACGCCATGAAAGCCGGGGCCTACGACTACATCACCAAGCCCTTCAACCGTGATGCCTTGAAGCTGACGGTGAAAAAGGCCCTGGAGATGCTCGGGCTTTCCCGGGAAAACCGCCGCCTGCGGGAGGCTCTCACGGAGCGGGAGGATTACCGGAGTATCGTGGGCATCTCCCGCCGGATGGAGGAGGTCTTCCGGGTCGTGGACCGGGTGGCCGACACGGACGCTACGGTCCTCATCACCGGCGAATCCGGCACCGGCAAGGAACTGGTGGCCCGTGCCGTGCACACCCGCAGCTCACGGAGAGCAGCCCCCTTCGTGGCGGTCAACTGCGCGGCCATCCCCCGCGATTTGCTTGAGAGCGAGCTGTTCGGCCACGTCAAGGGTTCCTTCACCGGCGCTGTGCGCGACAAGGCGGGAAAATTCCAGCAGGCCGAGGGAGGGACCCTCTTCCTCGACGAAGTGGGCGAGTTGCCCGTTGAACTCCAGTCGAAGCTCCTGCGGGCGCTCCAGGAAAAGGAGGTTCAGCAGGTGGGGGGCACCGAGGTCCGGAAGCTGGACGTCCGGGTGGTGGCCGCCACCAACGCCGATCTGGAGCAGGCCATCGAGGAGGGCCGCTTCCGCGAGGACCTCTACTACCGCCTCTCGGTCATACCGATTCACCTGCCGCCGCTGCGGGAGCGGAAAGAAGACATCCCCCTGCTGGTGCGCCACTTTGCTGCGCGGCACGGCGGCGATCGGGTAGCCTTTGCCCCGGAGACCCTGGAGGTCATGGCTGACTATGGCTGGCCGGGCAACGTCCGGGAGTTGGAAAATACCGTGGAGCGGCTCCTCATCATGCGCTGCAGCGACACTATCACCCCGGCGGACCTTCCCGACAAGGTACGCAGCCGCCGCGCACCGTCGACGGAATGTCCCGTTATCAGCCTACCCGACGAGGGATACTCCCTTGAGCAACTGGAGCGGGAAATCGTGGTGGAAGCCCTGGAACGGAACAACTGGAATCAGAGTTCGGCGGCGCGCTTTCTTCGCATTCCGCGCCATACACTCATCTACAGGATGGAGAAGTATCAGATCACTGCACCGGAGAGAAAAAAATGAGAAAATTTGTCCGCCTTCTGCCTCTGTTGATCCTGCTGGCGCTCCTGGGCTGCTCCAAGGAGCAGAAGCCCGCCGTGCAGGGAAACCCCGCCCCCGACTTCACCCTCAACACCCTCAAGGGTGAGGTTGTGAAGCTGTCCGACCTGAAGGGGCAGGTGGTTCTCGTCAACTTCTGGGCCACCTGGTGCCCCCCCTGCCGGGAGGAGATCCCCTCCATGATGCGGCTTGAGGCAGCCATGGCCGGCAAGCCGTTCAAGATGCTCTGCATCTCCATCGACGACGGCGGGCCGGTGGCGGTGGAGGATTTCTTCCGCAAGACGGGCTTTAATCTGCCCACGCTGATGGACACCGACAAGCAAGCCAGTAAACTCTACGGCGTCACCGGCGTGCCGGAGACGTTTGTGGTGGATAAAAATGGGGTTATACTCAAGAAGGTCGTGGGGGGCGTGCAGTGGGACCACCCCGACGTGATCGCCTATCTCAACGGCGCCCTGGCCAAGTAGGGCACCCCGCCAAGTCGAGGTATTCATGGAATCAACCAACATAACCTTTGTGGGCGCATTCGTGGCGGGACTCCTGTCCTTCCTGTCCCCCTGCGTGCTGCCGCTTATTCCGTCCTTCATAACCTACATCACCGGCCTCTCCTTCGCCGACATCCAGTCCGAGCACCCGACCCACAAGGTGCGGCAGCAGACCATTGTCCACTCGCTTCTCTTCATCGCCGGCTTCACCTTTGTCTTCGTGCTCCTCGGCGCCTCGGCGACCTTCATCGGCGGATTCCTCCATGAGCACATGAACGTCATCCGCAAGGTTGGCGGCGCGCTGATCGTGATCTTCGGCATTCACGTATCGGGCCTCGTGCCCATCCATCTCCTGCTGGGGGAAAAGCGGCTCCAGGTCCACCGCAAACCGGCCGGGTACCTGGGCAGCTTCCTGGTGGGGCTCGCCTTTGCCGCCGGCTGGACCCCCTGCATCGGACCGATCCTGGCTTCCATCCTCATGGTGGCCGCCACCGAAGAGACCGTGACCAAGGGGATCCTTCTCCTGTTCACCTATTCCATGGGGCTGGCCATTCCGTTCTTCCTGTCGTCCCTGGCCATGCACCAGTTCCTGACCTTCTTCAACCGCTTCAAGAAGCATATCCGCATCCTGGAGATCGTCACCGGGCTTTTCCTTGTTGTCGTCGGCGTGATGATTTTCACCAATTACCTGAGCGTCCTTTCCCGCTACACCATGAAGTGGTTCGGGGGAATGTAGGGTGGCCGGAGCCTCCGTCTCAATCCAACTGGCGGTGGCCGACCTGGACGCCACCGAAGCCTTTTACGTGGGAATCCTCGAACTGGACGTGAACCGCGCGCTCACCGCGCGGGGCGCGCCCGAGCACCTGGAGTTGCGCAGCGGCGACTGGGAGATCATCTTCGTGGATGAGTCTGCCGTGGTCCAGGCCCACCCTTTCCTGGGCGAGCGCCTGGAGGAGTACCCCAAGGGCGTGGGGATGACGATCCATGTGCAGGTGCAGGGGATAGAGGATATCTTCGACGCGGTGGTGGAGGAGGGGCTCGACGTGGTCTATCCCCTGGAGGAAAAGCCTTACGGCGTCAAACAGTTCTGGTGCTTCGACCCGGACGGTTACCTGCTGGTGGTGGAGGAGCCGCACCGGTCGCGCAGGGCCAACAGCGTGCGGAAAAATAAAGGGGCGTGATCACTCACGCCCCTTTGTTGTCCTTCTTCTCGTTCTTCCCGCCGGGAGAACAGGTGTCCGCCATTCAGGTCGGTACCCCGAGCCGGGGCAGGATGAATTTGTTGAGTACGATCCAGAACGCCAAAAAACCAAGCATATACAGTAGTTCTTGCATCGTTGCACCTCCTTTAACAATCCTATCAGATAGTCGGATTATTGAATAGAGGTTTTTGTTTTCACGTTGTCACATCTGGTTTCTGCTGGTGTAAAGGGGGCCGGGTACTCTCCCTCCGGAAAAAATCCAAGCGTCGCCTTCGTTCCCCGATTCGACTGAACAGCCCATTGCGCCGACTTCCTGCCGCACTGGCACCCTGTTTTTTGCGGGACTGTTTTCTCCGCGAGAGTACCCAGTCCCAGTAGGTGACCGGCGGTGGAAATGTTGATAATGCAGGATTACGACGGCCGTTTTTTCCCCGGTCTGCCGCCCGGTCCGGGCTTCCCGCGGCGAGGAGCGGGACGGGTGGCCTGCTTCTGGGGGCGCGCCACGCTCACGGTGATCACCCGGTTCCTGAGCAGTGCCCCGTCAAGGGTCTCGATCGCCTCTTTCGCCTCCTCCTCGGTGAGCATCCTCACGTAACCGCACCCCTTGGACCTGCCCGTTTCGGGATCGGTGATGATGTGGACCGATGTCACCGTGCCGGCCACCGAAAACAGCCGCCGCAGATCGTCCTCCGTTGCCTCGTACGACATATGCCCCACATAGAGCTCTTTGGCCATGGTCAACCCTTTCGTGTGTCATTGGAGTGCCTGATCCTGCATGGCCGCTCCGCAGGCTGAAGCTGCCGCCCCACAATAGCTTTTCAACAGCCTGCAGGTGGAAGTCAGGGGGTGGAAGGTTATTAACACATACTCTCCCCGGGCACAAGGTTTCCTTCTCCAGTCGCGAATGGAAGAGTGACAGGGTGGTGTCGGCGAATCAAGGGGGGCGTGATTGCCGGCCGCAAGTATCCCCTTGCGGGCGGCGCATGGTGATGGCAGTATGTCAGTGAAATCGATGCCCACACGGCCTCATGATGAATTCCGGAGCGGGAACGTCACTCCGCTCCCCGCAGCCATTGTGAAGGACTCCCCCATGCCCGTGATGAAGAGGTCTGAAGACGGTTCGCTCCTGATCCCCGCCGATCTGCTGGGACCCCTCGGACTTGCGCCCGGCGACCGGGTGGCGGTGGAGGCGGACGCAGAGGGGCGCCTGGTGCTGACCCGGTCCGCGGCCCGGGAGCCATCGGTTGAGGTGAGCCTCCGGCAGGCCATTGCGCGCAAGAACCTTGAGACCCCCATGCAGTTCATCAAGGGGGTGGGGCCGAAGATGGCCGAGATCCTGGCGCGGAAGGGGATCGTCACCGTGGAGGATGCGCTCTACCTGCTCCCGAACCGCTACGAGGACCGCCGCCAAGTGGTGCCCATGAACCGGCTCCGCCCCGGTGAGACCTGCGTGTTTGCAGGGGAGGTGGTGTCGGCCGACGTGGTGACCACCAAGGGGGGGCGCCGCTTCTTCGAGGTGATGGCGCGGGATGCGAGCGGTGTCATGTCCTTCAAGTGGTTCAACTACCATGCGGCCTTCATGCGCAAGGCCTGGCAGCCGGGCCGGCGGGGAATCTTCACCGGCCAGGTGACCCAGTACGGTCTCCAGCGTGAGGTACATCATCCGGACGTTGACTGGCTGGCCGAGGGGGAGACGGTGGAGGCGGCCATGGCGCGGGACCCGGTGGGATTCGGCCGGCTGGTGCCGGTCTATCCGCTCACCGAGGGGCTGAACCAGAAGGCGCTGCGCAAGGTCATGAAGGAGGTGGTGGACCGCTTCGCCCCCTGCGTGGAGAGCGCCCTGCCGGCCCGGGTGATCCGTGAGCGGGCGCTGCTGCCCCTGGCCGAGGCCCTGGGAGCGGTCCATTTCCCGGCTGCCGACGCCGATCCGCGTGCCCTGGAGGAGGGGCGGGACCCGGCCCACCGGACCCTGGTTTTCGACGAATTCTTCTTCCTGGAGCTGGGGCTGGCGCTCAAGCGGCGGGGAGTGACCCTGGAACCGGGAATCGCGTTTTCCGTGAACCACACATACACCAAGCCGCTCCTGAAGCTGCTTCCCTTTGCCCTGACAGAGGCCCAGCGCCGGGTCCTGGCCGAGATCAAGGCCGACATGATGGCGCCCCACCCCATGCACCGGCTGGTGCAGGGGGACGTGGGCTGCGGCAAGACCCTGGTGGCGCTCCTGGCGGCGCTGGTGGCGGTGGAGAACGGCTACCAGGTGGCCATCATGGCTCCCACCGAGATCCTGGCCGAGCAGCACTACCTGAACATCCACCGCTGGTGCGAGCAGTTGGGGGTGACCGTGGCGCTCCTCACGTCGTCCCTGAAGGGAAAGGCCAAGGCCGGAGCCCTGGAGCGGGTGGCGCGGGGCGAGGTGCAGATCGTGATCGGCACCCACGCAGTGATCCAGGACAAGGTGGAGTTCCACCGGCTGGGGCTCGGCATCGTGGACGAGCAGCACCGTTTCGGCGTGCTCCAGCGGGGGCTCCTGCGCAAGAAGGGGGAAAACCCGGACATCCTCGTGATGACCGCCACCCCGATCCCGCGCACCCTGGCCATGACCGTGTTCGGCGACCTGTCCCTGTCGGTCATCGACGAGCTCCCGCCGGGCCGCACCCCGGTGGAGACGAAGATCTGCACCGATTCCCGCCGCCGGCAGGTCTACGGCATCATCCGCGACGAAGTGGCCGCGGGGCACCAGGCCTACGTCATCTACCCCCTGGTGGAGGAGTCGGAGAAGAGCGAGCTCAAGGCGGCCACCCAGATGGCCGAACACCTGGCCAATGACGTGTTCCCGGATCTGCGCCTCGGTGTTCTCCACGGCCGGATGAAGCCCGAGGAGAAGGAGGCGGTGATGCGCTCCTTCAAGGGACGGGAGATCGACATCCTGGTTTCCACCACGGTCATCGAGGTGGGGATTGACGTGCCCAACGCCACGGTGATGGTGATCGAGCACGCGGAGCGGTTCGGCCTTTCCCAGCTCCACCAGCTGCGGGGGAGGGTGGGGCGCGGCAGTGCCACGTCCCGCTGCATCCTCATGGCGTCGGACCGGTTGTCCGATGACGGGGTCAAGCGGCTGCGGGTGATGGAATCGACCACCGACGGCTTCAGGATCGCCGAGGCTGATCTGGAGATCAGGGGGCCGGGCGATTTCCTCGGCACCCGCCAGGCGGGCATCCCCGATTTTCGCGTGGCCAACATCCTGCGGGACGGCCGCATCCTGGAAGAGGCCCGGGCCGAGGCTTTCGATCTGGCGGAGCGGGACCCTGAGTTGCGGGCCCCCGGCCACGAACCGCTCCGGGAGGAGCTGGCGCGGCGCTGGGGCGGCCGGCTGGAACTGGCCGGGGTGGCCTGAGGAGCGAGACCATGACTGACTATGTATCGTTTTCCGCGTTTCTGGCGGAGTCCCCCGTGATCCTCGGCGAAGGGGCGGTTATCGAGCGCCTGCGCCGGGCCGGAGTGGACCTGGACCCCTGGCTGGTGAATTCGGCCCTCGTGTACGCCCCCGCCGGCCGCGCCGCCTTGGCAACCATCTGTCGCGAGTACCTGGACATCGGGGCGCGTCACGATCTGCCGCTGCTCCTGTCCACCCCCACCTGGCGGGCCAGCCGGGAGCGGATCGAGGCGGCCGGACTGGCCGGCAGTGACGTGAACGGCGACAATTTCCGGTTTCTGGACGAGCTTCGGCGGAGCTACGGCGCCTACGGCCGGAAGGTTCTCATCTGCGGCCTCATGAGCTGCCGGGGAGATGCCTACCGGCCAGCCGAGGCCCTGTCGGAGGATGAAGCCCGCGAGTTTCACTCCTGGCAGGCCGATGCCCTGGCCGCCGCCGGAGTGGATTTCCTCCTGGCCGCCACGCTACCCGCCCTGGGCGAGGCCGTGGGGCTGGCCCGGGCCATGGCGGCCACCGGCATGCCCCACGTGGTGAGCTTTGTGGTGCGGCCCGGGGGGACGCTCCTGGACGGCACGCCGCTGCGGGAGGCGGTGGCGGCCCTGGATGCCGCCGTGAGCCCCCGGCCCGTGGCCTATCTGGTGAACTGCACCCATGCCTCGTTTTTCCGGAGCGCGCTCCTGCACGAGGCCAACTCGTCGCCCCTGGTGCGCCAACGGGTGGTGGGGCTGCTGGCCAATACCGCGGCCCTCTCACCCGAGGAACTGGACAATGCGGCCGAACTGGTGGAGGAGTCCCCCGGGACCTTCGGCCGCACCGTGGCCGCCCTTCACCGGGACCTGGGGATGAAGGTGCTGGGCGGCTGCTGCGGCACCGACGGCCGGCACATCGAATGTCTGGCGGCTGAGCTCTCCGGCTCTCCCGTCCGCTGATCAGTACGACCACTTATCACACAGAGGAGGAACACCATGTCCGAATTCACCAACGTAACCATCATCCGCGAGGCCAACGTCTACTTCGACGGCGGCGTCGTGAGCCGCACCGTCGTGTTCCCCGACGGCACGAAGAAGACCCTCGGCATCATGCAGCCGGGCGAGTACACCTTCACCACCGGCGCGCCCGAGATCATGGAGATCCTTTCCGGCGAGCTGGATCTCAAGCTGCCGGGCAGCGATGCGTGGAACCGCGTCGGCGGGGGTGAGTCCTTCGATGTGCCGGCCAATTCATCCTTTACCATGAAGGTGCTGTCCCTTACCGATTACTGCTGCTCGTTCCTCGGCTAGGCCGGCATCGTCTCGAACCGCTCCGGCAGACCGCCCATGTGCGTCCCTTCCACCCCCCAGCCGCCGGTTATCGGCCGCTTCGCCCCGTCCCCCACGGGGCCGCTCCACGTGGGCTCCCTCGTGGCGGCGGTGGCGAGCTACGCCATGGCCCGGCGCCAGGGGGGGCTCTGGCTCGTCCGCATGGAGGACCTGGATACCCCCCGGGTGGTGCCGGGGATGGCGGATGACATCCTGCGGACCCTGGAGTGCCTGGGGTTTGACTGGGATGGCGACATCATGCGGCAGAGCCGCCGCGCCGACGCCTACGGGGCCGCCCTCCAACGGCTCCTGGCGGCAGGGCACGCCTACCCCTGCGGCTGCTCCCGGGCCGAGATCGCCCGGGCAGCCACCGCCCCCCACGACGGGGATGGCGAGATCCCCTATCCAAATCTTTGCCGCCGGGGACTCCCGCCGGGCAAGGAACCCCGCTCCTTTCGCGTGCGGGTGCCGGCGGAGCCGGTGGAGTTCACGGATCTGGTCATGGGACCGCAGCACCACGACCTCCCTGCGATGTGCGGCGACTTCGTGATCAAGCGGGCAGACGGTCTCTTCGCCTACCAGCTGGCCGTGGTGGTGGATGACGAGGCCCAGGGGGTGACCCAGGTGGTGCGCGGCGCCGACCTCCTTTCCTCTACCCCCCGGCAGATCGTGCTCCAGCGGCTACTCGGCTTCGACACCCCCGTCTATGCCCACGTGCCGCTGGTGACAGGCCCCGGCGGCGGCAAGCTCTCCAAGCGGGACAACGCCCTGTCCCTGGCCGCCGGCCGTGATCTGACGCGGGAAGGGGGCATGCTTCTGCTGGCCGCCCTTCGCTTCCTGGGGCAGTCCCCGCCCGCGGAACTGGCCGGGGCATCCGGTGCCCGCGTACTCCGCTGGGCCGCCGGCAATTTCGAGCCGTCGGCAATTCCGACCGCGGCCGCCCCCTTTCACGCTTCCCCCTGAAACCCGCCGTTTCCATCCCTTGATGTCATGCCGGAATCCATTGGCCCGTCATTGCGCAAGCTCGTTACGGGTCTATACTTTTCGCAGAATATTCTCCGCTGCTGTGGAATATTCTTCACCGCCCGGCGGTCAGCTACGATGCGCCGCACGGACTTTCAACCGGTTACGGCATGGCACGGCCTGTGTAATGCCGATCTGAGACCCTATCCAGAGGTACCGGAGACTGAAATGATCACTTGCATCCTGAGGACCCTTCTCGCATCGGCGGTTTGCGTCCTGCTCCTTGCCGGCCCGGCCCGGTCCGGAGATGCTCCGGCCGGGGAGGATCTGAACTCCCTGGTGAGCCGCGCCCTTGCCGTCAACCCGGAGCTCAAGGCTTCCGAGGCCCGGTGGGAGATGTTCCGCAACCGCGTGGCCCAGGCCGGCGCCCTGGCCGACCCCATGCTCATGTTCAAGCTCCAGAACTTTCTCCTGCGCGATCCCCTGGACAGCCGGCGGGACCCCATGAGCCAGCGGGTGATCGGCATCTCCCAGGAGCTTCCCTTCTGGGGCAAGCGCGCCCTGAAGACCGAGATCGCCGACCGGGAGGCCGAGGCCCTCAGGTGGCAGGTGGAGGAGCGCAAGCTGGAGCTGGCCCGCATGGTCAAGGAGACCTGGTACCAGCTCTACCTGGTTGATCGGGAGCTGGATATCGTGGAACGCAACATCCGGGTGATGGACGACTTCGTCACCCTGGCCGAAACCCGTTACTCGGTGGGGCAGGGGGCCCAGCAGGACGTGTTCAAGGGACAGGTGGAGCGTTCCCGGATGCTCGACATGCAGATCGCCCTCGCGCAGCAGCGCACGAGCCTCCAGGCCACCCTCAACACCCTCCTCTTCAGGCCGGCCGAGACCCCGGTGGGGCGCGTGCCGGACCTGGAGATCCGCCCCATTTCCCTCTCAGCCGCCGAGTTGCGTGCCCTGGCCGAGGAGAACCGTCCCCAGTTCAGGAGCGTGCGGGCCCAGTTGGAAAAGGGGGCGGCAGGGCACCGGCTGGCCGGCCTGGAATCATTCCCGGACGTGACCCTCTCCCTTGAGTACATGCAGCGGGACCCCTCCATGGATGAGCGGGGGTACGACATGTACTCGGTGGGGCTCACCTTCAATCTGCCGGTGCAGCGGGAGCGCCGCCGCGCCATGGCCCGGGAGTCCGTGGCCGAGACGGACATGGCCCGGGCCGAGCTGAACACCCTGAACAATGCCATTGCCTTGGGCATCGCCGACAGCCTGGCCCGGCTGGAACGCAGCGAAAAACTGGCGCAGCTCTACCGCACGGGGATTATCCCCCAGGCCGAGCAGTCGCTGGAATCGGCCACCATCGGCTACCGGGTGGGGAAGGTCGATTTCCTCTCCCTGCTGGACGCCCGGGTTACGGTCTTCAATTACGAACGCCAGTACTACGAGGCCCTGGCCGAGCACGGCATGCGCCGGGCCCAGCTGGAGGCGCTGGTGGGGAGGGAACTGGAGTGAGCCGCCATCGCGAGGGATATGCCATGTTGTTCACGAGAAGGATCATGCTGCCGCTGGTGGCGCTTCTGCTGGCCCTGGTCGCTGCTGGCTGCCAGAAGCAGGGGGCCGAAGCCCCCAAAGGGGACGGCCACGACCACGCCGCCGAGGCCAAGGTCGAGTACACCTGCCCCATGCACCCCTTCATCATCAAGGACAAGCCCGGATCATGTCCTATCTGCGGCATGGACCTGGTGAAGAAGGTCGCCGGAGCCGGCGCCGACGCCAAGGAACTGGAGAAGCTCGCCCAGGTAGCCATCCCCACCACCCAGATGGTGATGGCCAACGTGGCGACCCAGCCCGTGACGGCCAAAAGCCTCCAGAAGGAGATCACCGCCACGGGGATCGTGGCCTACGACCAGCGGCGCCAGGCCAAGGTAACCGCCTGGGTGGCGGGGCGGATCGATCGGCTCAACGTCAACGCGGTCGGCGACTTCGTCTCCAGGGGACGGCCGGTGGCGGAACTCTATTCGCCCGACCTGGTCTCGGCCCAGCAAGAGTATCTCCTGGCCCTCAAGAGCCGCGACCGGCTCAAGGACTCTCCCATCGCCTCCATCTCCCAGGGGGGAGAGGGGCTCGTGGCTTCCGCTCGGCAGCGGCTCCTGCTCATGGGAGTGAAGGAACAGCAGATCGCCGGTCTGGAAAAGGCGGGACAGCCCAACATCAAGCTCCCCGTCTATACCCCCCTCTCCGGCGTGGTGATCGAAAAGATCGCCATCGAAGGGCAGTACGTGAACATGGGCGATCCCCTCTTCACCATCGCCGACCTCTCCACGGTCTGGGTCGAGGCCGAGATCTACGAGAGCGACGTCTCCTTCGTCAAGGTGGGGCAGCGGGTCGAGGTGACTTCTGCCTCGTGGCCGGGCAAGACCTTTGCGGGGCGCATCTCCCTGGTCTATCCGTTCCTCGATCCCAAGACTCGGACCATCAAGGCCCGGATCGAGCTCTCCAACCCTGGGCTGAAGCTGAAGCCCGACATGTTCGTCAACGCCGCCATCAAGATGCCCCTGGGCTCGGCCGTTGTCGTCCCCGCTGCGGCGGTGATGGATACCGGAACCCGGCAGGTGGTCTGGGTGCAGGTGAAGGAGGGGACCTTCCAGCCCCGCGACGTGAAGGTGGGGGCGAGGGTCGGCGACGAGGTGCAGGTACTCTCGGGGCTGACGGCGGGCGAAGTGATCGCCTCCTCCGGCGCGTACCTCATCGACTCGGAATCGCAGTTGCGGGGCGGCTCCGGCACGGGCCACGAAGGGATGCCCGGCATGGAAAAGGAAGGGGTGAAACCGGCCCCGGCCGCGCCTCCCGCCAAGAAGAACGACATGGGCATGGATGACATGAAGATGTGATGGAGCCGTCATGATCGAGAAAATCATCGAATATTCGGCCCGCAACCGGGTCATCATCCTCATGCTTTTTGCCCTGGTCATCGGCTGGGGGATCTGGGCCGTCTACAAGACGCCGGTGGATGCGATCCCCGACCTCTCCGACAACCAGGTGATCGTTTTCACCGACTTTCCCGGCCGCTCCCCCCAGGTGGTGGAGGACCAGGTGACCTATCCCCTGGCGGTGAACCTCCAGGGCCTTCCCCGGGTAAAGGCGGTGCGGGCGTCGTCGGCCTTCGGCTTTTCGATGATCTACGTGATCTTCGACGACAAGGCAGACATCTACTGGGCCCGGACCCGGGTGCTGGAGCGGCTGAACTACGCGGCCTCGCTCCTGCCCGCCGGCGTGGTGCCGACGCTGGGCCCCGACGGCACCGGCGTGGGGCACGTCTTCTGGTACACCTTGGAAGGGAAGGGGTACGACCTGGAACAGCTCCGGACCCTGCAGGACTGGTTCGTCCGCTACCAGCTCAACACCGTGCCCGGCGTGGCCGAGGTGGCCTCCATCGGCGGCTTTGTCCGCGAATACCAAGTCGACCTGGACCCCCACAAGCTCTTTGCCTATAACATCAAGGTCTCCGACGTGATGGAGGCGATCAAGGCGGCCAACAACGACGTGGGAGGCCGCCTGCTGGAACAGGCCGATGCCGAGTACCTGATCCGGGGCCGGGGCTACGTCAAGTCGCCCGCGGACATCGAAAACATCGTGGTCACCGCCGACATGCGCGGCACCCCGGTCTACGTTAAGAACCTCGGCACCGTCCAGATGGGGGGCGCCATCCGCCGTGGACTCCTGGACCTGAACGGCGAGGGCGAGGTCGTCGGCGGGATCGTGGTCATGCGCTACGGCGAGAACGCCAAGGACGTCATCGATCGGGTGAAGGAGAAGATCACCGCCCTGGAGAAGGGGCTGCCGCCGGGGGTGAAGATCAAGACCGCCTACGACCGCTCCGACCTGATCGAGCGGGCGATCCATACCCTCAAGCGGGCCCTGACCGAAGAATCCATTGTCGTCTCCCTGGTGGTGCTCGTGTTCCTGCTCCATTTCCAGAGCGCCCTGGTGATCGTCCTGACCCTGCCCATCGCGGTGCTCATCGCCTTCATCACCATGAAGCTCATGGGAGTCAGCTCCAACATCATGTCCCTGGGAGGGATCGCCATCGCCATCGGCGTGCTGGTGGACGCCGGGGTCATCATGGTGGAGAACTGCTACCGCCACCTGTCCGAACTGCCCGAGGAGGAGCGGAAGGCGCGGCGGCTTGAGGTGATCATCGCCAGCGCCAAACAGGTGGGACGGGCCATCTTCTTCTCCCTGGCCATCATCGTCCTCTCCTTCGTGCCGGTCTTTCTCCTGGAGGGACAGGAGGGGAAACTCTTCCATCCCCTGGCCTTCACCAAGACCTTCTCCATGGTGGGCTCGGCCCTGATCGCCATCACCCTGGTGCCGGTTCTCATGTATTTCTTCATGCGGGGCAAGATGCCGCTGGAGAGCGCCAACCCGGTTTCCCGCTTCTTCATCCGGCTCTACGGGCCGGTGATCAGGTGGTGCCTGAAGTGGAAAAAGACGGTCATCGCCCTGAACATGGTGGCTCTGCTCGTTGCCGTGCCCCTCTACATGAAGCTGGGCTCCGAGTTCATGCCGCCCCTGGATGAGGGGTCGCTCCTCTACATGCCGGTGACCCTCCCCAACGTCTCCATCACGGAGGCCAAGCGGATCATCCAGGTCCAGGATGCCGTCATCAAGAGCCACCCCGAGGTGGAGCTGGTGCTCGGCAAGGTGGGGCGGGCCGAAACCTCCACCGACCCGGCGCCGGTCTCCATGTTCGAGTCGATCATCATCCTTAAGCCCAAGGATACATGGCGGCCCGGCATCACCAAGAACGACATCGTCAGCGAGCTGGACGCCAGGCTGCAGCAGATCGGGGTGCGCAACGGCTGGACCCAGCCGATCATCAACCGGATCAACATGCTCTCCACCGGGGTGCGGACCGACCTGGGGCTCAAGATCTTCGGCAACGACCTGAACGTCCTGCGCGATCTGGCGGTGCAGGCGGAAGGAATTCTCAAGGGGGTCAACGGCGCGGCGGACGTGGTGGCCGAGCGGGTCACCGGCGGCAACTACCTGGACATTGATATCGACCGCGAGGCGGCGGCCCGCTATGGAGTCAAGGTAGCCGACGTGCAGGAGGTGATCGCCACGGCCCTGGGAGGCGAGACGCTCACCACCGCCGTTGACGGCCGCAACCGCTTCCCGATTCGGCTCCGCTACCTGCGCGACTACCGGGACAGCATCCCGGCCATTCAGCGCATCCTCGTTTCCGGCATGGGCGGTGCCCAAGTGCCCCTGTCCCAGGTAACCAAGCTCAAGGTCTCCACCGGCGCGCCGGAGATCGCCAGCGAGGGGGGACTGCTCCGCTCCATCGTCTTCCTCAACGTCCGGGGCCGCGACATGGGGAGCTTCATGAAGGATGCCCAGGCCGTGGTCGAGAAGCAGCTGAAGCTGCCGCCGGGCTACTATGTGTCCTGGTCGGGGCAGTGGGAGAACCAGGTGCGGGCCAAGGCGCGGCTCCAGGTCCTGATCCCGGCCGGAATCGTGATCATCTTCATCCTGCTCTACTTCACCTTCCACTCGGCCCTGGAGGCGAGCATGGTGATGCTCTCGGTTCCCTTCGCCCTGGTGGGCGGGGTCTACCTGGTGGCCGCGCTCGGGTATAACATGTCGGTGGCGGTCTGGGTCGGCTTCATCGCCCTCTACGGCGTGGCCGTGGAAACCGGAGTGGTGATGGTCATTTATCTGCACGAGGCCCTGGACAAAAAACTCATGGCCGGTCCGGTGACAGAGCAGGACATCTACGACGCCACCTACGAGGGGGCGGTGCTCCGCCTGCGGCCCAAGCTCATGACCGTGGCGGTGGCTCTCATGGGGCTTGTGCCGATCATGTGGTCCAGCGGCACCGGCGCCGACGTCATGAAACCCATCGCGGCACCCATGATCGGCGGCATGATTTCCTCCGCCATCCACGTGCTGATCATGACGCCGGTCATCTTCGTGCTGATGAAAAAGCACGATCTGAAGAAGGGAAAGCTGAAGTATTCGGGAATGAAGCACTAAGCGAAATCAACACCACGAAAAAAGGAGAACGCATCATGAAGAAACTTGCAGTTATCATCGCGGTTGCAGCGCTCGCCCTGGCGGCGCCCCTCACGGTTATGGCCGCTGACCACGGCAAGGGGGGTATGAAGCATGGCGACCATGCCGATCACGGCACCGCGGCTCACGAAGAAGTGGTCGACGGCGTCAAGGCTACCTTCAAGATCATGAGCATGGCCGAGCACATGAAAGCCATGAACATGGAATTGCCCAAGGGAATGAAGGAGACCCATCACATTGCCGTGGAGTTCAAGGATGCCAAAACCGGCAAGGCCATTACCCAGGGCGAGGTGAACCTGAAGGTCCAGGGGCCGGATAACAAGGCCCAGACCAAGGCGCTGATGGCAATGCAGGGACACTTCGGCGCCGACTTCGACCTCTCCAAAAAGGGGAAATACGGCATCATGAGCAAGTTCAAGGTGAAGGACGGCACGGTGCGCAGCGCCAGGTTCTGGTACGAAGTGAAGTAGGGAAGGGCGCCGGAAGGTAACAATGACGAAAGCCCCCGCGTGAAGCAGGGGCTTTCGTCATTGCGGAACGGTTCAGCGCAGGTGCTTCGAGGTGGTCAGCACCGATCCCGACACGGTGCCGTTGATGGTCTTGACGGTAACGGCGGTTCCCCTGGCAAAGGCGGGGCTCGTGGCGACGATGCGCGTGGGAGACCAGGAGATGACCGTTGCTTCGGTTGTGCCGGCAAAGATGCCGAGTCCCGCTTTGTAGCCGGTGGGTGGCGCAGGGCCGAAGCCGCTGCCCGTGATGGTGAGGGTCCCGGCGGCGCCGAGCGTGATCCGGCTGATCCGCAGCGGCGGCACCACCGTCAGGGTGGCCCGGTTGCTCTGCTTGTCGCTCTTGACCACCCGCAGCGTATAGTTGCCCGCGGTCAGGGCCGGCAGCAGAATACGGATTTCACGGTCGGTAATGGCGGCCGGTTGGATGGTCACCGGCGACCGGCCGTTGTCGAGGACAACCACTGACGAGTAGGTCTGGCCGTCCCCGCCGACATTGACGAAGCCCGAACCCGTGAGGGTCAGGTTCCGGGCGCTGCCGGCCGGAAGGGTGTACGCGCTCTGCTCCTTCAGGTAGGGGACCGTTGCGGACCAGGGGCCGGCGGAGGCCGCCAGCCACGAAACCTCAAGCCATGAATAGTGGCAGCCAATGCAGTCCCAGTTGCTCCCCACGTGCCCCCACCCCGCTTGCTCCTTGAACGGGACGATGATGCCGATATTCTCGGCCGTGGGGGAGTCCATCTGGATGTTGTGGAGCGTGTCCGGCCCGTGGCAGGCCTCGCAGCTCCGGATAGTGGTGCTTGCCGGGTCGGATCCGGGGTGGCAGACCGCGCAGTCCAGCTGGGTCGCGTGGTGGGTGTCGGCGTTGTCGAACACCGGCCTGACCACGCCGGTCCGGGGATCGACGGCCGTCGGGTCCGCCTGGTGGCAGGCGGCGCATCCGTTGACGGTGATCGTTTTACCGGTCACCGGGTCCTTGACGTCATAACCGTGGTGATGGGGCGCCATGGAGCCGCCGAGGTCATAGGAAGGTATATAGTGGCCGTCGCCGGGATTGTCGACGAAGCTGCCGTGGCAGGACTTGCAGTCGAGCTGGAGGGCCGCCCGGGTCGAATGGTGGGGGGACGACACGTGGCAGGCGCCGCAGGTGCGGAAGTCCTGGAGGGTATACCCCCCCGAGCCGTCGGGGATGAGCACGTGGCATCCGTTGGCCAGGCTGGCCGGGTTTCCGGTGTAGTTGACGCAACTGACCGGCGGGGTGGTCGTGTTGATGAGGGCGTGGTGCCGGAAGGCGATGGTGTCGCTGCCCGTGTGGCAGACGGTGCAGTCCTCCGTGGACTGAAAGCTGGGAACGGTGTCGAACATCCCCAGGTACTGATTGGCGGGCGGAGGCAGCACCTGTGACCAGGAGATGGAAGCGAGGGCCGCCACCCCTGCCGCTGCCGACAATATGCCCCACAGACTCGGTAACGCCATGACCGTTCCTCCTGAACGAGAGTCGGCGCCGGTGCCGTCGGATCGGACCGCCCCTCCGTCGGAGAAGGGGCGGTCTCTGTAACATCATGGAATCACGAGCGTATCAGCAGGTGGTCGGGGAGGGTGAGAGGGTGAGGTAACATGCCGATTTAACGCCCGAATCGCTAACAGTGTACCGGCGGCACCTTTGCTGTCAAGCGAAAAGTATCTGCCGGAGCGACGGGACGTCGGCATCACTCCGTGTAGGGCTGGTGCAGCTTGACCGGTTTTCCTTTCGCACGCATCTTCATGTTGAGCATCTCGACCCCCACGGAGAAGGCCATGGCAAAGTAGATGTACCCCTTGGGAATGTGCATGTCGAGGCCGTCCCCGATGAGCGCCACCCCGATCAGGATGAGGAAGGAGAGGGCAAGCATCTTGATGGTCGGGTGCGAATCCACGAAGGCGCTGATCTTGCCGGCGAAGAGCATCATGAACCCAACGGCGATGACTACGGCCGCCACCATGACCGCCAGCTGGTTGGCCATGCCGATGGCGGTGATGATCGAGTCGAGAGAGAACACGATGTCCAGCAGAAGGATCTGGAAGATGATGGCCCCGAAGGACGCCGCTGCCTTGACCGTACCGTGGCTTTCGGCCCCTTCCAGCTTGTCGTGGATCTCCATGGTGCTCTTGGCCAGGAGGAAGAGGCCGCCGGCGATCAGGATCAGATCGCGGCCGGAAATATCCGTTTCCAGCACCGACAGCAGCGGCTCCGTGAGTCCCATGAGCCAGGCGAGGGAGAACAGCAGCGCCACCCGCGTGAACATGGCCAGGCCCAGGCCGGTGAGGCGGGCCTTTTCCTGCTGTTCCGCCGGCAGTTTGGATGAAAGGATTGAGATGAAGATGATGTTGTCGATGCCCAGGACGATCTCCAGGGCGGTGAGGGTGGCCAGGGCAAGCCAGGCCTGGGGGTCGGTCAATAATTCCATTGATCCATGTCTCCTTTGTCAATAACGCCGGGGCACAAAAAAACCTCTACCTCCGGCTCTGTGAGCTCGTCAGGTAAAGGTCTTGCCTGCCGGAAACAAAGGCCCCACGCCCGGGCAGCGATGCCGTCTTGGCGGACGATGGGTCGGCCCCTGTGGGACCGATGGCTACTCCCCTTTACGGAACGGGGAAACTATACGCAACCGGTTCGAGGGATGTCAATCATGAAATTGCCGGGTTCCAGCCCTCCGGCCGCAGGATCTTTTCTTGAATTCGGTCAATGCTTTGCTCTATTCTGTAAATTCGTACACATCTCAGGGAGGGTAGCGATGAACATCAGAACGATGACGGCAGTGGCGGCAGTCCTCTCGGTAGCGGCGGTTGCAGGTTGCGGCGGCGGTGGCGGCCAGTCGGCGGCGCCCCAGACGACCATCAGCGGCACGGTGGCGGACGGCTACCTCTTCAAGGCCGAGGTGTTCCTGGACCGGAACGGCAACTATCAGCAGGATTCGGGCGAACCGGCCACGACCACCGATGTGAACGGCAGATTCTCCCTGGCGATCACCCCGGGCGAGGAAGCGCTCTACCCGGTGGTGGCCCGCGCGGTTGGTTCCAACACCTATGACATGGACGCCCCGGCCCAGCCCCTGACCCAGGGCTACATCCTCACGGCCCCCCGGGGAATGCACGGCTTCATCAGTCCCATCTCCACCCTGCTGCGCGAGAAGTACGAAACCGGCAACTATGCATCCGTCAGCGATGCCATGCACGAGATCCGGCAGCAACTGGGCCTCACGGTCCTGAACCCAGCCAGCGCTGTCCTGTCCACGGACGATTTCGTGGCACTGTCCGGCTCCACGAACACGACGACCCACACCGAATATCAGAGGGTCCGGACCGTGGCCGGGGTGATCGCGGACCTCATGGCCGGGCAGATCTCCTCCGATGCGGCCGTCAACGTCAACCGGTACCGCTACATCATGGGGCGGATCAACCTGAGTCTGCCCCAACTCTGCTTCGAGGCCACCCAGAGCGCCAACCCCGACGTGGCGAACATGCGGACGCGCTACATCGGCACCATCCCGGGCACCTTCGTCAACATGACGGGCATGTTCCGCAACATGACCACGACCACCTTCTGGAACCTGTCGGGCTCCACCATGGTCCCCCGCAACCGGGGCGGCATGATGCGCTGACCCGCGCCTGTCGCCGGCGTTTCGACGGGGCCGTTTCCTTTGGGGAGCGGCCCTGTTTTGTTGCAGAATAGTCCACAGGCTTTCTGGAGATTATTCTGCAATCTCCTCCCCGTGATATGTTTCCCCACTTTTAGTTGTTGATAAATCAATGGATTACGCAAGCGGGCACACTGGCACGCCAATTGGATTAGACTCCGTCGTAACCCGGCGGAACCGAAGCCGCCTTCAAAGGAGCCTGTCATGGGTGCAATGAAAAAAGGAACCATCGGTATCGTGGTCGCGGCAGTGATCGTGGTGGTGCTCTGTGCATTTGCGGTGCGGCTGGAGGCGTCGGCTGACAGCGTGGCCGTCCTGCGGGCCCAGGGCATGACCTGCGGCAGCTGCGCCGGCAAGATCGAGAAGACGCTCGGCAAACAGGCGGGCGTCGCCAGAGTCCAGGTGGACGTGGATGCCGGCAAGGTCGTGGTCGGCTTCGACTCCCGCACCGTGCGGCCCGAGATTCTGGCCGAACGCGTTACCGGCGCCGGCTACGGATGCAGCATCCTCCAGGTCCTCACCCCCGAGGAGTACCGGGCGCAGACCGGCAGTACCACCGCCTTTGTCCGGCAGGGTGGCGGGTGCGGCGGAGGCTGCTGCGGTAAGTAGGGCCCGGCTGGTCGGGGGCTCGTTGAGTTTCATCGGCCCCTCCGCCGCACGAACACAACCAACACTCGCTCAGAAACACTCCCGGCAGGGAGAAACGCGCAAGGGGGATATTCGCAATGCAGACCGGAACAGTAAAGCAGATGATGAAGCTCGGGGTGATCGCTCTGGCGGCCGTGCTGGTCGTGGCTGGAGCGGTGACTGCCTTCAGCCTGCCGGGGTTCGGCAAGTTCGAAAAGGCCAAGGTCGTGAAGGGTGCCGTGAGCATTCCCCTGGCCGACCTGCAGGACGGCAAGGCCCGTTTCTACCGCCACAGCGAAGGGGGGCGCGATATTGCCTTCTTCGCGGTCAAGGCCCCTAACGGCAGCTACCGGGCCGCCTTTGACGCCTGCGAGGTCTGCTTCCAGGAGAAGAAGGGCTACGTGCAGGATGGCGGCTTCATGACCTGCCGCCAGTGCAACAAGAAGTTCGCCACCGACCGCATCGGCGAGGGGCCGGGCGGCGGATGCAACCCGGCGGCCATCCCCGCCCGGCAGGCCGGCGGCAATCTGGTTATCAACGTAGCCGACATCCGCACCGGCGCCCGGTTCTTCTGAGCCCGGCAGCCTGACAACAGTACACAGGAACGGGGAGCTCCATGAAGCTGCATAACATCTCGATCAACAACCTGCGCCGCCGCCGGGCCAAGATGCTCTTTCTCACCGTGGGGCTCGCCGTGGGGATTGCCACCATCGTCACCCTCATGACCCTCACCGCCTCCATGTCCAACGACATCGGGCGCAAGATGGACGAATTCGGCGCCAATATCCTGATCACCCCCCAGAGCAACGACCTCTCCATGAGCTACGGGGGCATCAGCCTGGGCCGGGTCACCTTCGACCAGCGGGAGATCCGTCAGGAGGACCTGGCGCGGATCACCGCCATCAAGAACAACAAAAACATCCTGGCTGTATCCCCCAAGGTTCTTGGCGGGGTACGATTCGGCGACAAGGACGCCCTCCTGGTGGGGGTCGACTTCGAGAGCGAACTCAAGATGAAACAGTGGTGGCGGGTTTTCGGCGAGGTGCCCAAGGACGGCGCGGGCGTGCTCCTGGGCAGTTCCGCTGCGGACACGGCCCATCTTACCCCGGGCGACGCCGTCACCATTGCCGGACGTTCCTTCACCGTCACCGGCGTACTCGATCAGACCGGCTCCCAGGACGACTCCCTCATCTTCATGCCCCTGGCCGACGCCCAGAAACTGCTGGGCAAGGAAGGGCGGATCACCCTGGTGGAAGTGGCGGCCCTCTGCTCCGGCTGCCCCATCGGCGACATGGTGGTGCAGATCGCCGAAAAGCTCCCCGAAGCAAAGGTCACCGCCATCCAGCAGGTGGTCGAGTCGCGGCTCAAGGCCCTGGACCATTTCCGCCGCTTCGCCTACGCCGTGGCCGGCGTGGTCATCTTCATCGGCTCACTCATCGTCTTCGTCACCATGATGGGGAGCGTCAACGAGCGCACCACCGAGATCGGCGTGTTCCGCGCCATCGGCTTCCGCAGGAGCCACATCATCCGGATCATCCTGCTGGAGGCGGCCCTGGTGAGCGTCCTGGCCGGGCTCGTCGGCTACGCCGCCGGCATGGGCGGGGCCACCGTGGCGCTCCCGTTCATGGCCGAAAGCAAGGACGCCGTCCTGGTCTGGGATTCTACGGTCCTGGCCGGGTCGGTCCTCCTCTCCCTGGTGGTGGGGATGCTGGCGAGCCTCTACCCGGCGCTCCACGCCAGCAGGATGGACCCCACCGAGGCGCTCAGGGCGCTGTAACGTACACCGCAACCATAGTTCGGGGGAACGCAATGGCACTCATACAAATCAATGATCTCACCAGGCACTACGCCGGCGGCGACGAGACCGTCCAGGCGCTCCGGGGCGTAAGCCTGACCATCGAAGACGGCGAGTTCGTCACCATCATGGGCCAGTCCGGATCGGGCAAGAGCACGCTCCTGTCGGTCCTGGGGGGAATGAACCACCCCACCGCCGGCGAGGTGGAAATGGCCGGAGTCCGGCTCTACGAGCTCTCCGGCGAGCAACTGGCCGACTTTCGCGCCGAGAAGCTCGGCTTCGTGTTCCAGTCGTTCCACCTGGTGCCGTACCTGACGGCCCTGGAGAACGTCATGCTTCCCCTGTCCATTACCAGGATGAAGAACCGCGACAAGATCGCTGCGGCACGTGAAGCCCTGGAGCGGGTCGGGCTGGGCGGCAAGGCCGACCGGCTCCCCAACCAGCTCTCCGGCGGCGAGCAGGAGCGGGTCGCCATCGCCCGGGCCATCGTCAAGAAGCCCCCCATCATCCTGGCCGACGAGCCCACCGGCAACCTGGACACGAAAACCAGCGAAGAGGTCATGGACCTGTTCCGCCGCCTCAACGCCGCGGGCCACACCGTTGTCATGGTCACCCATAACCCCGACAACTGCGCCTACGCCGACCGGACCATCCGCCTGCGCGACGGCCTGGTTGTCGAAGACGGCGTGGCCGACGCAACTACGCGAACCGCCGCCTGAAGCGGCCACCGGATATCGTAGGGATTCACGCCGAAGAAAAAAAGTGTTGACTCCCCCCGCGTCCCTTTGCTATATAACGGGAACCTGTTTCGCGGGAATAACTCAGTGGTAGAGTGCAACCTTGCCAAGGTTGAAGTCGCGGGTTCGAATCCCGTTTCCCGCTCCAAAAAGCCAAGGGGCCAGATCAAGAATCTGGCCCCTTTTTGTTTTGTATGTACTACTCACAGCGTTTCAGCTCACCTCTTTTATTCACACCTTACGGCATCTCCGGAATAACTTTTCCATCGAATTAGTAACGTCTGTGCCCACCTTCAAGATGCGGCTCTCGTTTCCCGCAACGGTTCCGTTCAGCGTGAAGTCCGACCGGTGTCCGAGGAGCAGTCGGCTGCGAGGATAGCGATCAGCTGGTGCAGGGCGGGGTTGGTGTTGCCGGGAAGCCATGCCGCTGCCAGGCGGACCGGGTCCAGGGGGTCGCGGAGCGGGATGAAAGCTACATTGGGATGGGGCAGGCCGGCCACGTCGCTCGGCATGAGGCATACCCCCTTGCCCGTCCCGATCATCCCCAGGACCTCGATCAGCGACCCGGCCTTCAACTCGAACTTGGGCCTGAAGCCCGCCCTGGCGCAGGCAGTGCTGATGACCCGGTTCCGGCCGGGGAACTTGTCCTCCAGGTAGCCGATGAAGGTGTCGCCTTCAAGCTCCCCGATGCATATCTCCGAACGTCCCGCCAGCCGGTGGCGCACCGGCAGCACCGCCACCAGGGGAACTTCCCTCAAGACATACAGTTCGAATTCGTCCCCGGCCCCGTCGTGGGGGTTGCCGATGAACCCCAGATCGATTTGCCGGTAGCGCAGGGCGGCAATCTGGTCGCCGGGCGACATCTCGTTGACCGTGACGTCGATGTCGGGCCGCTCCTGGGACAGCCTCACGAGGGCGTCGCTGAGAAACGACTCCATGGCGGTCGAGATGAAGCCGATGGTGAGCTTCTGGTGATTCAGCCCATTTTCCCTGACCGCACGTATTCCCTCCTCGCAATCCTGCAGAACGCGGCGCGCGTAAAAAAGAAACTTCTCTCCTGCCGCAGTCAGACGCAAACCAAACCGTTCCCGGGTAAAGAGCTGGGCTCCCAGCTCGCATTCCAGCTCTTTGATCAGGCGGCTGACCGCGGGCTGCGATATGTGGAGCCTGTTGGCGGCCCGGGTGAAATTGAGCTCTTCCGCCGTAGCGGCAAAGTATCGCAAGTGTCTGAGTTCCATAATGAATTTAACTATAACCTCAAGTTATGGCACGTCAAATAAATACTTTATTGTCTTCATTAGATTGAGGAATATCCTGATATCAGAGGTGTTGTTCGGCCCGGTGCCCGAATGCGGGCCGACGAAAGGAGTCATGTCATGAACTACACCGAACTTCTCAATCCCCAGAACTCCGCGGTCATCTTTATCGATTTCCAGCCCCAGATGACCTTCGGCGTTGCCAATATCGACCGGCAAACCCTGTTCAACAACGTTATCCTGCTGGCCAAGGCGGCCAGGATCTTCAAGGTGCCGACCATCCTCACCACGGTGGAGACCAAGAGCTTCTCGGGCAATATGTGGCCCCAGCTCCTGGATATCTTCCCCGGCCAGGAACCGATCGAGCGCAGCTCCATGAACTCCTGGGAAGATGCCGCGTTCGTGGCGGCGGTGAAGGCCACCGGCAGGAAGAAACTGGTCATGGCCGCTCTCTGGACCGAGGTCTGCCTGGCATTCCCGGCCCTGGGGGCCCTCAAGGCGGGCTATGACGTCTACGCCGTGGAAGATGCCTCCGGCGGCACCACCCTGACCGCCCATAACGCTGCCATGCGCCGCGTCGAGCAGGCCGGCGCAGTCCCCGTGACCTCACTGCAGGTGCTCCTCGAATATCAACGCGACTGGGCGCACAAGGAGACCTACAACGACGTCATCGCGGTGGTGAAGGAGCATTGCGGGGCATACGGCCAAGGCGTGGAATATGCCTACACGATGGTTCATGGGGCGCCTCCCAGCAGGGGAGGCGCAGGACACTGACATCATGGGAAACACAGCAACCGATAACGACCCCGTAACCGCCGCGGTCATGCCGGTTTTCACCCACATTCTCCGGCCGTGGCTGGGAAAGGACACCTAAGGGGGATATCATGCGAGCACCTGACCTGATTCTGCATAACGGATCCATCACGACCCTCGATCCGTCCCTGCCGCAGGTGTCCGCAGTAGCCATTACTGACGGACGGATTACCGCGGCAGGCGGCGAGGAACTCCTGGCCTCCGCGGGCCGGGACACGGTACGGATCGACCTGAAGGGGCGCCGGGCCATTCCCGGCCTCAACGACTCCCACATCCACGTGATCCGCGGAGGCCTCAACTTCACCATGGAACTGCGCTGGGACGGCGTTCCGTCCCTGGCCCTGGCCCTGGAGATGCTCAGGGAGCAGGCCCGGAGAACCCCGCCGCCCCAGTGGGTGCGCGTGATCGGCGGCTGGACCGAGTTCCAGTTCGTGGAGCGCCGGATGCCGACGCTCGACGAGATCAACAGGGTATCGCCCGATACGCCGGTGTTCGTGCTGCATCTCTATGATCGCGCCCTGGTCAACGGGGCCGGCCTGAGAGCGCTCGGCTACACGAAAGACACCCCTGACCCGCCGGGAGGAGAGATCCAGCGGGACAGGGCGGGCAACCCGACCGGGCTCCTGATCGCGAAGCCAAATGCCCTGATCCTCTACGCCAGCCTGGCCAAGGGGCCGAAGCTCGGTTTCGACGATCAGGTCACATCGACCCGCCACTTCATGCGCGAGCTGAACCGCCTCGGCATCACCAGCTGCATCGACGCCGGCGGGGGCTTCCAGAACTACCCGGACGATTACCGGGTCATCGAGCATCTGGCCGAACGGGACGAGCTGACCCTGCGGATTGCCTACAACCTCTTCACCCAGCGGCCCAAAGAGGAATACGACGACTTTGCCCGCTGGATAACCATGACCGGGCCGGGAAAGGGCAGCGACGTCTACAAAATGAACGGCGCCGGCGAGATGCTGGTCTTTTCGGCCGCCGATTTCGAGGATTTCCTGGAACCGCGCCCCGATCTCATGCCGGCGATGGAGGAGGAACTCAAGAAGGTGGTCGCCCTGCTGGTGGAGCACCGGTGGCCGTTCCGGCTCCACGCCACCTATGACGAGTCGATCTCCCGCTTCCTGGCCGTCTTCGAGGCGGTGGACCGGGAGATCCCGTTTCGGGGGCTGCGCTGGTTCTTCGACCATGCCGAGACCATCTCGAACCGGAATCTGGAGCGGGTCCGGCGCCTGGGCGGCGGCATTGCCATCCAGGACCGGATGGCGTTCCAGGGCGAGTACTTCGTGGCTCGCTACGGTGCCGAGGCAGCCAAGCGGACCCCGCCCATCGCCCGGATGCTCGCCATGGGCATCCCGGTGGGAGCGGGCACCGACGCCACGCGGGTTTCCAGCTACAACCCCTGGCTTTCCCTCTACTGGCTGGTGAGCGGGAAGACCGTGGGCGGGCTGCCGCTGTATGACGACGCCAATCGGCTCGACCGGACCGCCGCCCTCAGGCTCTACACCGAGGGGAGCTCCTGGTTCTCCGGCGACAACGGCAGCAAAGGGGCGCTCATCGCGGGCCGGCACGCCGACCTGGCGGTGCTGTCGGCGGACTACTTCGCCGTTCCCGAGGCGCGGATCAAAGACATCGAGTCCGTGCTGACCATCATGGGCGGGAAGATCGTTCACGCGAGCGACGAATTCGCCCCGCTGGCTCCGCCGCTGCCGCCGGTCAGCCCCGATTGGTCGCCGGTGGCTTCGTACGGCGGATACCACGGCAATGCCGCCGTTTCCACCGGCCTGCGGCGTGAGCCGTGCGTGTGCCACAGCCACAGCCCGGCATGGTCCGGCCCTGACCCCCGTTTCTGGGGGATCGGCTGTGACTGCTTCGCGTTCTGAGTCGGATCGCCGCCCGCGGTACCACGCACAGCGATCCACCGCTGGCGGGAATCGCTGCCGCCATCATGGCGATGCCCCGCCAGCGGCATCAGCGCAGAGCTGGTTCACTCTTCATCCCTGCCGCGAGTCCTTCTTCCGTGACGGGCCCTGCCTCGCCATCCACGGCCAGCGTCATCCCTTTCTTTCGCGCAGCATCTAAATTGCATCAATGTGTGCGACAATGTGCCTTAAAAAGTTTATTAGGTAAGTCGTAAAATAATCTCTTGATCTATCATCGGGTAATGTGTATTTATTGTCTATCGAGATTGTAGACTTATGATATCGAAAAAGACAAAATACGCGCTCAAGGCGATGCTTTACCTGGCCCGGGAGCGGGACAAGGGCCCGATCCTCATTGCCGACCTGGCGCGGGACGAGCGGATTCCCAAGAAGTTCCTGGAGCTGATCCTGCTGGCCCTCAAGAACGCGGGGGTGCTCCAGAGCAAGAAGGGGAAGGGGGGCGGCTACTACCTCGCCCAGTCCCCGCGGGAGATCAGCATGGGCCGGATCATCCGCATCCTGGAGGGCCCCCTGGCCCCGGTCCAGTGCGTGAGCGAGACCTCCTACTCCCGGTGCGAGGAGTGCGACGACGAGTGGAGCTGCGGCATTCGGCTCGTCATGAAGGATGTGCGCGACGCCATGGCCACGATCCTCGACGGGGCCACCCTGGCCGATGTGCTGGAGCGGGTGGAGCGGGAAAAGCAGAAGAAGGACGGAGTGCTTTTTTACACGATCTGAACGGGGCGTTTTTTTATACTTTATTAGACTACTAAGTCGATAGACTAAAAACCAAAAGGAGCCGACCATGAAACCGATCAAGACCATCGCAGCCGCAGCCGCAGCATTCCTCGCCCTTGCCGCACCCCTGGGGGCCCGCGCCGAGGTGAGCCTCCTCAACGTCTCCTACGACCCGACCCGGGAGCTGTACCAGGACTACAACGCCGCCTTTGCCGCCCACTGGAAGGGGAAGGGCGGGGGGCCGGTCACGGTGAAACAGTCCCACGGCGGTTCGGGCAAACAGGCCCGGGCGGTCATCGACGGCCTGGAGGCCGATGTGGTTACCCTGGCACTGGCCTATGACATCGACGAAATCGCGGGAAAGGCGAAGCTGATCCCTGCCAACTGGCAGAAACGGCTGCCCCACAACAGCTCCCCCTACACCTCAACCATCGTGTTCCTGGTCCGCAAGGGGAACCCCAGGAACATCCGCGACTGGAACGACCTGGTCCGCCCCGACGTCAAGGTGATCACCCCCAATCCCAAAACCTCCGGCGGGGCCCGCTGGAACTACCTGGCCGCCTGGGGCTACGCCCTGAAGCAGAAGGGGGGGAGCGAGGCAACGGCCCGCGACTTCGTGACCAGGCTCTACAAGAACGTGCCGGTGCTCGATTCCGGTGCCCGGGGCGCCACCACCACCTTTGTCCAGCGCGGCCAGGGCGACGTGCTCCTGGCGTGGGAGAACGAGGCCTTCCTGGCCGTGAACGAACTGGGCAAGGACAAATTCCAAATTGTGGTGCCGTCGGTCAGCATCCTGGCCGAGCCGCCGGTGACGGTGGTGGACAAGGTGGTCGACCGGAAAGGGACCCGCGCGGTGGCCGAAGCGTACCTGAAGTACCTCTACACCCCGGCCGGCCAGGAGATCGCGGCCAAGCACTACTACCGTCCCATCGACAAGAACGTGGCGGCCAAGTATGCCCCGGTCTTCCCGAAGGTGAAGCTCTTCACCATCGACGACACCTTCGGCGGCTGGCAGGCGGCCCAGAAGAAGCACTTCGCCGACGGCGGGGTGTTCGACCGGATCTACGGCCCGGGCAAGTAACGTGATGCAGGGGCTGCGCGATGGCGTAAAATCCGCAGCCCCTGCATTGGGATTATGCAAAGGACCAACCACCATGGCGACAAGACCAATCACGCGAACCACCGTCATTCCCGGCTTCGGCCCGGCCCTGGGCTACACGGTCTTCTACCTCTCCCTGGTCGTGCTCCTGCCGCTCTCGGCCCTGGCGGTGAAAACGGCCAGCCTCACCTGGGGGGAATTCCTCGCCACCGTGGCAGCCCCCCGGGTGCTGGCCTCCTACCGGGTCACCTTCGGCGCGGCCCTGGCCGCTGCCGGGGTCAACGCGGTCTTCGGTCTCTTGGTGGCCTGGGTGCTCGTGCGCTACCGCGTGCCGGGCAAGCGGCTGATCGACGCCCTGGTCGATCTCCCCTTCGCGCTCCCCACGGCCGTGGCCGGCATCACCCTGTCGTCGGTCTATGCCGCCAACGGCTGGATCGGCCGGTTCCTGGAGCCCCGGGGGATCGAGGTCGCCTTCACCCCGCTGGGGATCTTCGTGGCCATGACCTTCATCGGTCTCCCCTTTGTGGTGCGGACGGTGCAGCCGGTTCTGGAAGAGCTGGAAGAGGAGATCGAGGAGGCCGCCGCCTGCCTGGGCGCTACCCGCTGGCAGACCTTCCGCAGGGTCCTGTTCCCGGAGCTGTTCCCGGCGGCGCTGACCGGCTTTGCCCTGGCCTTTGCCCGGGGCGTGGGCGAGTACGGCTCCATCATCTTCATCGCCGGCAACATGCCGATGGTGTCCGAGATCACCCCGCTCCTGATCATCACCAAGCTGGAGCAGTACGACTATGCCGGCGCCACCGCCATCGCCACGGTGATGCTCCTGTTCTCGTTCCTGATGCTCCTGGCCGTGAACCTGCTCCAGAAGTGGAGCCGGCGCCACGCCGCCTGACCCGGAGGACCCGACCATGCCATCATCCATCCGCACCCGTACCGAACCGGCCCCGGTCCGCTGGGCGCTCACCGCCGGCGCGCTCCTGTTCCTCGGCCTCTTTCTCTTCGTGCCCCTGGCCGCGGTCTTTGCCCAGGCCCTGGAAAAGGGGTGGGGCGCCTACCTGGCCGCCATCCGCGAGCCCGACGCCCTGGCGGCGGTGAAGCTGACCCTCGTCACAGCCGCCATCAGCGTTCCCCTGAACCTGGTCTTCGGCGTGGTCGCGGCCTGGGCCATCGCCAAGTTCCAGTTCCGGGGCAAGCAGCTCCTGATCACCCTGATCGATCTGCCGTTTTCGGTGTCGCCGGTCATCTCGGGCCTGATCTACGTCCTGCTGTTCGGGCTCCAGGGATGGCTCGGCCCCTGGCTCCAGGACCACGACGCGAAGATCATCTTCGCCGTGCCCGGCATCGTCCTGGCCACGGTCTTCGTCACCTTCCCCTTCGTGGCCCGGGAGCTGATCCCGCTCATGGAGGCCCAGGGCACGGACGAGGAAGAGGCGGCCATCACCCTGGGGGCGAACGGCTTCCAGACCTTTTGGCGGGTGACCCTCCCCAACATCAAGTGGGGGCTCCTTTACGGGGTGATCCTGTGCAACGCCCGGGCAATGGGCGAGTTCGGCGCGGTCTCGGTGGTTTCCGGCCATATCCGGGGCGAGACCAACACCATCCCCCTCCACGTGGAGATCCTCTACAACGAGTACAACTACGCCGCCGCCTTTGCCGTGGCCTCGCTCCTGGCCCTGCTGGCCCTGGTCACCCTGGTCCTGAAGAGCGTGGTCGAGTGGCGGATGCGCGCCGACGCCTGACCCGGACGCCGCAGCGAAATAAAGGAACCAAGACATGAGCATCGAGATCGCCAACGTCACCAAGCAGTTCGGCAGCTTCACCGCCCTGGACAACGTGAACCTGGCCGTCCCCTCCGGGGAGCTGACCGCCCTCCTGGGCCCCTCGGGCTCGGGCAAGACCACCCTGTTGCGGATCATCGCCGGCCTGGAGACGCCGGACGCCGGCTCGATCCGCTTCGACGGCGAGGAAACCACCGACCGCCACGTGCGGGAGCGTCAGGTCGGCTTCGTGTTCCAGCACTACGCCCTGTTCCGGCACATGACCGTGGAGGAGAACGTGGCCTTCGGCCTCACCGTGAAGCCGCGCCGGGAGAGGCGGCCGAAACAGGAGATCAGGGAGCGGGTTCACGAGCTCCTGCGCCTGGTGCAGCTTGAGGGGCTTGCCGCCCGCTTCCCGTCCCAGCTCTCCGGCGGCCAGCGCCAGCGGGTGGCCTTGGCCCGGGCCCTGGCCGTGGAACCCAAGGTGCTGCTCCTGGACGAGCCCTTCGGCGCTCTGGACGCCAAGGTGCGGGTGGAGCTGCGGCGCTGGCTGCGCCGGCTCCACGACGAGATCCACGTCACCAGCGTCTTCGTCACCCACGACCAGGAAGAGGCCCTGGAAGTGGCCGACCGGATCGTGGTCATGAACAGGGGGCGGATCGAGCAGGTGGGTACCCCGGCGGAGGTCTACGACCAGCCGGCCAATCCCTTTGTCTTCGACTTCCTGGGCAGCGTCAACCTCTTCCACTGCCGGGCCGAGCAGGGACAGGCGCGGGCCGCGTCCCCGGACCTGCCGGTGGGTTATGTGCGCTCCCACGACATCGAGGTGGAGCGGAGCCAGACCGCCGACGCCGTGGAGGCCCAGGTGCGCCACATCCAGTCCGTGGGCCCGGCCGTGCGGGTAGAGCTCCTGGTGCGCGGCACCGGCAAGACCGTCGAGGCGGAACTCTCCCGCGACGGCGCCGAGCGCCTCGCCCTCAGCCCCGGCGAAACGGTCTATGCCCGGCCGCGCAGGATTCAGACCTTTGTGGAGGATTATCAGATATGATGTTCTGCCCGGCGTTTCCGCACGGAGTTGCATAACCATGTTCACCGACCAACAGATCGAGCGCTATTCCCGCCACATCATCCTGAAGGAGGTGGGGGGCAAGGGGCAGAAGAAGCTCCTGGACGGGAAGGTGATGGTGATCGGCGCCGGCGGGCTCGGGGCCCCCATCGCCCTCTACCTGGCCGCGGCCGGGGTCGGCACCATCGGCATTGCCGACGCCGACGTGGTGGACCTCTCCAACCTCCAGCGGCAGGTGATCCACTTCACCCCCGACGTGGGCAAGCCCAAGGTGGAATCGGCCCGGGAGAAGATGGAGGCCATCAACCCCGATGTGAGGGTGCGGACCTACCAGGAGTGGATCTCCGCCGCCAACATCGCCCGGATCATTGCCGACTACGACTTCGTCATCGACGGCACCGACAACTTCGCCGCCAAGTTCCTCGTCAACGACGCCTGCGTCCTGGCCGGCACGCCGTACTCCCACGGCGGCATCCTCCAGTTCGACGGCCAGACCCTGACCGTGAAGCCGGGGGAATCCCCCTGCTACCGCTGCATCTTCCCGGCCCCGCCGCCAAAGGACGCCATCCCCACCTGCGCCCGGGCCGGGGTCATTGGCGTGCTCCCGGGCGTGCTCGGCACCATCCAGGCCACCGAGGCGATCAAGTACCTGCTCGGCCAGGGAGACCTCCTCACCGGCCGGCTCCTCACCTACAACGCCCTGCGGATGCGCTTCCGCGAAGTGCCGGTGAAGAAGAGCGCCCGGTGCCCGGTCTGCGGCGACAATCCCACCATCACGGAACTGGTGGACGAGCTCGACATCGAGACCTCCTGATGGATTGTATCTCTGTGATTTCCTCCATGTCTCTGTGGCGGATGTTCCGTTGTTGAAAAGGAAAAGATCAATGTCCGAGGAGAAGAATACCGCCATCGACCTCAAGAACCTCAAGGCCGGCGGCTTCATCAAGGAGCGGGGTAAGGATCTCTTCACCGTGCGCCTGCGGGTCCCCGGCGGGCGGCTGCCCGTGGGGCGGCTCAAGAAGATCGCCGAGGTGGCCGAGAAATACGGCCAGGGGATGGTCCATCTCTCGGTGCGCCAGTCGGTGGAGCTGATCAACATCAACTTCAGGGACTTCGACGCCGTGGTGGCCGAGCTGGGGGAGGGGACCCAGAAGGTCGCCTCCTGCGGGGCCCGGGTGCGCGTGCCCACCGCCTGCGGCGGCTGCGAGTACAACCCCAACGGCCTGGTGGACACCCAAAAGTCGGCCCTTGAGGTGGATGAAAAGCTGTTCGGCATCCCCACCGGCCACCACAAGTTCAAGGTCGGCTTTGCCGGCTGCCCCTTTGACTGTCCCAAGTCCGCCACCAATGACGTGGGCTTCCAGGGCGCGGTATGGCCTGTCCTCTCCGCGGACCACTGCATCGGCTGCGGCCTCTGCGCCAAATCATGCACCGAAGACGCCATTGCCATGGGAGACAACGGCAAGCCCCTCTTCATCCCCGCCAACTGCCTCTACTGCGGCGACTGCCTCAAGGTCTGCCCCACCGAGGCCTGGCGGGCGGGAAAAAAGGGCTACACTGTGCGGATCGGCGGCAAATGGGGCCGCCGCCCCCTGGTGGGCACCCTGTTCGCCGAGTTCCTGCCCGAAGACCAGGTGGTCGACTTCATCGCCGCGGTCCTGGGGTGGTACCAGGAAAAGGCTGAAGGCCAGGGCAGGATCAGGCTCGGCGACGTGATCCGCGCCCAGGGGCCCGAAGCCCTGCTCGCCCGCCTGCGGGAGCGCTTCCCCGCCTTCGTGGTCAACGCCACCATTGCCCCCCAGGCCATCGCCACCCAGGTCGGAAAGGAGAAACAGGCCCATGACAACCGTTGATCTGCGCGGGGTAACCTGCCCCACCAATTTCGTCAAAGCAAAGCTGGCGCTGGAAACGGTCGATACCGGCGCAGTGGTCGAATTCCTCCTGGACGACGGCGAGCCGGTGAAGAACGTCCCCCGCAGCCTCAAGGGCGAGGGGCACAAACTCCTTGGCCTCAAGGAGGCAGACGGCTGCTACGTCCTGACGGTGGGAAAGGGGGAGGAGTGAGGCGCCGAGCTTGTTTCACGGCGTGAGACGGTCGGCATGCGCCGGGTGTTTGGAAGGGATCGGACGGAGCGTCTGGTCCCTTTTCGTTTTTGCCTGCTAGGGAGGGGAAGCGGGCGCACTGGCGTTTTGTCAGGATTTCCCTGGGTTGACCTTTGGTTGGGAATGGTTTATGAGCAGGGGTGCGTAGAGGCACGGTGGTCACGGTGTGGCCCGGTCAACGCAAGCCGGGTGGGCATGTCGTTCCGGATGTTGTTCACGGTGCGGATTCGGCAATCATGGGTTTGTGCCGGCGGCAAACAGGTGCTATTATCTGGTCTTATAAACGCACCTGTTGGGAGGCCGTATGACCACGAACACAAAGTTTTCCGAGGACATCGTCCCGCTCTCCGATTTGAAGATCAATCCGGGCCGTGTTGTCAGCCAGGTGGACAAAACCCACCGGCCGGTGCTTCTGACAAGCCGGGGCCGGGGTGTCGCCGTTGTGCAATCCGTCAGGGATTTCGAGGCCGATGCCGAGGAGCGGGCATTTCTGAAGGCGGTCGTTCAGGGACTCGTTGATATCGAGGAGGGGCGGACCGTGAGTCTGGCCGACGCCAGGAAGCGTCTCGGGCTGGACTGAATCCATGGCGCCCAGGTCAAGCATTGAATTTGCCGAGTCGGCTGTTGCCGATCTGGCGGACATCATCGCCTGGTATGCCGACCAGCAGGTACCCGAGGTGGGGAAGCGCCTGGTCGGGGAGGTTGTCGCCCAGGTGGAGCGGCTCGCCGATTTCCCCGAAAGTGGACGGATCGTGCCGGAGTTCGAGCTTGCCAATCTGCGTGAGATTATTCATCCGCCGTTTCGGATTGTTTATCGGGTCGATGCTGCCCGCATCCGGATTGTCCGTGTCTGGCGGAGTGAGCGGTTGATGAAGGTGGTGGAAGGGAGTGAATGAAGGTGGCGGGGCCCTGGAGGCGAATGTTTGCTGAGCGGGGTTGGGAATACAACTTTGAATTGGATTTTGTACGGTGCAAATTAGGAAAATCAATCTTTTATGGCGGCCCCGGTTTTCTTGGACACGAAAATGAGGTAAATCTAGGTGTTCAAGGAGGTCGTCAATGGAAAAGGATGTCAGTGTCTCCGGTGCGGCGGAAGGAGAGCGTAGCTCGACTGGAGCAGCACCGGAAGTCAAACGTTGGAGCGCCAACCGCAAAAAGGAGGTTGTCCTGCGGTTGATGCGCGGTGAACCAATCGATGCCTTGTCCCGTGAGTTGGGCATCGAAATCTATCGCCTGGAAGAGTGGCATCAGAAAGCACTCCAGGGGATAGAATCTGCTCTCAAGGCTCGTGAAGGTGATCCGTTGGCAGCGGAACTCGATGCAGCCTTCAAGCGCATCGGTGAGATCACCATGGAAAACGAGCTACTGCGGGAGAAAGCGAGGCGTGCCCACCCTTTGGCCCAGAGGAGATCGAAGAAATGAGTGCTACGATCTCCCCTGCCACCGGTAAAGCCTATGGCGTTCAGCGCGTCTGCCTTGCCTGGGGAGTGCCCCGCTCGTCGTTCTATAGCCGTGCAGGCAGAAAAACATTGCCTGCTGTACTGCTCAAGCGTGGTCCAAAAACACCGCTCTCTGACGACGAGGTACTTTCTCTCATCCGGACCGACCTGGAGACATCCCCCTTTGTCGGCGAAGGGCACCGTAAGGTCTGGGGACGACTACGCTTCGTCAAAGGGATAAAAGTCGGCCGCAAACGAGTGTTGCGTCTCATGCGGGAGAACAATCTGCTCTCCCCTCACCGGGTTGTTCAGGGACAGCCCAAGGACCACGCCGGCAAGATCATCACGGCGGCCCCCAACGTCATGTGGGGTACCGATGGCACCAAGATCTTCACCCTGGAAGAAGGGTGGTGCTGGTTGTTTACCGCCGTCGAGCATTGGAATGCCGAGTGCGTCGGTTGGCATGTGACCAAGAATGGCGACCGGTTTGCCGCATTGCAGCCGCTCGCCATGGGAATCAAGGCCCGTTTCGGCTCGGTCGGTGCCGCTGCTGCTCGAGGGTTGGCACTGAGGATGGATCACGGCAGCCAATACCTCTCAGAGCATTTCCAGAATCAGATCAAGTTCTGGGGAATTGCCCCAAGTTTCTCATTTGTTGCCGAACCGCAGACCAACGGGGTGACGGAACGGTTTAATCGGACTATCAAAGAGCAGGTCATCTATGGCCGCCATTACCGCACAATCGAAGAAGTAAGGATGGCAGTAGCTGACTTCATGGATCGTTACAACCGGCTGTGGCTGGTTGAAAAGCTCGGGTTCAGAAGCCCACGACAGGCTTTCGAGGAGTATCAACTCAAGAAGGCTGCGTGACTCTTATCTTGTGTCCAGGGTACCGGGCGCGCTACAGAAAATCAATCTTTCCAGGGGATTAAGTGGAAAAAACAATACGTGAATTAACAGTGAGAGTTCGGGAGTTTTGCGAAGCACGAGATTGGGATCAATTCCATGGCCCAAAGGATCTTGCTATAGGGGTCATTACAGAGGCTTCGGAACTCTTAGAGCATTTCCGCTTTCAGTCTGATGAACAGGCGTTGGCATTGTTGAATGACCCTAAAATTAAAGAGGAGATCGAAGATGAGCTTGCCGATGTCCTATTCTTCCTGCTCCGTTTCTCGCAGTTGTTCGATGTTGACCTGACCAAGGCCCTGCTGAGGAAGATCGAGAAGAGCGAAAAGAAATATCCCGTAGAAAAGGCAAAAGGGAAGAATACGAAGTACACGAAGCTGTAGGCCGATATCCGCGTTCACAGGGGCCAGCATTGATCGTTTATTCCGCCACAAAAGCCAGGTTCAAAGAAGATGTCATGACCAATGACATCGGCGGCATCATCTTCAACGCCTTCCAGAATGCAACGGGGCGAAGTACCGGCAGGGCCGAAATCGAATCGTGGATGCACTCGCTGCAGTATATGGACCGAGTTCTCAGCGACGATGAAATCCCCCACGACGCCGGCGTCGCCATCGAGTACCACCTCCCTCAAACCTCCAAGCGTATCGACTTCATCCTAACCGGCCGGGACAGGGACCGGCGCGAGTCGGCCATTCTCGTTGAACTTAAGCAGTGGCAGAAGGCGGAGCTGACCCAGAGTGACGCCATCGTTATTACCCGCTTCAAGCACGGCACCGCCGAAACCCTTCACCCCTCCTACCAAGCCTGGTCTTACAAGCGCCTCCTTGAAGACTTCAACCAGACCGTACAAGAAGAACATATCGGTCTCTACCCCTGCGCCTACCTGCATAACTACGAAGACGACGGGGTAATTACCCATCCGTTTTACAGCGACCATATCAAGCGGGCACCGATTTTCCTCAAGCCCGATGCCCTGAAACTGCAGCAGTTCATCAAGACTCACGTCAAATTCGGCGATACGACCCGGATTATGTACCGGATCGAGCACGGCAAGATCAAGCCGTCCAAGAACCTGGCCGATGAGCTTGCTTCAATGCTCAAGGGCAACCGGGAATTCGTCCTGATCGACGACCAGAAAGTGGTGTTCGAGAAGGCGAAACGGTTGGCAGAGCAGGCATCGGAGCACACCAAAAAGGTCCTGATCGTCGAGGGAGGGCCGGGCACTGGTAAGTCGGTTCTAGCGATTAACCTCCTGGTGGCGCTTACCGGCAAGGATCATGTCGTCCAGTACGTCACCCGCAACTCGGCCCCTCGGCTCGTCTACGAGGCCAAGCTTACCGGCCACTTCCGGAAAACTCATATTTCCAACATGTTATCCGGTTCCGGCTCGTATCACGCGACTCCACCCAACACGTTCGGTTGCCTCATCGTGGACGAGGCGCACCGGTTGAACGAGAAGTCCGGAATGTTCAGCCACCTGGGGGAGAACCAGATCAAGGAGATCATCAGCGCCAGCAGGCTGAGTGTCTTCTTCATCGACGAAGACCAGAAGGTGACCCTGAAGGACATAGGCGACAAGGAGGCGATCCGCACCTGGGCGGAGAAGCTAGGTGCCGAAGTCGTGGAGATGAGCCTGGAGTCACAGTTTCGCTGCAATGGCTCTAACGGTTACCTGGCGTGGCTCGACAATACACTGCAGATTCGGGAGACGGCCAACGAGACGCTGGATACCCGTGAGTACGACTTCCGCATTGTTGATAGCCCATCCGAACTGCACGGCCTGATCAAGGACAAGAACAAGATAAGTAACAAGGCACGTATGGTGGCAGGCTACTGCTGGGACTGGACCAGCAAGAAGAATCCTCATTTGAAGGACATTGTCATTGGCGACTACCGGGCGACTTGGAACCTGGAGACAGACGGCCAGGCGTGGATCATAAAGCCCGACTCCGTCAGCGAGGTGGGGTGCATTCATACCTGCCAGGGGCTGGAGGTGGACTACATCGGCGTCATCGTCGGGCCGGATTTGGTCGTCCGCGACGGCAGTGTGCTGACCCGGCCGGCCGAGCGGTCGAGAATGGACAAGTCGATCCAGGGGTGGAAGAAGCTGCTCAAGGATGATCCCGAAGGTGGCGCGGCGCGGCTAGACGCCATCATCAAGAACACCTACCGAACCCTCATGACGCGCGGCCAGAAGGGATGCTACGTCTACTTCACAGACGAGGAGACACGCCGGTACTCCGCCGAACGGCTGCAGATCGGGCCGGCAGCAGAGCAGGTTGCCGAGAAACCGGTGCTGCCTGCAGACGAAGAAGCAGTGGTCCTGCCGTTCCGCCTTCTGGGGCCAGAGCAAGCGCGGCCATACGAGAACTGCGTACCGCTCTACGACTTCAAGATCGCCGCCGGCGGCTTCAGTGACGAGCAACAGGTGGATGATTGCGACTGGGTTGAACTGCCGGAAGAATTCCGTCCAAGGAAAGGGCTGTTTGTGGCCCAAGTGGTGGGTGAGTCGATGAACCGGCGCATCCCGAACGGGGCCTGGTGCCTCTTCCGCATCGCCTCGGCCGGCTCACGGAACGGCAAGGTCGTCCTCGCCTCGCACCGGGAGATAGCCGATAACGATACCGGCGGACACTACACCGTCAAGATTTACGAGAGCACGAAGGAGAGTTTTTCTGATGGGACGTGGCGGCATGCGTCGATCATCCTGCGGCCGGACAGTGCCTTGCCTGGGTATGAGCCGATTGTGTTGAGCGAGGAGCAGGCGGAGGATTTGCGGGTGATTGGGGAGTTGGTGGCGGTGCTGGGGTGATCTTACGGCGGATTGAGGTTCAATGCGTTTAGCTCACGGCATATACGAAGCACTTCTCGATGAAGCTTTGCAGGAGGCCCTAGCCCTGCGGCCGGAACTGCGACGCGTTTTCAGCAAGATCGATCAGGAGGAGCAGCCGGCCCTCTATGCCGCCTTTGTCGCCCGGGTACTGGAGCAGGCGCTGCGAGAGGAGTCGGACCAGGAAAAGCGCCTCGCACTCTGCAACCGGATTCTTGGCTCCGTGGCTGCTGAGCCGGGTAGGGGGCATCTGGAAAAGCGCCGTCTGATCCCGGAACAGAAGCCGCTCCTCTTGGAAATCACCCCGCCCAACTACAACCAATCCGGGCTCCCCCGGCCCCATACCTCTCTTGCACAAAGCAGTCTCTTTACCGGAGCAGATGGTCATCTCCAGCTTGTCCATGAGTTGCTGGCTGAACTACGCTCCGCCGACGGGGTGGATATCCTCGTATCCTTCATCAAGTGGTCCGGTCTGCGGCTCCTCATGCCGGCTTTTGAAGATCTGCGTGACCGACAGGTCCCGGTGCGGCTGATCACCACCTCCTACATGGGGGCGTCCGATGCCCCGGCGGTGGAGTGGCTGGCTGGTCTCCCCAACGTGCAGGTCCGAGTCTCCTACGACACCGAGCGGACCCGGCTCCACGCCAAGGCCTATCACTTCCGGCGGCAGAGCGGCTTCTCCACCGCCTACATCGGCTCAGCCAACATGTCCCAGGCGGCGATTACCAGCGGGCTGGAGTGGAACCTGAAAGTCACCGCCCAGGACATGCCTCACGTGCTGGAGAAGTTCAGCGTCGAGTTCGAGACTTACTGGAACAGCCGGGAATTCGTCCCCTTCGATCCGGCCCGGCCGGAGCAGTTTCGCAGCGCCCTGGCCCGCGCCAAGAACAAGGAGATCAGCGGTCCGGCGGTCTTTTTCGATCTTACCCCCCACCCGTTTCAGGAGCGGATTCTGGAAGCGCTGGAGCGGGAGCGCAGCGCCCACGACCGCTGGCGCAATCTGGTCATCGCCGCCACCGGCACCGGTAAGACCGTGGTAGCGGCCTTTGATTTCAAGCGCTTCTATGAGCAGAAACAGAAGCAGGCAAAGCTCCTTTTCCTGGCCCACCGGCAGGAGATTCTCCAGCAGGCACTCGGCACCTTCCGCAACATCCTGCGGGACCAGAATTTCGGCGAACTGCAGGTCGGGCCCTATGACGCCACCCGTCTGGAGCACCTCTTCTGCTCCGTCGGTATGCTCACCTCCCGCCGCCTCTGGGAGCAGGTCGGCCCGGACTTCTACGACTACATCGTCATCGACGAAGCCCACCACGGCACGGCCGGCAGCTACCGTCCCATCTTCAACCACTTCTCCCCGCAGATACTGCTGGGACTCACCGCCACCCCGGAACGGATGGACGGCGATAACGTGGCCGCCGATTTTGGCAACCGCTTTGCCGCCGAGATCCGCCTCCCTGAAGCGCTGGAGGAGAAGCTCCTCTGCCCCTTCCACTACTTCGGCATTGCCGACCCCATCGCCATCAACGGCGATCAGTTCTGGCGCAATGGCAAGTACGATGCCGCGGCTCTGGAGAACGTCTATGTCCTCGATACGGCCAACGCCCGTAAGCGGGTGGCGGCGATCATTGAGGCTCTGAAGCGCTACGAGCCGGACGTAGCGAGCCTCAAGGGGATCGGTTTTTGCGTCACCATCCGCCATGCCGAGTACATGGCCGAGCAGTTCAGCCAGCGCGGCATCCCGTCAGCCCCCTTTGTCTCCGGCATCGACTCCGACCAGTGCGCCGACCTCCTGGCCCGGCTGAGAAACGGCCAGCTCACCTTCCTCTTCACCGTGGACAAGCTGAGTGAAGGGGTGGACGTGCCGGAGATCAACACCGTCCTCTTTCTGCGCCCCACCGAGAGCCTGACGGTCTTTCTCCAGCAGCTCGGCCGCGGCCTGCGCCATGCCCCGGAGAAGGAGTGCCTCACCGTCCTCGACTTTGTCGGTCAGGCCCACCGCCGCTACCGCATCGACACCAAGCTGAAAGCACTCCTCCCCCGGCACCGCTTCGCCATCGACAAGGAAGTGGAGCAAGATTTCCCCCATCTGCCGGCCGGCTGCGCCATCCAGCTTGACCGCCTCTCCCGCCAGTATGTGCTGGACAATATCCGGGAGAACTTCGGCCGTCTGGCGGTGCAGGTGCCGGACCGGCTCCAGACCTTTACCAGCGAGACCGGGCAGGAGCTGACCTTTGGCAACTTCATCCGCTACCACGATTACGAGCCGGAGGTGCTGCTGGCCAAGGAGTCGTGGAGCGAGTGGAAAGCCAAGGCCCAACTGGCGCCGATTCCGGTCGATCCCGATCTGGCGCGGCTGAAGAAAGCCCTGCTCCGGGCGGCCTTCATCAATGGCCCACGGGAAGCAGAGCTGCTGCGGCAACTGCTGGCCATGCTTGCCGCCGGGCAGGTGATCGAGGCGCTGGCTCTGGCCGGTTCATCGGCCATGCTGCTCTATTACCGCATCTGGGGGGATAGGGCGGAGAAGGTGGGGATTGCCTCGCTGGCAGAGGCCTTCCAACGGCTAGCCGCCAACCCGAGCATCTGCGCCGATTTGGACGAGATTTTGGCCTGGTCGTTGGATACCACCGAAGTTGCCGGGATTGCCCCGGAGCTGCCGTATCGTGTGCCGCTGGAGTTGCACGCCCAGTATGGCATTCGTGAGGTTCAGGCCGCCTTTGGCCGTGCGACGCTGGAGAGCAGCGGCCAGACCGGGGTCGGGGTGATGCACTTTGCCGAGCAGAAGACCTATGCCCTGTTGGTGACCTTCCAGAAGACGGAAAAGGAGTTCTCCCCCAGCACCATGTATGCGGATTACCCCATCAGCCGGGAGCTGCTGCACTGGGAGTCCCAGGCCAACACCGCCCAGCATCACACCGACGGGCAGAACCTGATTCATCATCAGGAGCGGGGCTACACGGTTCTGGTATTTGCCCGTGGGAAGAAAAAGCGGAACGGGGTTACAGTGCCGTTCACTTACCTGGGGCCGGTGGATATGGTGAGTTATGAGAGCGAGCGGCCGATTAAGATGGTCTGGCGGCTCAGGTATGCGATGCCGGTGGAGATGTTTGAGGATAATCGGCGGGGTGGGTGATTCTTGGGGCTGACAAGATAATCACTACTTCCAGACTTGTATACAGGGGATCTAATAGCATGGATGTCTTAACTGACAATGAGTTTTACCAGCACTACCTTCAGAATTCACAGCACATGATGTGGTTTTTAGGGGCAGGAACGTCTCGTTCTGCTGGTTTGCCTACTGCTAGCGATATCATTTGGGATCTTAAACATCGATATTACTGCTTACATGAAAATCAGGATTATCAAAAACATGACATCAATAATCATGCAATAAAAAGCAAAATCCAAAGTTATATGGATAGCAAGGGATTTCCTTTACAGTGGAGTCCAGAAGAATACTCATTTTATTTTGAATTGGTCTTCCGCGATGATTACGAGGCGCAACGAAAGTACCTTTTAGAAGCCCTTGCCAGCAGAAAGGTGTCTCTGAATATCGGTCACCGAGTTCTTGCTGCCCTACTTGAGATGAACCAGACCAAAGTTGTTTTCACAACCAACTTTGATGATGTCATAGAAACCGCCTTCTCAGATATTAGTGGCAAGCATTTGTCTGTTTATCACCTTGAAGGATCCTATGCCGCCTTATCTGCATTGAATACCGAAGCCTTTCCCATTTACGCCAAGATTCATGGCGACTTCCGTTATCAAAAAATAAAAAATCTTACCCCAGATCTGCAGACCAATGATCGCGAAATACATAAATGCTTTCTTGCTGCAGCTATCAGGTTCGGTCTTGTTGTATCAGGCTATAGTGGTCGTGATGAAAACGTTATGACTATGCTTCGGGCTGCAATCGATCAGAACAATGCATTCCCGCATGGGCTCTACTGGACCGTACCCTCTATTTCTAAGTCGGAGCCAGCCGTTCAGGATTTGATCACTTACGCACAAGGCAAAGGTGTTCGCGCCTATCTGGTGGAAACCGGTACATTTGATGAAATGCTCTCAAAGATTTGGCGACAGGTGAAAGACAAACCTGCTGCCATCGATGCCAAAGTACGAACAGCCCGAGTTTGTCCCGTTTCCATACCACTACCCGGCCCCGGCAAATCCTTTCCGGCCTTGCGTACCAACGCTCTACCAGTGGTCACTCAATCCATCCGATGCGGAGTTGTAACGTTGGCTAGTCCTATAACCTTCTCCGAGCTGAAGGAAAGGATAAGTCAGAAATCGCCAAAAGCACTCCTGACGTACACGGAAAAGGTATTGTTTTTGGGTGGAGAGCCAGAAATCAGAAAGATTTTTTCAAATGACGAGATCAATTCCATCGGTCAATACTATATTGATGAGATAGCTCAAAGCGTTGCCGCCTCTACTTTCTTGAAATCCTTTGTTGAGGAGGCAATTCTCACTGCGTTATTGCGCGAGAAACCCATTCTGCACCGTGTCCGGCATAGAACACATTATGCAGTTATACCGAATGCCTCAGCAAAAGATGACAGATTTTTGGATTTAAGAAAGGCAGTGGGGTTCAAAGGAGATCTTGGGTACATTACCGGAAACGTTACAAATGCAAAAGAATTGAGTTGGGCTGAAGCCGTGTCGATTCGTCTTGAAGAACGAGGGGGCAAGCTCTGGATCATGCTAAAACCGGAAATTTGGATAAAGCCATTGGATAGGCGAGAAGAGGCCACGGATTTCATTCGAAGTCGAAGACGTTATCGATTCAATCAATGTTCATATCAGATCCTCGATGCCTGGATCAAAATACTGTTCGGTTCAATCGGAGGTGGCGGTACGGTAAATATATCTTGTTTCCCTGATGCAGAGTTTAAAGCCGAGTTCGAGATCGGAACACGCACTGCCTTTAGTCTGGGGGTGGGATATGGCCGATAATCTTTCGCAGCTTGCGGCACATTCAACCATTCCAGAGCCCTTGCTTCTCTTCAAAGACAACCGTACAGACACACATCCTCTTCGTGGGCTCTCACAGTATGGGCCTTATAGCGCCTGTTTTAACCTTCCAGGTCAAGTTAGGCTAGCATACCTTGCCCCCACAGAGCATATGCGCAAGCTGGATGCCATTGTACGCGAGTTGCAGAACCCAGCTACGCCGAAGGAAGCGACGAACTATTATGTGGAGTATGGAGGATTTGAGAAAGTCTTCAAGGTGCCACTAGTTATGCCGCAGGAACATCTGAGATGTTTAGCCCTGGATGAATGTCATGGTGTTGCGGCAAATGGCAACGGACTCGCTCTTGCAGATAAGATTGTTCAGTCGATGTCTGGTCTTTTTCGACAAAAACATGCGTTTGATGTTCTGTTAGTGTATTTGCCTGCCAGCTGGAAGAAGTGTTTTGAGTATGATGGATTTGACCTGCATGACCGAATAAAGGCGAAAGTTGCTCCGCTCAATTTGCCTATTCAAATCATCAACGACACTGCGCTAACGAGACAATGCCGCGCCAATGTCATGTGGGGTGTCAGCGTTGCCCTGTATGCTAAAGCAGGCGGAATACCGTGGAAGCTGGCGGACTGGGATAAAGACGAAGCTTATATCGGACTCAGTTATGCCATCAAGAAAAATGCTGAAGGACAAGAATATACAACGTGCTGCAGCCAGGTCTTTGATCCGGATGGAACCGGCTTTGAATTTGTAGCCTACGACACGCGCGAATTTATTACCGATCGTAAAGGCAACCCGTATCTCAGCTACCAGGAAATGCAATCCGTTCTTTCAAAAAGCCTTCACCTTTATCAGAGCAGCCATAACGGACGAATGCCACGAAAAATTTTCATTCACAAAACTACGCACTTCACTGAAGATGAAATACAGGGGGCATTCGATTCTTTCAGCAGTTCGACAGAGATCGAACTCGTGCAGATTATTCAGAGCACAAACTGGTATGGATTGAAAGTTGACGGTAAAAAGGGAGATAAACCTGTAGCTCCAGCATCATACCCAGTAGATAGAGGTTTGTATCAACCGCTGACAGAATCAGAATGCTTGCTCTGGACTCAAGGTAGCGTTATGGGGGTGAATCAACAAAATCCGGGTCAACCGGTGTTCAAGGAAGCGGCTCTTACTCCTCTACCGAACCCGATCATGTTGCGTCGTTTTTCAGGCAATGGAGGCTGGCATGCTACCTGTTCAAGCATTCTTGCGCTGACGAAGGTTGACTGGAACAATAATACGCTCTACAAAAAGTTACCAGTCACTCTCGTTTATTCACAAGTTTTCGCAGATGTTGTGAAGCAGACACCGGAAATTGTTAACGAAATATATGATTATCGGTTTTTTATGTAATGTTTGATCTTAACTTAAGACCAGCACATCGAGTAATACTCTAATAGGCAAAATATATGGATTTAATCGAAATAGCTGATGTAAGAGAATGGCTAAGCCAATTTAGTGAAGCAGACATCCCAATTGCTATATCGATGTTAAGATCATTGAATCTAGTTTCTCATAATGCGTTTAGTGCCGGGATTGAAAATAGCATTAAAACTATCGTTAAAAAACATGGGAAAGCCGCGGTTTTTCCAGTTAAACGTGCGTTGGTTAAGAAAGTGCCTGGAAAAGACTATCGGCATCTTTATCAGAGTGCAGATGCGATTGGTTACTTACTCACAAACCTTGAAAGAAGTATGCCTAGGAGCATTTCTGTAGAGCCAACGCACGCCAGCATGAAGGCCGAGAAGGTAAAACATATAGTTTTTATTGATGATTTAATAGGTACTGGGAAGCGAGTTAATAGCTTTTGGCAAGAATGGGCTAACAAAAGTTATAAGAGTTGGTTGTCTTTCAGGTATTGCGAGTTATACATCTTGAGTTATGCAGCATCTAGAAGCGGGATTGAGTATTTATTAAATGAAATACCATATCTTAAACCTGAGAATATACTTACATCAATATCACTGCCTAGAGTCAGTCCACTTGCCAATGATGAAATGAAAAGAATTTGTAACTACTATGGGGAAAAAACCGCAAAGTCAGTAGTGAAGTTCGGTTATGGTAACCAGATGTTAAATGTAATTTTTCAGCATGCTTGTCCTAATAATGCACCCTCCATCTTATGGTCTCCCGGAAAACAGTGGAAGGCTTTATTTCCGAACAGATCCATTCCAGCATCCTTTCATAAGGTGTTTGGTGGAACCTTTCCATTTAAAATAGCTGATTCGTTATGGGATATTCATCAGCCTCGGCTAGCACTGGAGATTCTCGATCGTCTAGAATCAGGAAGAATACAACGGGAAACTGTTGAACTGTTAACAGTCCTGGGTTTTCTGGCGAGAGGTGTTGGCCTTATAAGAATATATGAATGTACCCTCTTGGAGAAATCTAGGGTCGACGAAGCCATTTTGATATTGAAGCAGGTGGGACTTGTAACAAAGAATTTTGAGATTACCAGTTTTGGTAAAGAAGTTCTTAATCGATTTAAGGCAACAGATAAACGGAAATATGAGCTTGTCTGCGACCAATTATTGTACTACCCTCATCAATTTAAGGGGCTCCAGAGAAAATCTAGTGAAGGCCCAACCTGAGTGTTGGGTACGAGTAGGCAGCGGATTCCGCGAGCCATTGGAATAGCACATGAATGAACAAGGATATTAATGGCAAACGCTTACGTTCGTATGCCTTACTACGTTCGCCATTAATGTCCTCGCTTCGCGAGGTTGAAGTAGATGAGTATCTGGAGCCCGCTTTTATTTAATGCTGAAGGAAAGAAACAAGGGTATGATTGCCGTTATCTCCACAAGTTAACTGACCAAGGGAATAAACTCTCAGACAGTGGTTTGCCTGTAATTTTCACGCTCGCTCACCTGTGTGCGATGGCAGGTGTTTCCTTTTCTCTCATTCACTCCTGTGTGTCCAGGAAATACGACCCATATAGAAGCTTTACAATTAAAAAGAGGTCGGGAGGGTATCGCCAAATTGTGGTGCCTGAACCTGAGTTAATGCATCTCCAGAGATGGATTAATGAGTTTATATTGAAGCGGGCAAAGGTGCATTCTTGTGCTGCTGCATATATTTCAGGCTCCGATATAAAAATGAATGCTTCAAAGCATCTCGGTGCAAACTGGCTAATAAAGTTAGATATACAGAGATTTTTCGAGTCTATATCAGAACTGCAAGTTTATTATATCTTCCATAGACTTGGGTATCCAAAATTATTGTCGTTTGAAATGGCCAGAATCTGTACCAGAGTAGACACCCAAAGCAATAGACATTTTAGACCAAGATGGAATAACAGAATCCATCACTTCGAAATCCTTGAGTACTGTGATTCTAGGGTTGGTTATTTACCACAAGGTGCTCCTACTAGTCCGAGTTTGTCCAATTTAACCTGCCGAAAACTTGATAAAGAAATTTACGACCTTAGTTGCCGTTCTGATTGCCGATATACTAGATATGCAGATGACTTCGCCTTTTCTTTTATAGATCTTGATAGGGAAAAAGCCTCAAATTTTGTAAATCAAGTCAGTCGAATCATATCATCTTACGGTTTTAGAAAGAATGCTCGAAAAACAAAGATCATACCCCCTGGATCAAAAAAAATTATTACCGGGCTTGTTTTGGGTAATGGGAAAGTGCATCTTCAGAAAGAATTAAAGGATTACATAAGACAAAATATATACTTTGCAACTAAATATGGTGTAGATGAACACTGTAAAAAACGTGGATTCGTCTCAATAGATGGATTTTATAATCATCTGGAAGGAATTGTTAATTTTGCACTATTTATTGAACCAGATTTTGGAGAAAAAGCCTTTGAGGAGTTTCGTGCAATTAAGTGGCCATCTTTAATAGTGGGGCTTCATGCTTAGAACAAGTGGTCGTGTCGCAACCATTTACAAGTTCATAATATTTTGAGAACCATGACCTTTCTCCCCACCTCCCTCAAATTCTTCTCCTCCCTCTCCCGCGCCTCCGGCGCAGTCTGGACCGAGGCCACCAAGCGCAAGGCGCCGCACAAGCCGCTGCTGCTCCTGGCGGTGCTGGATCTGGTTCATCGCGGTGTCATCACTACGCCGTTCATCGCCGTCAGTGGCGATCTGGTGGAGCTGAACGAGCTGTTCAACCTCTACTGGCGGCGGATCATCCCTCTCGGTCAGACCAGCAGCATCGCCTTCCCCTTCTCCCGACTCGCCCGCGAACCGTTCTGGGAGCTGGTCCCCCAGCCGGGGAAAAACATCACCGATGCGGTAATCAACAACACCTCCTCCGTCAGCTACCTGCGCAAGTACGCCCTGGGGGCGAAGCTGGACGACGGGCTGTTCCGGGTCATGGCGAGCGGGGAGGGGCGGGAGGCACTGCGGGAAGCGCTGCTCCTTTCCTGCTTCTCGCCCGAGGCGTCGGCGCAGCTGCGGGAGCAGTCGATCATCAACCGAGAGGCGTTCGACTACAGCCGACTGCTGGAGGAACAGGCCCACCTGCCGCTGGTGAAGGAGATCGTCGAGGCGGACAACTACCGGCCCACGGTGCGGGACCAGGCCTTCCGCAAGGTGGTGACCTCGGCCTACGACCACCGCTGCGCCCTGTGCGGCATCCGCATCGTCACCCCCGACGGCCACACGGTGGTGGAGGCAGCCCACATCGTGCCGTGGAGCAGAAGCCAAAACGACGACATCCGCAACGGCATGGCCCTCTGCAGAACCTGTCACTGGGGCTTCGACGAGGGGATGCTCGGCGTCTCTGACAACTACACCGTCATCACCTCCCGCTCCATCGGCATCGACCCCAACTTCCCCGGCCTGCTCCAGACCCTCTCCGGCCGTGGCATCATCCCGCCGGCCGACCCGGATAAATTCCCGGCCCGCGAGTATTTGGCCGAGCATCGCCGGGCGTGGCGGCTGTAACGTACGTCATGAAGGTCGAAAACATATTCAGATACGAATCAGAAGTGAGGAGATATGGCACGACAACGAACTAGCCCAATGGAAGAAATGATTTTGGTTGCCACCAAGCTCCCCTGGTGGGCGTGCCTGCTGCTGGCACTTGTGTCGTACGCCGTGCTTCACGTGATGGCAATGCGGCCTGTAATGCCTGCTACGGTTGTCCCCGGCCAGATGGGTGACGCCGTGGCACGGGGGCTCATTACGACTCTGGCCATGTTTGGACAGTACGTGATGCCATTTGCGTTTGCTCTGGCTGCCCTGCTGTCGGCCGTTAATGAATATCGGAATAAAAAGAGCGGTACTTTCGTCCCTAATCATCTTGATGTAGCGCCACCTTCCAGGAAAAGAGTGTCAACAGAAGCTAGCGTTCCAATGCCCACATCCGGTAATTCCGGAAAGATGAACCGGGATTTCGATCATATGCTTCCTGGTGGTGAGGAAGAACTAGCAATTGAGAATCCGCAACCTGTCCCATTGCCGCAGCAGTGGGGCATGTCTGTCATTCAAATGATGGAGTGGAAGCGTTTTGAAATTGTCACCCGGGAATTTCTGAAGATGACAGGATATGATGCCCATGAAACGAAGGTGGGCGCTGATGGCGGAGTGGATATTAGGGTCACAAAGCCCAGTAACGATACTTTCCAGGGTATTGTGCAGTGCAAAGCTTGGAATTCGTATCGGGTTGGGGTAAAGCCAGTGCGCGAGCTTTATGGTGTCATGGCCGCCGAAAAGGCGACGGCTGGTATGGTTATCACATCCGGTACCTTTACTGCGGAAGCGGAAGAATTTGCTAAAGGGAAGGTCAAACTAATTTCTGGCGTGAATTTTCTTGAGCTTATTCGAAAATTGCCACCGGAGAAACAACAAAGGCTTCTGGATATTGCATTGGAAGGGGATTATCAAACGCCAACGTGCCCACAGTGTGACCTGAAAATGACACTGCGCGAAAATAAGTCGGGGAAAAATCCAGGGTCAAAATTCTGGGGATGTGTCCGGTATCCCCACTGTCGGCAAACGCTCGTATATACCGGGAACGGAAGCCGGGTCAGGCTTCCAAGTTGATAAGATTATTGCTCCCAGAACTCGGCAACCTCCTTCAGGATGCTCTCCGAAACCAGCTCCGTTGCATCGGAGTCGAACCAGGCGCGGCTGGCAGGCGCGGCTGGGGTCGGACCAAACTAATAGCTCGAAATTATAAAGTTATTCCGATAATCAAGGCGCATTATCGGCCTTAGAAGCACATTTTTGCCGTGAAAAGTGAGGCTTTTAGAAATGGCACGGGCAAATCGGTATCACAAGGGGAGGGATGAAATAGTCATGCAAAAATAGCTTATAGTTGCCTAGTATGTCCAAAAATAATGGACATACTATGTTGTAAATTGTTATATTGTTGCCATCACACCGGAGATGGTGATCATGACGAACGCCCTGTTGCTCAAAAGCATCCCCTATGAGGAGTTTGACTACCAGACCCTGCTGGATGCCGTTCATGGGTATGCCCGGCCACGGATGAAGGAGGCGCGGCTGGGGTCGGACCAAGCTAATAAGTCGAAATTATAAAGTTATTCCGATAATCAAGGCGCATTATCGGCCTTAGAAGCACATTTTTGCCGTGAAAAGTGAGGCTGTTAGAAATGGCACGGGCAAATCGGTATCACAAGGGAGGGATGAAATGGTCATGCAAAAATAGCTTATAGTTGCATAGTATGTCCAAAAATAATGGACATACTATGTTGTAAATTGTTATATTGTTGCCATCACACCGGAGATGGTGATCATGACGAACGCCCTGTTGCTCAAAAGCATCCCCTATGAGGAGTTTGACTACCAGACCCTGCTGGATGTCGTTCATGGGTATGCCCGGCCACGGATGAAGATTTCCGCGATGCTGGCAAAGGGCGATATCATCCGGGTCAAGAAGGGGCTCTACATCCTCGGCGAACCTCTGCGCCGTCGGCCTTTCTGCCGGGAACTGCTCGCCAATCTCGTCTATGGCCCATCCTATATTTCTCTTGAATACGCCTTGCACTATCACGGCCTGACCCCGGAGCGGGTCGAGGCGGTGACTTCGGTTACCTGCGGGCGGTCACGGACCTTCGCTACCCCGGTCGGCACCTTTTCCTATCGAATGATCCCGCTGGAAGCCTTTCGCACCGGCATGGACCGCGTTGAGTTGGATGATGGCCGCTCCTTCCTCGTGGCCATTCCGGAAAAGGCGCTGGCCGACCGGATCGTTGCCGACCGGGGCGCCGGCATCTCCACCCAGAAAGAGCTGCACGAGTACCTGCTGTCCAGCCTGCGCATCGATCCCGGCGGTCTCCGTGAACTCGATCCGGTCCGTGTTGCGGAGATCGCCCGTGCGTACCGCTCCCGCAGAGTAAAACTATTGGCCGATCTGATCAGCCGCCTGCACAGAAGAGGGGGACGATGATGCACGAGGCCGTGGCCCGCATGCTTGCCAAATACGAACCAAAGAGCGTTGACGACTCGGTCAGGGCTCTGCGGGAGATTATCCAGGAGGTGGCGCTGCTCGGACTCTGGCGGTCGAAGTTTTTCGAGCATGCCGCGTTTTACGGCGGCACTGCTCTGCGTATCCTGTACGGACTCGACCGGTTCTCCGAGAATCTGGATTTTTCGCTGCTGGAACCGTCGCCTGATTTCAATCTTGCGCGTTATACGGCATCACTTGAGGAGGAATTGTCGGCCTTCGGCTTCAACGTCCGGGTGGAGATGGTCGGCAAGGCCGTGGAATCGGCGGTTCAGTCTGCGTTTCTCAAAGCCAACACCCGTAACGAACTCCTGGTCATCGAGACCGGTGGAGAGCTTGCCGGTCAGGTTGCCGCCGGCCAGGTGCTGAAGGTGAAGATCGAGGTGGATACGGACCCGCCGACCGGGTTTACCACCTCGACCCGTTATCTGCTGCAACCGATACCCTTTGCCGTTCGGAGCTATTCGCTCCCGGACCTGTTTGCCGGCAAGATGCATGCGCTCCTCTTCCGCAGGTGGAAAAACCGGGTCAAGGGGCGCGACTGGTATGATTTCGTCTGGTATGCTGCCAACCATCCGCAGCTTAATCTTGCCCACCTCGAGCAGCGGATGCGCCAGACCGGCCATTGGAGCGGGGATCTGCCACTTTCTGCTGCCGCGTTCAGAGAGTTGCTGTCCGATAGCATCGACCGGCTTGATGTCGATCAGGCACGCAACGACGTGGCACCGTTCGTCAAGGATCAACAGGCGCTCGCTCTCTGGTCCCATGACTTTTTCCGGGATGTTGCGAGACGCGTTCAGACTGATGAAGGATGAACTCGGCAATCTCAAGGAGTGAAGGACATACCCGGCGAATCAAGACCGAACGCAACGGTTGCTGACGCCGGGAGAAGTATCTGGTCGAGTATCGCAGAGAATGGCGGTTATGACCCCCCTCAATCCCCCCTATTCCATAGGGGGGAAGCGAACGACGAGAGCAGGGGGGTGGTGTCCATGAAAACCTACACCAAGGCTTTGATACCGCGTGCACGGGACATGCGCTCGAACATGACGGAGCCGGAAAAGCGGATGTGGTATCAGTGTTTGAAGCACCTGCCGCTACGTTTCCGCCGTCAACGCCCTGTTGGTCCCTACATTGTCGATTTCTACTGCGCCGAGCTGAAACTGGTCATCGAAATTGACGGTGCCAGTCATGCCACCGACGAAGGGATTGTGTACGATGCGGGACGGACGGCTTTTCTTGAAGGGCTTGGCTTGCGGGTTATTCGATTCGGAAATCATGAAGTCATGAACAACATTGAAGGCGTATTCGAGAGCTTGCAAAAAGAAGTGCGACCCCCCTCAATCCCCCCTATTCCATAGGGGGGAAGCGAACGGCGAGAGCAGGGAGGCAAAATCCCCCTTGTGCAACAGGGGGGACGGCGAGCGAAGCGAAGCAGGGGGGTCTCGACACACCATCCTGCCGGCCGACGAGAACGCATACGGTGCCGCAAGTGAGCATTTTGTCCGGCAGCCGGCTTGTTTCAGCAGCTTGTCGCCATGATTCGTCAGTTACGAAGATTTACCACCTGCAAATCCCCCCTGACTCCCCGCCACATGCCCCCGGTACATCGCATAATTCGCCTTGAGAATGTCGCTGATCGGCAATTCGTACGGACAGCGCGCGATGCATGCCCCGCATTCGGTGCAGAGGGGCACCGTTTCCATGGCTTTGCTGCAGAATTCCGCCGCAACGGCCGGCGACATGCGCGAGGCAACGATCGGGTAGCCCATGGCCGGGGTGATCATCACCCCCTGGGGGCAGGGCTGGCAGTATTCGCAGCGGCGGCAGAACCGTTTGCCCAGTTCGCGGCGGTACTGTTCCATGATTGCCAGGTCCTGCTCGGTGACGACGTTGTCGCGTTCGTAAAATGAAAGGACTTCGTCCACCTGGGCGCAGGACTCGAATCCCGGGATCGGGAAGATGCCGTCGTGGCTGCGGAGGTAGGTAAAGGCCACGGCGGCATTGTCGATCACGCCGCCCCCGAACGGTTTCATGCAGATGAAGGCCATGCCCGCGTCGCGGGCCGCGCCGAGCAGTTCATCCTTGGCCCCTTCCTCGATCAGGTTGAAGGGGAACTGGATCGTGTCGAACAGGCCGGTGCGGACCAGCTTGAGGGCCATCTCCAGGTTATGGGAGGTGACCCCCACGTGCCTGACCTTGCCGGCGGCCTTGGCGGCCATGGCCGCTTCCAGCGCGCCCGACGGGCCCGTGACCTCGGCCCAGTCCTTTTCCTGGGCGATCTGGTGCAGCTGGTAGAGGTCCAGGTAATCGGTGCCCAGCTTCCGGAGGCTGTTCTCCACGTGGCCGGTTACGCCCTCGGCGCTCCGCAGCAGGCTCTTGGTGGCGATGACCAGCTTGTGGCGGATGCCGGCAAAGGCGATCCCCATCTTCTCTTCGCTGTCGCGATAGGCGTTGGCCGTGTCGAAGAAGGTGATCCCCCGGTCGAAGGCGTGCCGGAGGACCCGGACCGCTTCGTCCTGGGGCAGGCGGATGATGGGGATGCAGCCGAAGCCGCATTCCGAAACGGTCAGCCCGGTCGAACCGAGCGGCAGGTATTTCATCGGGTCACCTCGAACTAAGGACCAGGTTTGTGCAACAGGTGGCGAGGAGGGCTGAACGCCCGGCACCCGCGAGCGGGGAAGCGAGGCGCGCCTGTTGGCACGTTGAGTTGTTGGGCAGGCGGCAACCGGCCCTGCGGTAGTTTCGCGTGCGGTTCACGGCTCAGTCCTTCGGCAGATAGGCCGGTGTATTGTGCGGCGCGGCCCGGACATACTGGGCGGGCCAGGGGGACTGATGCCCCAACTCCCGGGCCGCCCTGAGGGGCCAGTAGGGATCGCGCAGCAGCTCCCGGGCCAGCAGCACCAGGTCGGCCTGGCCGGAGCGGATGATGTGGTCCGCCTGGGCCGGTGCCGTGATCTGGCCCACCGACCCGGTCCTGCCGCCGGTCTCCCGCCTGATCCGCTCGGCAAACTGGGTCTGGTAGCCGGCGCCCAGGGGAATCCGGGCATGGGGGGCGCTGCCGCCGGACGAGCAGTCGATCAGATCGACCCCCAGCGGCAGGAGCCGGCGCACCAGTTCCACCGACTGCTCGATGTCCCAGCCCCCGTCGACCCAGTCGGTGGCCGAGATCCTGACCCAGAGCGGCAGGTGCTCGGGCCAGACTTCCCTGACCGCGGTAACGACGGTCCGGAGCAGCCGGGTGCGGTTTTCGAAGCTGCCGCCGTACTGGTCGGTGCGCTGGTTGCTGAGGGGCGAGAGGAACTGGTGCAGCAGGTAGCCGTGGGCCGCGTGGATCTCGGCGATCTGGAACCCGGCCAGCAGGGAGCGGCGGGCCGCGTCCACGAAGGCCGCCGTGATGGCGTCGATCTCCCCGGTGCTCAGTTCCTGCGGTACGATGCACCCCTCGTCAAAGGGGATGGGGCTGGGGGCCACGATGGGCCAGCCTCCTTCGGCCCCGGACAGGGTGGCGGTCCGCTGTTCCCACGGGGCCGGGGTGCTCGCCTTGCGGCCGGCATGGGCCAGCTGAATGCCGGCGGTGCTGCCGCGCTGGGTGATGAAGTGGACGATGCGGGCCAGAAATTCGATGTGCTCGTCGCGCCAGATGCCGAGGTCCCGGGGACTGATCCGCCCCTGGGGGGTGACGGCGGTGGCCTCGGTCAGCACCAGGCCGGCGCCGCCGGCCGCGCGGCTGCCCAGGTGGACCAGGTGCCAGTCGTTGGCAAAGCCGTCTTCGCTGGAATACATGCACATGGGGGATACGGCGATGCGGTTGGGCAGGGTCAGGCTGCGTATGGTCAAGGGTTCGAAGAGATGTGACATGGCGTGCCTCCTTGGCTGGTGGTTCATGGGTCCGGTGCCCTGGTTACAGCATAGCACCGAATTCACCGTTGCGAACCGGGAGCTGCCCCGGCAGGAATGGCGCTACTCCAGCACCCGGAATACCGCCGCGAAATCCTCGTCGGCATGGCCAGCGGCGCGGGCGCGCTTGAAACTCTCGTTGGCCGTGGCCGCGCCGTGGAGCGGCTGGCCGAGCCGGTCGCCCAGCTCGACGGCCAGGCGCAGGTCCTTCTGCATGTGCTTGAGGGGGAAGCTGGTCGGGAATTCACCGCTCAGGAGCATCTGCCCCTTGCCCTTGAACATGGGGTTGGCCATTGCCCCGGCATCGAGCACCTCCAGCAGCTGGCCGCCGTCGAGGCCGCAGTTCCGGCCCAGGGCCATCCCTTCGCCCAGGGCCGTCATCATCTGGCCCATGATCATGTTGACCACCAGCTTCATCCGCGCCCCCTGGCCCACCTCGCCCAGGTGGAGGCATTTCTTGCCCAGTGCGGCAAAGGCCGGCCCGGCGTCGGTAAAGAGGCTCTGGTCGCCCGCGGCCAGGATGATCAGGGTGCCGTCCTCGGCCGGCTTTTTGGTGCCCGAGACCGGGGCTTCCAGGAACCGTCCCCCCCGCGCGGTCACAGCCGCGCCGATGGCGGTGCTGGTTTCGTCGTCCACCGTGGACATGTCGATGTAGCCGCGGCCGCCGCCGATCCCCTCCAGCACCCCGTTGGCCCCGAAGCAGACCTCCCTCGCCGCGGCCGGGTCGGCCAGCATGGCAATGGTGATGTCGCAGGCGGCGCAGACCTCAGCGGGGCTCGATGCCTGCCGGGCGCCCAGGGCGACCAGGGGGGCGCACTTGGCGGGATTGCGGTTCCAGACGGTAACGTCGAATCCAGCCCGCACCAGGTTGGCCGCCATGGGGCCTCCCATGATGCCGAGCCCGAGAAAGCCGTATGTTGTCATCTGCTGCTCCTTTCCAATCTGGTGTGTTCGTGGTGGTTGCTGGTATGAGGATAGTCCCGACCGGCGTCGAGTTCAAGAGCGGTTCCTGCCGAAATAGTGCCTGATCCTGTCGACGGCCGGAAAATATCCCCGGTTTCAGGCTGAAGTCTGCTACGTTATTTCGGCAGGGCGGAATTCTTTGCGATGACGGCGAGAGGTGGCGACTATAGACAGCAGGATGGTGAAGATGATGCAGCGGGAGCGGTTGGCCGGGTTGATCGGGGCGCTGGCGGCGACGGAAAGGGGCGTCCACTCGCTGCCGGAGGAGTAAGCGTGGCGGGGCAGGGGGGCGGTTGTCCGCCCGGGACGGCTGCGGGAGGCAGGCCGGCGGATGCGGAGCGGGAGTGCCGCCGCATCCGCCGGGCCGTTGCGATCATGCGATCCTGAAGTTCCCCACCACGTTCTGGAGCTGATGGGCCTGCTGGGCCAGCTGGGCCGCGGCGGCGGAGACCTCCTCGGCGCCCCGGGCGGTCTGCTGGACCACGTCGGAGATCTGCTGGATGTTGGAGGTGATCTCGCCGGTGGTGGCGGTCTGCTCTTCGGCGGCGGTGGCGATCTGGTTTATCTGCATGGTCACGTCGTTGATCCGGTCCAGGATCTCGGCCAGGGCCTGGCCCGACTTGTGGGAGGTGACGGAACCCTTTTCAACCTCGCCGACCCCTTCTTCCATGGCCTGGACGGCGGCCTTGGTCTCGTTCTGAATGGCCTTGATCATGCCGCTGATCTCTTTGGTGGCCTTGGTGGTGCGTTCGGCCAGGGCCCGTACCTCGTCGGCCACCACGGCGAAGCCGCGTCCCTGCTCGCCGGCGCGGGCCGCCTCGATGGCGGCGTTGAGGGCCAGCAGGTTGGTCTGGTCGGCGATGTCCTCGATGGTGCCGATGATCTCCCCGATCTGCTCGGAGCGGCGGCCCAGGGCATCCACGGTGCCGGCGGTCTGCTTGACCCGCTCGGCAATGACCACCATCCCGCTGTTGGTTTCCTGAACGACGGCGGAACCGTTGGACGCGGTGACGCTGGTTTCGCGGGAGCTTTCCGCGGCCAGGGTACAGTTCTGGGCGATGTCCCGGCTGGTGGACGACATCTCCTCGCTGGCCGTGGCCACGGCACCCACCTGGCTGGCAACCTCCTCCGAACCGGTGGCGATCTGCTCGGAGGTGGCGTGGAGCTGGTTGGAGGCGGAGGCAATGCCGTGGGAGATGCTGATTGCCTCGGCGATCAGGTGGCGCAGGCTGGTCACCATGTTCCCCATGGCGGCCATGAGCTGGCCGGTCTCGTCCCTGCCGCCAGCCCGGACCTCCACGGTCAGGTCGCCGGCGGCAAGCCGGTTGGCCACCTCGACCCCTTCGGCCAGGGGGCCGGTAATGGAGCGGGTAATGAGCAGGCCGGCGGTGCCGGCGATCAGTACTCCCACGATGATCGCCACCAAGGAGATGGTCCGGCTTGCCCGGTACAATCCGGAGCTGTGGTCGTATTCTTGCTTGGCGATCTTCAACTGGTCGTCCACCAGGCTGCTGAACTTAGCCGACACCGGATCGATGGCCGGGTAGAGCTCGGAAACCGTGAAAGCGGTGAGGGCTTCGGCATCTTCGGCGCTCAGAATCGATGCCAGCCGCTCCAGCGTGGCATCGGCGACCTTGATCAGCGGCTTGGCCTCTTCGAGGTGTTTTTTCTCCTCTTCCGCCAGATTGGTGGCCAGATACGCCTGCAACTTCTCCGCAATGGTCTTTTTCGCCTCTTCGACGCTCTTGCGTCCCTCGGTCCAGGTGATATTGCCGTTGCGCACCTTGTGGGACACGTCCACGATGTTCACCGCGTACATATCTGCAATGATTTTCAGATCCTTCAGGGGGAGCACGCGGTCCCTGTACACCGTGTCCAGACCGTTGTTGGCTGTTCTCGCGGTGTTGAGCCCCAGTGCGCCGATAACGATCAACAGGATCGACATGAAGCCGATCAATCCGTACAGTCTGGTGCCGATTTTCAGGTTCTGCAGCATCATCCGTTACCTCCTTCAGAGTTGAGTCCTTTTGTTCTTCGGCGTCAAACAGCGTTTACTTGAGGACTTTGCAACAAATTTCCGTAAACGGGATGTATTCATATTCTATGTTAATTTTTCTTTGCTAATATTTGTTTCTGCTGGTGTAAAGGGGCCGGGGACCCTCCCTCCGAAAAAACCCCAAGCGTCGCCAGTATCCCTCGCTTCGCCGCCGCAGCCGTGGAGCCGGCTTCCTGCCGCGCCGGTACCCTGCTTTTTTGCGGTGCTTTTTTCTCCGGAAGAGTCTCCGGCCCCTGTGGGGAGTGTGGGTGGAAAAATGAAATGTAAAGGGGTCCGGGGACCCTCCCTCCGAAAAAACCCCAAGCGTCGCCAGTATCCCCCGCTTTGCCGCCGCAGCCGTGGAGCCGGCTTCCTGCCGCACTGGCACCCTGTTTTTTTGCGGTGTTTTTTCTCCGGGAGAATCCCCGGACCCCGTGGGGCACTGGGATTAATTGTGCTCCCAATTCTCAATGTTCCGTGCGATAACTGCACGGGTCGCGAACCCGGCGGACAGGGGACGAACGAGGACGGGAAGGGGAAGGGCTGACACTATGGATCGATCATCACGCAACCGGCTGACGGAGCGGCAGATCCCCCGCTTTGCCGGGGAGACCCTGTTCGACGGCATTGCCCGGGCGGTCTGTCGTGCGGGCTGTCTGCCGCGCAAGGAACTGTACGAGGCGTGGGAGGTGGCGCGGCGGGTGCGCCGGCGTTTCCGAGGCGGGCGGGTTGTGGACCTGGCCTGTGGCCACGGGCTGCTGGCCTGGATCATGCTGCTGCTGGACGACAGCTCCCCCGGCGCACTGGCCGTGGACCGGCGCCTCCCGCCGAGCGCCGCAGGCCTGGCTGCTGTCCTGGAAACGGAGTGGCCGCGCCTGCGGGGGCGCGTCCGGTTGCTGGAGGCGGATCTGGCGGAGGTGGAACTGGGCCGTGACGATCTGGTCGTCTCGGCTCATGCCTGCGGGGGGCTGACGGACCTGGTGCTGGCGCGGGCGGTGGCTGCCGGGGCGCGGGTGGCGGTGCTCCCCTGCTGCCACGATCTGGCCGGGGCCGACCTGGCCGGGCTGCAGGGGTGGCTGGACGGGCCCCTGGCCATGGACGTGCTGCGCGCGACCGGCCTGCGGGAGCGGGGCTACCGCGTCTTTACCCAACAGATACCTGGGGATATCTCGCCCAAAAACCGGCTGCTGCTGGCCGAGCCGGCCTCTTTCAGTCCCTGCCGATGACCGAGCCCCAGGTTTCCCCCTCCAGGAAGCTCCCGGCAACGTTGGCTTCCATCTCCTTGAACCGGGCGAAGGGGATGGTGAAGGTTAGTTTGTCGCTCGCTCCCTGGCTCTTCAGGTAGTTGCGGGCAGAAATGTCGGTCAGGCCGATCAGGCAGCGGGGTGCGGAGGATTGGGCCTCCCGGTACGACATGATTCCCACCACCTGGCAGGCGGCCAGGTACGGGACAGCCACGTTCTCGAAGCCGGGGCGGTCGTAGTTGGCCAGGACCACCAGGGCGGAGAGCTGGTCCGGGGTGACCAGGAAGGTGACCGAGACCGGGGATTCCCGCTCCGGGTCCACCAGGGACAGGGGCTTCATCACCACGTAGGGGGCGGGGACTTCGGTGATGGGCGCTGCGGCCACGAACTTTTCCACCAGTTCCGGGGATTTCTTGTAGCGTTCGCCGTGCAGGAAGTGCTCGACGAATTCGCTGCGGGCTCCGGCGTTCTTCATGGCCTCAGCCATGGCACTGCCGGCCGGGTCCGAGGCGTTGCCGGTGGAGAGGAAACGGCAGAAGCCGGGGATGCCGCCGGGAAACGACTCGTAGGCATTGCCGAAACCCAGGCCGACCCCGCCACCGACGCAGCCATAGGTCTCCCGGTCGAAGGCGCCGGTCTTGCCCCGGCTGGCCGCGGCCAGGAGGAACATGACGCACCCCCAGCTTCCCTTGGCGAACTGCCCGGCGCCTTCCGGCTTCTCATCGGCAAAGAGCACTGCCACCGGTTCCGTTTCCAGTCGAATGGCCTTCCCAATCGCGCTTTCCATTGATCCTCCCGGCCCCGGGCAGCCCGGGGCGATTCGTCGTTCAATCAACATTCAACAGCACTCACTTGACCGGCTTCAGGTTCCATCAGCCGTTCAGCAGTCGCGAAACACGGCGGGGCGCTTCTCCAGAAAGGCGCTCATACCTTCCTTCTGGTCCGCCGTGGAGAAGCTGTGGGCAAAGAGCTCGGCCTCGTAGGCGCATGCCTTGGTCAGTTCCATGTTCAGGCCGTTGTTTACCGCTTCCTTGCAGAGTCCCACGGCAACCATGCCCTTGGCGGCAATGGCGCGGGCCAGCCGCCGGGCCTCCTCCGGCAGTTCTTCCTGGGTCACCACCCGGTTCACCAGTCCGATGCGGTGGGCCTCCCGGGCGTCAATCATCTCGCCGGTAAGGATCATCTCCAGGGCCCGCCCTTTGCCCACCAGCCGGGGAAGCCGCTGGGTGCCCCCGAAGCCGGGGATGATGCCGATGTTGATCTCCGGTTGGCCGAATTTCGCGTTCTCCGAGGCGAGCCGGATGTCGCAGGCCATGGCCAGTTCGCACCCGCCGCCCAGGGCGTAGCCGTTGACCGCCGCGATGAAGGTCTTGGGAGACCGTTCGATGTCGGCATAGATCTGGTGGGCCTGCCGGGCCAGATCCCGCGCCTGGGCCGGTGTCATGTCCCGCATGGCGGCGATGTCGGCGCCCGCCATGAAGGCCTTGGTCCCGGCGCCGGTCAGGATCGCGGCCCGGACCTCGGGGGCGCCGTTCACCCGCCGGACCGCCTCGGCCAGCTCGTCCAGGGTTGCGGGAGTCATGGCGTTCATGGCGCTCGGTCTGTTGATCGTGATGGCGGCGATTCCTTCGCTGATCTCCAGCAGCAGATGGTATCCGTTCATGGTCTCCTCCCGGTTGATGTGGTCGCCCGGCTATGGTAGGTTCAGCAGTGTCCGCCCGATGCCGCGCCGGACGGGACGAATTTCCGCGGTGCCGGCTGTCCGGCGCCGGATGGTGTTTCTATTAGACCTCGCGTCCGGAAATAATCAAGTGATTTATCCCGTTGCGGCCAGGGGCGAGGAGACACCCACCGTCCGGCACCGCGGGCGCCGACGGTTTCCCGGACGCCATGGAGGCATGTAAGCGTGCTTACTCCCGAACAGATGGGCACCCTGCTCGCCGGCCTCCCCGACGGGTGCGGCGCGGCCGCGCTGGCCCTCAGGCGCGGTGACGTTATCCTGCAGGCCGGCGTTAATCTTTCCTCGGACCATTCAACCGGCCCCGGCTCACCGGCGCCCCTGTTTCTGGCCTACAGCTGCACCAAGACCTTCATTGCCGCCCTGGTGCTCCGGTTGGGCGAGGAAGGACGCCTTGCCCTGACGGATCCCGTTTCCCGCTGGTTTCCCGATCTCCCGCACTCCTCCGCCATCACCGTGCGCCACCTGCTCAACCATACCTCGGGCCTGCCCGACTACGGGCCGCTTGCGGCGTACCACCAGGCCGTTCGCCGGACGCCGTCCCGGCCGTGGAATTCCGACGAGTTCCTGGCGCGGACCCTGGCGCAGGGGGTGCTGTTCGAGCCGGGGAAGGGGTGGAGCTACTCGAATATCGGCTATCTGCTGCTCAGGATGATCGTCGAGACGCTGACCGGCGAGCGGCTGGCCGGGTTGCTGGCGGCGCGTTTTTTCCACCCCCTCGGCCTGGGGGACACGTTCGTGCCCGAGACCGTGGCTGATCTTGGGCGGCTGCAGCCGTCCCGATCCGGACTGGTGGCCGAGGAGGGGGCCGTCGATGTCCGCCGCGTCTACCACCCGGGCTGGGTTTCCCACGGTGTTGTCGCCTCGACCCCGGCCGACATGGCCGAGTTCTGCCGCCGCCTGTTCACCGGCGCGGTCCTGTCCCGCGACTCCCTGGCAGCCATGACCACCCTGACCCCGGTGCCGGGTGCGCCGCCACGCTATGGCCGGCCCTGCTACGGTCTCGGTATCATGGCTGACTGCGCATCCCGGTTCGGGATGCTCCTGGGGCACAACGGCGGCGGCCCCGGCTACGGGGCCAGCGTATTCCACGCCCCGGACCACCACGGCGGCCCCCTGACGGTCTGCGCCATGGTCGCGTGCGAGGCGCCGGATCTGGCCGAACGGCTGGTCATGGCCGTTCTGGAGGAAACAGCGTGAGAACCGGCCTTCAGACCTGGGGACGCGAAGTGAATGTGCGACCGTTCGTCGCCCCGGGTCGGGTGAGGCTTCGTTAATCGCTCTCATCTAAGTGATATTTAGTCTTGACGGATCCGGCCGGGCCTTCTATGATGATATTCACTTTCAGTTGAGGGTGGTCCATGAAGCGGGCAAAAAAGCAGATCTTCCATGATTACATCGCCAAGCACGGGCTCAAGTCGACCCGCCAGCGGGATATCATTCTTGATGCCTTCCTCTCCACCGACCGCCACCTGAGCATCGAGGAGCTGTACCTCAAGCTCAGGGCAAAGCACCCGAACATTGGTTACGCCACGGTCTACCGCACCCTCAAGCTGTTCGCGGAATCGGGCATCGCCCGGGAGATGCAGTTCGGCGACGGTCAGACCCGCTACGAGCACGTGACCGAAGGTGAGCACCACGACCACCTGGTCTGTACCGGGTGCGGCGCCATCATCGAGTTCGAGAACGAGGCCATCGAGAAGTTGCAGGACGATGTGGCCGCGGCCCACGACTTCGTCATCACCACCCATAAGCTTGAGTTGTACGGTCTCTGCGCCGCCTGTCGCAAATAGGGCTGATCGTGCCGCGCCGTCCGACGGCCCGGCACTTTTCCCGCGGCGATGTCTGAAAGTGATTTTCACTAGCATAAGAGGCTCATGCAAAACGGTATGAGTTGGCCGGGATTGCAGGCGCAAGCGAGCGAGGACGTGAGGCGTACTCGTTGGTACGTTGAGCTTTTGAGCGAGCGGCAACAGCGCAGCCCGGGCCCGCAGCAGTTGTGCAAGGGCCTCAACTATTCATGAGGAGTTTGATACATGGGAATGTTCGAGCGGAAGCGCTCTCTCCCCGCCGATGGCACTCCGGCCGGCGCCGTCACCAGGAAAGTGGCCCTGGTGGGAAACCCCAACGTGGGGAAAAGCGTCCTGTTCAATGCCCTGACCGGGGCCTATGTGGCGGTTTCCAACTATCCGGGAACTTCGGTGGAGGTTTCCCGGGGGTCCGCCTCCTTCGAAGGTGGCTCCTGGGAGATCATCGACACCCCCGGCATGTACTCGATCTTGCCGATTACCGAAGAGGAGCGGGTTGCCCGTGAGATTCTCCTGACCGAGCGCCCCGACGTGGTACTCCACGTGCTCGACGCCCGAAACCTGGAGCGGATGCTGGTCATGACCCTCCAACTGGTGGAGGCGGGACTGCCGGTGATCCTGGTGGTGAACATCATGGACGAGGCGGAGCGGATGGGACTTGAGATCGACATCCCGCTCCTGCAGGAGAAGCTGGGCATCCCGGTCATCGGCGCCGCCACGGCCAAGAAGCGGGGGCTGCCCGAGATCAGGAAGGCCATCGCCTCCTGCGATGCCGCGCACCACGCCAGTTTCGGCTACAGCCGCCGCCTGGAAGGGGACATCGCCGAGATCGCCGGGCTGCTCAGCGGGGAGTACACCCTTTCCGGCAAATCTCTGGCGCTGCTGCTGCTCCAGCGGGACGAGGAGATCGCTGCTCTGGTGGCCGGCAAGGAGGGGGACCGGGCCGGGGCAATTGCTGAGAAGGTGAGGGAGAAGACCTTCGAGCGCCGGGAATCCTTTCACCTGGACCTGTCCCTGGAGCGCAAGGGGATCGTCAAGGGACTCCTGGCCGGCGTGCTCAGGACCCCGGAAAAGCGCCGGGTCACCGCGGGCGAGCGGCTTTCGTCCTGGGCGGTGCATCCCCTGACCGGCGTGCCGCTGCTGCTGGCGGTGCTCTACTACGGCCTCTACCAGTTCGTGGGGGTCTTCGGGGCCGGCACCCTGGTGGATTTCCTGGAAGGGACCCTGTTCGAGGAGTATTTCAACCCCTGGATCATAGGCGTCGTCAACGGCATCGTGCCCTGGGAGATCATCCGGGAGCTGATCGTGGGTGAGTACGGAATCATCACCCTGGGGCTGCGCTACGCCGTGGGGATCATCCTCCCCATCGTGGCCACCTTTTTCCTGTTCTTCTCGGTGCTGGAGGACAGCGGCTACTTCCCGCGCCTGGCCCTCCTGGTGGACCGGATCTTCAAGAAGTTCGGCCTCACCGGCCGGGCGGTGATCCCCATGGTGCTCGGCTTCGGCTGTGACACCATGGCCACCATGGTCACCCGCACCCTGGAAACCACCCGCGAGCGGATCATCGCCACGGTGCTCCTGACCCTGGCCATCCCCTGTTCGGCCCAGCTGGGGGTCATCATGGCGCTTCTTTCCCAGGCTCCGGGGGCGCTGCTGGTCTGGAGCGTCTGTCTCCTGCTGATCTTCCTGGTGGTGGGGTTCCTGTCGGCCAAAGTGATGCCCGGCGAAACCCCCATGTTCTACATGGAACTGCCTCCCATGCGGCTGCCCCAGCTCTCCAACGTCATGACCAAGACCTACACCCGCATGCAATGGTACTTCATGGAGATCCTGCCGCTCTTTATCCTGGCGTCGGTGCTGCTCTGGCTGGGCAAGATCACCAACTTCTTCGACAAGCTCGTCAACTGGATGGAGCCGGTCATGGCCTTCATCGGCCTTCCCCGCGACGCTGCCGTGGCCTTCATCTTCGGGTTCTTCCGCCGCGATTACGGCGCCGCCGGCCTCTATGACCTCCAGACCAAGGGGCTCATGGACCCGCGCCAGCTGGTGGTGGCGGCCGTGACCCTCACCCTGTTCGTCCCCTGTGTCGCCCAGTTCCTCATGATGAAGAAGGAGCGGGGACTCAAATCGGCCACTCTGATTGCCCTGTTCGTCTCCGTGGTGGCCGTCGGCTCGGGCTGGGCGCTCAACCGCTTCATCCTTTTCACGGGGATCCTGTGATCCGTTGCGGCTATTGCGGTCACGAATTCGCCGAGGAGGAGGGAATCCGCTCCTGCGGCAAATGCGGCAAGCCGGGTGGGTGCCGGATGGTGCGCTGCCCCAAATGCTTTTACGAGAATCCGCCTGAAGCCAAGGCGCCGAAGACGCTCAGGAAAGTGATAGACTTGCTGAAGAAATAACCGGCCCAACCATACATGCAAAGGAGCACCCATATGAAGTTGTCCGACAAGGCAGAAGAAATCCTCGAAGCCCTCTGGATCGCCTGCGAGGAGGAGCGGAAGAGCCATCTGGAGATGGAGGAAATCAAAGTTCCCGCCGCTGATCCGGCTTACGGCGAACTGACCTCGCTGGCTTTCATCGAGGTCAGGGAGGCACGGGTCTACCTCCGCCCCGAGGGGAAGGACGAGGGGAAGCGGACCGTCCGGCGGCACCGCCTTGCCGAGCGGCTCATGATGGACGTACTCAACATCCGGGGCGACCATGCCGAGGACAAGGCCTGCGAGTTCGAGCACCTGCTCCATGAAGGGGTCGACGCCAAGGTCTGCACCATGCTCAACCATCCCGCCACCTGTCCCCACGGCAAGCCGATCCCTCCGGGCGAGTGCTGCGACGAGGCCCGCAGGAGCGGCGACCTGGGGGTGGTCCCCCTCACCGAGCTCAAGGCCGGCGAAGAGGGCGAAATCGCCTACCTGGCCACCGGCGACGACATCAAGATGCGCAAGCTCATGGCCATGGGGGTCCTGCCGGGCAACAACATCGTGCTCATGCAGGTCTTTCCGTCGTACATCTTCCGGGTGGGGTACTCCGAATTCGCCATCGACTCCAACCTGGCGCGGGAGATCTTCGTGAGGAAATAGGAGCAGACCCGCAACACGCTGAAGAAACATCCCTTGAGCAGTACCAGACCGCCCGTGTCGGAGCCATCCGACCGGGCGGTTTTTTTGTGCGTGCGCGGCCAGGCGGCGCACACTAAGGAAAAATACGTGAGAGATCAAGGAATTTCCTGAATTGACGGTATCGGGAAGTAACGATATGAAGGATAGTTCATGGTGAAAGACGCACAAAGATGCATCTTCCGGGAGGCACGCATGCACACAGGCGGTGACATGACATGAAAAATCACCATCTCCAGGCAGCGATCGATGTGGAAACCACCGGCCTTTTCCCGGGATATGGCGACAGGGTCGTCGAAGTGGCTGCCGTCCTTGTGGACGAGGGACAAATCGTCTCGGAATTCAGCAGCCTGATCAGGGTAACAAAGGCGATCCCCCGCCACGTATCCATGATTCACGGCATCACCAACGACATGCTCGCCGACCAGCCGCTGCCGGAAGAGGTCTACCCGGCTCTCGGAGATTTCATCGGCACGGCCCTGCTCGTGGCCCACAACGCCCGGTTCGATCTGGCATTCCTGCGGCACGAGTTCGGCCGGTTGGGATTGTCGCTGAACAGCCGGTCCGCCTGCACCCTGGAACTGGCCCGGCGCAGACTGCCGGAACTGACCGACCACCGCCTGGAAACCGTCTACCAGCACCTGTTCGGAGCCGTCCCCGAAGGGACCAGGTGCCACCGGGCGCTCGACGATGCGCGGCTCACGGCGCGGGTGTGGGGGGAGTTGGGGGGTGGGAAGGCTATGAAAAGTGGTGCTCTGCGGTAGTTGTGACTTGATTTGTCATAATGACATGATACTAACTGAACGCGATGATGGTGGCTTGCTTGGTTGCGTTGGAGGGGGAAATGGAAAGTCTTACTGTCCCGGAGTATGTTTGGTATTGGGGGAAGGCTGAGAAGGATGCAGGCGGTTACCATCTCTTGCCGTACCATTGCCTCGACGTCGCGGCTGTGGCCGCAGTCTGGTGGGATGCGAGTCCGACTATCCGGCGCAGCTTCTCCAGTCATGCGAGTTGCTCCGAGGTTCAGAGCCGCGCCTGGCTGCTCTTCTTTGTCGCATTGCACGATTATGGCAAATTCGATCTGCGCTTCCAACTGAAGGTCAGGGAGGTGTGGGAGAAGCTGCATCCGTTGGCAGGTCAGGGGGCAAGCCTGCCTTCGCAATTTGACATCAACCAATACCAGCACGGCGAGAGCGGCCTCTTCTGGTTCAAGAAAGATTTTTTCGCCTTAAACGGATGCGAGCCCACTGCTGATTCACTTTTTATCGACGATGAACCGCTCCAGTGGTCGAACTGGAAACCGTGGGTCGAAGCGGTGACGGGTCATCATGGCCATGTGAAACAGGCGGAATATGCAAGTGATGCGTCTCTTTCTGTTTCGGTCGACGGCAGATTCGCCGAGATCGATCAAACAGCCCGGAAAGAGTGGCTAAAAGCATTGGAGCAACTTTTCCTGCGACCGGCCGGCCTTTCCCTCGATAACGCTCCGCCTCCTCCATCGCCGCTACTGGCCGGATTCTGTTCCGTGTCAGACTGGCTGGCTTCCCGTTGCGACGACACCAATTTCTCCTTCCATCAGTCACCGCTGTCAATCTCGGACTATTTCACACAAAAATTCTCACAGGACGCTCCTGCCATCCTTGCTTTCTCCGGGCTTAACGGCACAGCCAAGAGCTACGGTGGCATATCCGACCTTCTCCCTGCCATCGCAACGCCTCGTCCACTGCAAACCAAGGTCGATCAGTTACCGCTTCAGGACGGTTTGACCATCATTGAAGCACCGACCGGATCAGGCAAGACCGAAGCTGCCCTTGCCCATGCCTGGCGGTTGCTGGCTACCGGGCAAGCCGATTCGATCATCTTCGCGCTCCCCACGCAGGCCACTGCCAACGCCATGCTGGGCCGACTTGAATCGCTGGCTGAACGTATTTTTACCAACAGCCCGAACCTCTTACTGGCCCATGGCAATGCCCGGTTCAACCGGACCTTCACGGACCTCAAGCGCAGAGGGTATAGCGACGTCGCCGACCCGGACGGCTGGACACAATGTGGGGAATGGCTGGCGGAGAGTCGCAAGCGGGTTTTTCTCGGACAGATCGGAGTCTGCACCATCGATCAGGTCCTGATTTCCGTATTGCCGGTCAAACATCGCTTCGTGCGTGGCCTTGGGGTGGGACGAAGCGTGCTGATCGTGGATGAGGTGCATGCCTACGACGCCTACATGTACGGCCTGCTTGAAGAAGTCTTGCGTCAGCAGCGCCAGTGCGGCGGCTCGGCCATCCTGTTATCGGCCACCCTGCCCGCAACGCTGAAGCAACAACTCGCAGCGGCCTGGGGAGACCAACGCACCGAATGCAACCCATCGGCAGCCTATCCGTTGTTGACTTGGCTCGGAAATGTGGATTTCCCGCCTATTTCGTTGGCTCGCCATGAAACGCCAAAACCGGTCACGGTTGAAATTGAAGCCCTGCGGCTTGAGGGAATGGAACCAGACCAGACCTTGCTCGCTCGCCTTGTCAGGGCTGCAGAGAGTGGCGCGCAGGTTGCGGTGATCTGCAATATGGTCAACGATGCCCAGAGAATCGCCGCTGCCCTGAGAGAGATGACATCCGCTCCGGTCGGCCTCTTTCATGCGCGTTACCGCTTCAAGGATCGGCAAATCAGAGAAAGCGAGGTCATCGACTGTTTCGGTCCCAGCGGCAAACGCGAACAGGGACGCATTCTGGTTGCCACTCAAGTTGTCGAGCAATCTCTCGATCTGGATTTCGATTGGCTGGTCACCCAGTTGTGCCCGGTCGACCTCCTCTTTCAGCGCATGGGGAGACTGCATCGTCATCCACGCGCATCGCGACCTGCTGGGTATGACAAGCCAGTCTGCACTATCCTTCTCCCGTGCGAATGCAATTACGGCTACACCGGGAAAATCTATGCGGATACCCGAGTGCTTTGGCGCACCGAACAGTTGTTGGCTTCCGCATCCGCCGGTCAGGTTACGTTCCCGGCTGCCTATCGGGAATGGATCGAGAGTGCCTATCAAGAGAAGTCTTGGGGTACAGAGCCAGATTTGGTGATTGCAGGGTTCGAGAAGTTCAAGGACAAAACCTGGAGTAAGACTTATAGCGCCAAGGAGATGATTCGGAAGGCATTTGAAATCACCCCCTTTTCGGATTCAGATGAAAATGTCACCGCCGTTACCCGTGACGATGAAATGGGGCTGACGGTGATCCCGGTCATCGATTCGCCAAAGGGGCGGCGCTTCCTCGATGGTGGATTGCTTGGTGATCTGGATGAATTCCGCAGGGCAGAGGAGTTGGCTCTCAACAGTATCAATGTCCCTGCGCGCTGGAGTGGTTGGCTGAAAGCGTTGTGCGAAATTGACGACGAAAGACGATACTGGCTCACCATGACGGAACAAGGAGAGGGGTGCTATGTGCGTGAAGGGGAAAAGGTTGCTTTCAGGTATCACTGCGATACCGGACTGGAGAGGGTGAAATGAATCTGCTGACCGAAGCATGGATACCTGTGCGGCCATTACCGGCCGGTGCGGCGTGCAAACTCACGTTGCGGCAACTGTTGTGCGAGGACGGCCGATGGGAGCTGTGCCTACCGCGCGACGACATGGAACTGGCAGCCCTGCAATTGCTGATCTGCATGACGCAGGTTTTCTTTCCGCCGCAGAGCACTGCCGCGTTGAAACAGCGGATAGTTGCTCCGTTGTCGTTGGATGAGTTTGAGAGCGGTTGTGCGCCCTATCGCGAGTGGTTCCGGCTCGACCATCCCGACTTTCCGTTCATGCAGGTGCGCAACGTCAGCGCCAAGGACCCGACTCCCATGGATAAGTTGCTGGCGGGACTGACGGGGGCGACAAACAGTTGCTTTGTGAACGAACCGGGGTTGGGCGCCTGCTTGTGCGGTGGCTGCGCGGCCATCGCCCTGTTCAACCAGTCATCCAATGCGCCGAGTTTTGGCGGCGGGTTCAAGGGGAGTCTGCGCGGTGGAGCGCCGGTGACAACTCTGGTGCAAGGTGAACATTTGAGGCAAACCGTCTGGCTCAATGTCTTGAGTGAAGAGCGTCTGACACAAATTATCCCGTGGCATCACGCAACACGCAGTCAGCAACCGACCTGGGTTGCACCAATCAAGGCGGGCGAGACAATTCCATCACAAGCAATCGGCGTACTGCGCGGGCTCTTCTGGCAGCCGGGACATCTTGAACTGATGCCGCCGCAGGGAGAACAAGCTTGTATCTGTTGCGGTTTTGTCGAGAAACAGGTTTATGCGGGATTCAACAAGGCAAAGTTTAACTACACCATCGACGGACTCTGGCCCCACCCCCACGGCCCCCGTATCAGTTCGGTGAAGAAGGGAGAGCGGGAAGAAAAATTTGTTTCCTTCACCACCGCAGCCCCGGCTTGGACCCATTTGAGCCGGTTTGTCGTGCAGCGGCAAACGACCAACAGTAAAGAGGAAGGTCAGGAGCCGGCCGCGGTGGTGCGGCAGGCGCAGGGACTACTCAATAAGTTACGCCTGGCAGTCGGTGGCTACCGCAACAATCAGGCATCGATTCTTGAGCGGCGCCACGAACTGATTTTTCTCAATGACGGCTGGAGCGGGCATACAGAGGTGGTGCATGCGCTGGTCGGACAGGCGGTCGGGTATCGCGATGCACTGAATAAGGCGCTTTTTGTATTTTCCACGGGCTTCAAAGAGATCAAGGGAGCCGGCGTTAAGGTTCATGAATTGGCTAAGGAGCAATTCTACCGCCGTAGTGAAGATACGGTTCTCGATACCTTGGCACGCATCGACTTTGAACAAGCAGCCCTGGCATTGCTGGCAATGGGGGATGGGCTCCACGGTATTGTCGTTGGGCTTTTTAATGAGTCGGTCGCACCCTACCGCAACGATCCGGAATTAATCCGTACCACAGCCGTGGCGCGTAAGACACTGTACAAGCATTTAAATGCACTCAAACCACAACGGGATGGAAGGAGGGACGATGGAACGAACGCATGATTTCATGGGCCTCTATCAGGCATGGGAGCGGCTGGCTCCGGGCCCGAGAGCCGAGTTGCGCCGAGTCGAACGCCCGGACGATCTACTGGAAGTGCCGGCTTTTTATCGGCTCTTCAGCGGTCGGGGAACCACGGAGTGGGAAAAGGGAGCCTACCAGAGACTGATCTTCTGCCTGCCGTGCATCAAACACAGCGGCGAGAATATCAGCCTGGGCAGAGCGTTGGCCAAGGGGAGGGGCGTTGGCGAAAAACGTCTTTTTCAGGTTGTGCGCAGCAGCGAGCCCAACGACATGATCCAGTTACGCCGGATTCTGCGTATGGCCGAACCGACCGTGAACTGGGATCTGGCGGCGCGACAACTCTGGTACTGGAATGACCGGAGCAAGCGCGACCTGCTCGAAGATTACTTCCTCAATCACTCGAACTGATTTCAAACATCTATAGGAGATAGTTACATGAAGAACTTCATCAACTTTCACATCCTGATTTCCCACAGTCCCTCCTGCCTTAACCGCGACGATATGAACATGCAGAAATCTGCTGTTTTCGGTGGTGAGCGGCGGGTGCGCGTTTCCAGTCAAAGCCTCAAACGGGCCATCCGAAAGAGTGATTACTATCGTCAGCACCTTGGCGAAGCGAGTGTGCGCACCAAGAAGTTGGACGAACTGATCGCGATCATAAATGATCGTCTGGCCGGACGCTACGATACCGACCTCCTGAAGAAGACTGTTGGGCTGCTGGCCGGCAAGGAGTTAAGTGTCGAGGTTGCGACAGAAGGTGATGCCGTGGCGCCGTGGGCAATCGAAGAGGTGGCATGGTTCTGTGAGCAGGTCAAGAGGATGGTGGCGCAAGGACAGGACGAAAAAGCTCTGGGCAAATTGTTGAAGAATGAAACGGCTGCCATGCGGCAGGCTCTGGCATCCGGTGTTGATATTGCACTTTCCGGCCGCATGGCGACGTCAGGTCTCATGAGTGAACTCGGCAAGGTCGATGGTGCCTTGGCCGTTGCCCATGTCTTGACCACCCACAGCGTTGATGCGGATATCGACTGGTTCACTGCCGTGGATGACTTGCAGGAACTGGGCTCCGGTCATCTCGATACGCAGGAATTTTCCAGCGGGGTCTTTTATCGTTATGCCAGCCTCAACGTGAAGCAGTTGCAGGAAAACCTGGGCAATGCCCCGCGCGAGAAGGCACTGGAGATCGGCGCTCATCTGCTTCACATGCTGGCAACGATTGTCCCTTCAGCCAAACAGCAGAGCTTCGCAGCTCACAACCTGGCCGACCTTGCCCTGGTTTCCTTTTCCGATATCCCGGTATCGCTCGCAAATGCATTCGAAAAACCTGTCCGTAGCGTCAATGGCAGCGGCTTCAAAGAGCCTTCCATTGCTGAACTGCATAACTACTGGCAGCAGATCCATACAGGTTACGGCCTTTCCGAGCGGTGCGGCGAGTTCATCCTCGGTCAGAGTAGCGTCCCTGAAGGGATCACCCGGAAGAGTACTATTGAAGAACTCAAAACCTGGGTGATGAACAACGGAGAGGGGTAACCATGCGTGATTATCTGATCCTCAAGCTGCAAGGACCCATGCAGTCATGGGGGGAGCATACTTTCGAGGGAAAGCGACCGTCCGGCAATTTCCCCACACGTAGCGCCCTCCTCGGCCTGCTCGGGGCCTGCCTGGGCATCAGGCGAAACGAGGCCGGTCGCCTGCAACAACTGGCAGACAGCGTTGCCTTTGCCGTTCGTAAGGAAGAACGCTTCCGAATTAGGCACGACGGCCGGAAAACTTCCCTGCCGATCATCAAGGCAACCGATTACCACACGGTGAGGGATGCGCGGGAGGATTATTTCGGCCTGAAAAGCCATGAGACCATTCAGACTTGGCGTGAATACCTGTTCGATGCTACCTACACCGTGGCCGTCTGGAATACCGACGTTGCGACGATATCGCTGGTTGAACTGGAACAGGCCGTAAAGTCGCCCCACTTCACCCCCTATCTTGGTCGGCGCAGTTGTCCATTGTCCCGTCCGCTGTTCGAGATGAGCTTTTCTGCAGCGAATGCCTGTGACGCTTTGCGCATGATTCCTTCGGATGGTGGGGTGATCTACAGTGAGGAGCCGGGCGAAACACGAACCATACGGCTTCGTGACGTGCCATTGGTGCGCCAGCCACGCCAGTTTGCCAGCCGCAACGTCCATGTCTATGGAGGGGTCGATGTATCTGAGTAAAGTCTTGATCAACGGGACAGCCTGTCGCAATCCCTACGAGATTCATCGAGTGTTGTGGAAGCTCTTTCCCGAAGATGCCGATGCCGAGCGTGATTTTCTCTTTCGTGTTGAGCGATCCGGTCAACAGAGCGTGGAGGTGTTGTTGCAGTCCCGACGTGAACCTACTATGGCTGCATCTCGTGAAGTACTCTTGATGGGAAGCAAACCCTACCTTCTCAGCCTCCAGCAGGATCAGCAGCTGCGCTTTATGCTAGTCGCCAACCCGATAAAGACGATCAACGACGAAAGCGCGAGACTAAATAGTGCCAATGAAATAAAGAAGTGCCGCGTTCCGCTGATTCGTGAGGAGGATCTGCGTGCATGGCTGAAACGGAAACTTGAGGGCGTGGCCGTCATTGAGGCGGTCGAGGTAGAAAAGCGGCCGGCTATGAACTTTCGTAAGGCCAGGGAAAAGCGGGTCGGTAAGGTACAGGCGGTTAGTTTTCATGGTGTGTTGTCAGTGACGGACCCCGTCGGGTTGATATCCCTGATCAATACCGGCATCGGCCCTGCCAAGGCCTTTGGCTGCGGTTTGCTATCGCTGGCTAGGACATAAATTCTCCCCCCGCCCCCCTTTCATAAAGGGGGGAAAGGAGCCTTTTCGGCAGGTGTGATAATAGGCAACAGGACTATCGGTACAAATTAACCTTAATATTAATAATACTGTTGAATAAATTAACAAATATATTAATATTTGTAGTAATAAAATTAATTTAGAGGTTAATTATGCTGCCAAGCCGAAAACGTCTCGTTCTTGAACAACTGGGGAAAACTCTCTCACGTTTCGCCGGACTACAAGCAGTATCTCCCCCGGCAAGGGGGTGGATACGAGCCATCCGGGAAGCGTTGGGGATGTCTGGCGTACAGTTTGCCGCCCGTTTGGGGGTGACGCCGCCACGGGTGACGGCGCTGGAACGGGATGAACTGTCCGGGGCCGTTACCATGAAGACCATGCGCCAGGCTGCGGAGGCTCTGGATTGCGTGTTTCTCTATGCTCTGGTGCCGCGCACGAGCCTTGAGGAAACCATTAGGAGGCAGGCGGAGGCCGTGGCGCGTGAGCGCCTGTTGCGGGTGTCCCACACCATGATGCTGGAAAGCCAGCAGCTCTCGGAAGAGGAGATGAAACAGGCGCTGGATGCTGCGGTGGAGGAACTGGTGCGGACTATGCCGAAAGATTTGTGGAGCAAAGCCCCATGAACTTCGAGTACCCCGACGGGGCAACTCCTCTTGATTCAGATGAGGCTGAAGGGCTTCTCCTGACGCATATTACCTCACGCGGCGAGCTGGATCGCTGGGAGCAGGAAAATATCGCGGAAGGGGAGGCCTGGGCTTTCGGACGCAGGCAGAAGAATATCCTGAGCGAAGCCTTTATTCGTCGTCTGCATAAGCGGATGTTCGGCCATGTATGGCGTTGGGCCGGAGAGTTCCGCAGAAGCGACAAGAATATCGGCGTCACGTGGTGGCAGGTGCCGATTGAACTACGCAAACTGTGCGACGATGTTGTCGCCTGGATAGCGTTCGGCACCTACCCGCCCGACGAGATTGCCGTGCGGTTCCATCACCGGCTGGTGGCCATACATCCGTTTGCCAACGGCAACGGCCGGCATGCCCGGACCATGACCGACCTGTTGCTCGTCCAGGCTCTGCAGCGTCCTCGATTTACCTGGGGAAGCGGCAATCTCGTCAGTGTCGGCGACTGCCGGCGCTACTATATCGAAGCGCTTCGCGCCGCCGACCGGCATGATTATCAACTTCTGCTGGAATTTGTGCGGATGTGATCCTGATTTGCCAAGGAGGTGTCAGCAATGCAGCCACAGCTTCCTCCCCTTAAACCCATCCCGATAAAAGATCGCATCTCGGTTCTCTATGTGGAAAGGGGGAACCTCGATGTGCTTGACGGCGCCTTCGTGGTGGTGGACAAGACCGGCGTCCGCACCCATCTCCCCGTTGGCGGGGTGGCGTGTCTCATGCTGGAGCCGGGCACACGGGTATCCCATGCAGCGGTGACGCTCGCCTCCCGGATCGGCTGCCTCCTCGTCTGGATCGGCGAGGCCGGGGTCAGGCTCTACGCCTCGGGCCAGCCGGGCGGGGCGCGGGCCGACCGGCTCCTCTATCAGGCGAAACTGGCCCTGGACGATTCGGCTCGGTTGAAAGTTGTGCGCAAGATGTACGCCCTCCGCTTCAGGGAAGAACCTCCCGAGCGGCGGAGCGTGGAACAACTGCGCGGCATTGAGGGGGTGAGGGTTCGTAAGATGTATGAGCTTCTCGCCCGCCAGCACGGTGTTGCGTGGAAGGCCCGCAACTACGACCACACTCAGTGGGAAAGCGGCGATGTGCCGAACCGCTGTCTGTCATCGGCCACCGCCTGTCTCTACGGTATCTGCGAGGCGGCGATCCTGGCGGCGGGCTATGCGCCGGCGGTCGGTTTCATCCATACCGGCAAGCCCCAATCGTTCGTCTACGACATCGCCGACATCTTCAAGTTCGAAACCGTGGTGCCGGTGGCCTTCCGGATCGCCGCCAAAAAGCCCCGCGACCCGGAGCGGGAAGTGCGGCTCGCCTGTCGCGATGCCTTCCGTCAGTCAAAGATTCTGCATCGCATCATACCTACCATTGAGCAAGTGCTAGCAGCCGGTGGCATGGATGTGCCCACGCCGCCGCCCGAGTCGGTCGAAGCCGTAATTCCGAACAAGGAGGGGATCGGAGATGCTGGTCATCGTGGTTGAGAATGCGCCTCCGAGGCTGCGCGGCCGGCTGGCTCTCTGGCTGCTTGAAGTGCGGGCCGGAGTCTACGTGGGCAAAGTCTCGCGTCGGGTGCGGGAGATGATCTGGAATACCACCGTGCAGGGGATAGACGACGGTAACGCCGTCATGGCTTGGAGTACCAACACAGAGTCGGGTTTCGATTTCCTAACCCTCGGCGCTAACCGGCGAGTTCCGGTAGAGATGGATGGAATCAAGCTGGTGTCATTCCTGCCGGAGAATGGAGCACAGCAGGCTGCCGAACCATGACGAAACCTGTGAGAAAAGTTGGTAGGTTTGAGTTGTTTGGAAATTGCATGTGAATTCAATGATGTAGAGGAAGTGTGTTCCCCGCATGCGCGGGGATGAACCGATCGCCCTGGAGACCACCGCCCGTGACGGCGAGTGTTCCCCGCATGCGCGGGGATGAACCGAGCCGGCGTTCAAACGCGACACTGGCGGCCGAGTGTTCCCCGCATGCGCGGGGATGAACCGGCCTGTTCCCCCTCGTCGGCCAGGTTGTTGTGGTGTTCCCCGCATGCGCGGGGATGAACCGTCGTCGAAGACATGGACCAGGCCGACGCCGTAGTGTTCCCCGCATGCGCGGGGATGAACCGTGCTCTCCGGGCTCTCCGGTCTGGTGAATTTCGTGTTCCCCGCATGCGCGGGGATGAACCGGTTTCCGGTCGCAGCATGGAGCCGATGATCGTGTGTTCCCCGCATGCGCGGGGATGAACCGCTCACCCAATGACCTGGTACTGCCCGGTATATGTGTTCCCCGCATGCGCGGGGATGAACCGCTTCTGTCGCTCACGCTCAATGCGGTCCGTACGTGTTCCCCGCATGCGCGGGGATGAACCGCAACGGATCGACTACTGGGACTGCACTGTTTAGTGTTCCCCGCATGCGCGGGGATGAACCGATTACGCGCATGCCAGCTCCAACCATGCTCGAGTGTTCCCCGCATGCGCGGGGATGAACCGGGGGTAAAGGGGGGCATGATGCCCCCCTCTGCTGTGTTCCCCGCATGCGCGGGGATGAACCGGCCGTTACCGGTAACCCCGGTCGTTATGATGGGTGTTCCCCGCATGCGCGGGGATGAACCGACAGTAGCAACGATAGCGAGAGAAAGGAAAATGTGTTCCCCGCATGCGCGGGGATGAACCGGTGCTCTCGGTTCCGGTAAGACATACTATGCTGTGTTCCCCGCATGCGCGGGGATGAACCGATATTTTTGGTAATCAGCAGGGTTTTTAGTCGGTGTTCCCCGCATGCGCGGGGATGAACCGACGATACAGCAGACGATACAGGAGCAAGGACAGTGTTCCCCGCATGCGCGGGGATGAACCGTACCAGGAATGTGTTTAGAACGCTCGAGAGCCGTGTTCCCCGCATGCGCGGGGATGAACCGTTCAATGGGTTGATTTGATGGATTCCAAGCTTGTGTTCCCCGCATGCGCGGGGATGAACCGTGCCGGGGGGGTGGCGCCGGCGGTGGTGTCTTGTGTTCCCCGCATGCGCGGGGATGAACCGGTACCGGGCCGCTCCTCCATGACCAACGCCAAGTGTTCCCCGCATGCGCGGGGATGAACCGGTCGGCAGCCGGCCCTGGGTGCTCTCCTCGGGGTGTTCCCCGCATGCGCGGGGATGAACCGTAGACCTCTGCAGCGCCTTTGCCACTGCAGCAGTGTTCCCCGCATGCGCGGGGATGAACCGTCGGCAGCGGTAAATCCGTCATGCGCCGCAAAGTGTTCCCCGCATGCGCGGGGATGAACCGCCCCTTGTCGCTGCCGGACTTTTTCTTCAGGTGTGTTCCCCGCATGCGCGGGGATGAACCGTCAGCCGGGCCGCCGACCCCAGCGCCCGGGAGGTGTTCCCCGCATGCGCGGGGATGAACCGGCCCGGTCTGGCGGGCCGACCAGATCATCACCGTGTTCCCCGCATGCGCGGGGATGAACCGAACCAGTCGGTGGCGTCGGTCTGGAAGGGGTTGTGTTCCCCGCATGCGCGGGGATGAACCGTTCAACCCATATATGGGACTATGCGGCTAGGCGTGTTCCCCGCATGCGCGGGGATGAACCGGAGGCGTAAGCATGGCAACAGAGACTCAGAACGTGTTCCCCGCATGCGCGGGGATGAACCGAGCTAGGCGACATCTCGTCTTTTGTCCGTGCCGTGTTCCCCGCATGCGCGGGGATGAACCGCACGACTCACCGCCTGGCTGGCGGCCGACGAGGTGTTCCCCGCATGCGCGGGGATGAACCGTATTCCCAGGTTAGCGGTTGCAGCCACAGCATGTGTTCCCCGCATGCGCGGGGATGAACCGCCATCAGCAACGCCGCAGACCGCGCCGGCATCGTGTTCCCCGCATGCGCGGGGATGAACCGGCTGGTTCATGGGGCGTTCACCTCCGCAGGCCGTGTTCCCCGCATGCGCGGGGATGAACCGAGGGCCGGGCCATGATCCAGGCCGACCTCGACGTGTTCCCCGCATGCGCGGGGATGAACCGGTTTTTCTGGAGGAGGTGCCCCCCTGGCATGCGTGTTCCCCGCATGCGCGGGGATGAACCGGCTGTGTCTGCTGTGATAATCTTGAGAGTGATGTGTTCCCCGCATGCGCGGGGATGAACCGGGCGAGGTTAGGCGGAGGCTGGAGAGCATCGCGTGTTCCCCGCATGCGCGGGGATGAACCGACGAGCCACTGAAACTCAGCCCCTGGCCCAGAGTGTTCCCCGCATGCGCGGGGATGAACCGGACCACGGCTACCTCAAGAGCGTGTTGAAATCGTGTTCCCCGCATGCGCGGGGATGAACCGCTGCCCGCCTGGGGCTTGATCTCCAGCAGGCCGTGTTCCCCGCATGCGCGGGGATGAACCGCTGCGGGAACAGCAGGCCGAACGCCTGGGCCAGTGTTCCCCGCATGCGCGGGGATGAACCGACCCCGGCAACCTGACGTGCGGCGTTTGGGTCGTGTTCCCCGCATGCGCGGGGATGAACCGCTCGCCAGGGGGCAATCTTTGCTCCTGCCACGGTGTTCCCCGCATGCGCGGGGATGAACCGATGCAGATCCTCGTCGCCTACGATACCGCCGTGTGTTCCCCGCATGCGCGGGGATGAACCGCTCGCGGTCGGAGCTGCCGGTGAGGCGGCGCCGTGTTCCCCGCATGCGCGGGGATGAACCGTGCTCTGGCCCGACACGCCTCCTGAGCAGCGCGTGTTCCCCGCATGCGCGGGGATGAACCGCCCTCCCCATCCCTGGTCGTAACCCGAAGATTGTGTTCCCCGCATGCGCGGGGATGAACCGCCCAGCGGATCGTCAACGACGAGCGGCACCTCGTGTTCCCCGCATGCGCGGGGATGAACCGGTGCGCGAGGGTATTTGCGGTCAAGGGCATCGGTGTTCCCCGCATGCGCGGGGATGAACCGACCACCGCCCCCATCACCTGGACCGGCGTCAAGTGTTCCCCGCATGCGCGGGGATGAACCGAAATTAACCACACCGGACCGCTGTTTCTCAACGTGTTCCCCGCATGCGCGGGGATGAACCGATCCTGTCGAGGCCCTGCAACTCCTGGGAGAGGTGTTCCCCGCATGCGCGGGGATGAACCGGCGAATGCCGTTCGCCCGACCTACGGTCGGACGTGTTCCCCGCATGCGCGGGGATGAACCGGGGTCTGGTCCGGTGGATGTCTATCTGTGCAGGTGTTCCCCGCATGCGCGGGGATGAACCGATGCATTCGGGGAAAGCCCTTATCGTGACATTGTGTTCCCCGCATGCGCGGGGATGAACCGCAGATGAAAGGAACCTGAAAATGGCACTCAGAGTGTTCCCCGCATGCGCGGGGATGAACCGCGACACAGGATCGCGTCGCCAGTCTTGATCTCGTGTTCCCCGCATGCGCGGGGATGAACCGGGGTATAACCCGCCTATAGACGCCGACTACGCGTGTTCCCCGCATGCGCGGGGATGAACCGATACACAAGAATGGCCGGATCGAGATGCCGAAGTGTTCCCCGCATGCGCGGGGATGAACCGTCAATATTTTAGTTTTGCTGGTCAGGCGTTTCGTGTTCCCCGCATGCGCGGGGATGAACCGCTCGTCAGCGCCATGCTCAAAGAGGCGGCCGGGTGTTCCCCGCATGCGCGGGGATGAACCGCTGGATATCACCGAGGGGGGCGCCGTTGTCCTGTGTTCCCCGCATGCGCGGGGATGAACCGTGTCCACCCCGTAATTTCCGAGACTTTTTTAGGTGTTCCCCGCATGCGCGGGGATGAACCGAATGCACCGTCCGCAATTACCGCTTTAGCTATGTGTTCCCCGCATGCGCGGGGATGAACCGCCTTTGTAATAGTCGAAGCCGAACTCGACGCCGTGTTCCCCGCATGCGCGGGGATGAACCGGGTGATGTACGCCCCACCATCAATTGAGACCTGTGTTCCCCGCATGCGCGGGGATGAACCAGCCGAGCACGACGAAGAGAAACTCCGCAAGTGGTGTTCCCCGCATGCGCGGGGATGAACCGATATGGGGAACTAAGTGGAACGCCTGTGAGTCGTGTTCCCCGCATGCGCGGGGATGAACCGCGGTATCAAATGAGGCCTTCCCCTCGTCAGGGGTGTTCCCCGCATGCGCGGGGATGAACCGTATAATGAAGAAGGGAGAATTGAACAATGGGTGTGTTCCCCGCATGCGCGGGGATGAACCGAATCGCTTTGAGGTTCGTTGCTGGAACGAGGAGTGTTCCCCGCATGCGCGGGGATGAACCGATGAGGGCTGAAAACCCGGCAATCGAACCCTGGTGTTCCCCGCATGCGCGGGGATGAACCGGTCATTTCTGTTCTCCAGCCGCTATCGCCAGCGTGTTCCCCGCATGCGCGGGGATGAACCGGCGGCCTGGAGGCGGTCGACTCCTTCACGGCCGTGTTCCCCGCATGCGCGGGGATGAACCGATGTGCGGCCCCTTCTCCTTCGGTGACTACTCGTGTTCCCCGCATGCGCGGGGATGAACCGTTTATCGTTGCGAACCGACAGAGGGTGAAATAGTGTTCCCCGCATGCGCGGGGATGAACCGGTGAGTATGCAGCAATGAACATTTCTCTCCTTGTGTTCCCCGCATGCGCGGGGATGAACCCAGATGTGTGCTGAATTCAAGAACCCGCAAGGCGTGTTCCCCGCATGCGCGGGGATGAACCGGACAAAATCAGCGACATTACCACCGTTGGCGAGTGTTCCCCGCATGCGCGGGGATGAACCGGTATTCCCTATGGCCGGAAACACCATCATCGTGTGTTCCCCGCATGCGCGGGGATGAACCGATCGAGGATCTGCTCGTCGGTGATGGTGCCATGTGTTCCCCGCATGCGCGGGGATGAACCGTAACCATGCCCGGATCACTATCGAGTACACCGGTGTTCCCCGCATGCGCGGGGATGAACCGCGCACGAATGTCCTCGGCCCTCCATGCCGTACGTGTTCCCCGCATGCGCGGGGATGAACCGCCGTTACGCCGACCGCCGAGTTTCGGCAAAATGTGTTCCCCGCATGCGCGGGGATGAACCGCACGGAAAAGAGCCCGACTCCGTGAACCAGGCGTGTTCCCCGCATGCGCGGGGATGAACCGCAGGATGGCGTCGAAAAATACTATCGCCGGTCGTGTTCCCCGCATGCGCGGGGATGAACCGGAGTACGACTGGGTACTCATCGACGAGGCGCAGTGTTCCCCGCATGCGCGGGGATGAACCGAGCGGGTAGATGTCCTCCCGGTACTGGGATGCGTGTTCCCCGCATGCGCGGGGATGAACCGGTGCCAAACAAGCCGTCAGTGCTTTTGGCGGGCGTGTTCCCCGCATGCGCGGGGATGAACCGCTTGAGCGACCGCTTCAGAATCGGGATGAGCCGTGTTCCCCGCATGCGCGGGGATGAACCGGCGTTGCCATCTGGGTCCTGATGCTCGACCGCGTGTTCCCCGCATGCGCGGGGATGAACCGGTTTGCCGATACGTGCCGTCCCTGCGCCGACAGTGTTCCCCGCATGCGCGGGGATGAACCGTACCCTCACTAAAGGGCAACAGCACGATTCAAGTGTTCCCCGCATGCGCGGGGATGAACCGCGCTGGCTCACCCTGGCGCAGGGTCTCCGACAGTGTTCCCCGCATGCGCGGGGATGAACCGATGAGGGATGCTTCCGAAGGTAAGATTGAGGCGTGTTCCCCGCATGCGCGGGGATGAACCGAGGTTGGGTGTGGCTTCCTACGATTTTGAGCAGTGTTCCCCGCATGCGCGGGGATGAACCGACTGTAACGTCTGCCATTGGCTCAGGAGGTTTGTGTTCCCCGCATGCGCGGGGATGAACCGATACCAAAACAAAAGACATTATGTCCGACATCGTGTTCCCCGCATGCGCGGGGATGAACCGATCAACTACACCTACACCGTGGCCGCCAGCGGGTGTTCCCCGCATGCGCGGGGATGAACCGCTATCCGGTTCATTTTTTCATTGGTGAGATAGGTGTTCCCCGCATGCGCGGGGATGAACCGGCTGCGAGGCTGCACAGACGAATCCTGGAAGGGTGTTCCCCGCATGCGCGGGGATGAACCGGGGATCACCTGATGGACGCAACCCGCTACCTAGTGTTCCCCGCATGCGCGGGGATGAACCGAGTGGCCCCACCGGCAGTATAGCCGGTTCCGCGTGTTCCCCGCATGCGCGGGGATGAACCGGTGCTGGGACTCTTCGCGCAGGGCGCCCATATGTGTTCCCCGCATGCGCGGGGATGAACCGGAGCTTCGGCGGGTTTTGCGGATGCTGGTTTAGTGTTCCCCGCATGCGCGGGGATGAACCGAAATTGCGACTATCCTCACCAAGTTGGCAAAGGTGTTCCCCGCATGCGCGGGGATGAACCGACGCTACTTTTTATCGCTGGGATCATTGCAATGTGTTCCCCGCATGCGCGGGGATGAACCGGTTGTCCAGAGGGTCAGCCATTTGGAGCTTGGGTGTTCCCCGCATGCGCGGGGATGAACCGGAGTTGCAGCCCCTCACCGGACGGAGTCGCTAGTGTTCCCCGCATGCGCGGGGATGAACCGGCTTCTTTGAAGCTGGGGACAATATCCCTGCTGTGTTCCCCGCATGCGCGGGGATGAACCGACCTCAAACAGAGCATCAACGCGGCCCACTCCGTGTTCCCCGCATGCGCGGGGATGAACCGCCGGAGCCTGGGAGATCGGCAAGAACTACCTGGTGTTCCCCGCATGCGCGGGGATGAACCGGGTAAACCCGTCCCCACAGTCACGATGGTGGTGTGTTCCCCGCATGCGCGGGGATGAACCGGCGACAACTATGCTGGGGTCGTGTACTTGCCAGTGTTCCCCGCATGCGCGGGGATGAACCGGTGTACTTACTTCCGTGTTGGTTCTCTCTGCGGTGTTCCCCGCATGCGCGGGGATGAACCGCCGGTCTTGAGGGTCCAGCTTTCCTGCTCGAAGTGTTCCCCGCATGCGCGGGGATGAACCGCAGTCGATACTCACCGATATCTCGTCAATAACGTGTTCCCCGCATGCGCGGGGATGAACCGGGAAACAGCACGATTCAACTGGTGTGTAACACGTGTTCCCCGCATGCGCGGGGATGAACCGAAGAAGGCCGGCTGCCATACATTCCGCCATAGGTGTTCCCCGCATGCGCGGGGATGAACCGCTACGCAATGGCTCACTAATGTGGTCCATACGGTGTTCCCCGCATGCGCGGGGATGAACCGATGTTCAAAGCGTTGCGCCAGTGGTTAACGTCGTGTTCCCCGCATGCGCGGGGATGAACCGCGGATGCCGAAGGGGGCAATTTGCTTACGGGTGTGTTCCCCGCATGCGCGGGGATGAACCGCCAAAACCGCCAAGGACAACTACGAGGCGCAGGTGTTCCCCGCATGCGCGGGGATGAACCGGTGGATATCAAGCGCCTGACCCTGGAAACTGCGTGTTCCCCGCATGCGCGGGGATGAACCGCTGCGCAAACAGTTTGAGGGTCAGGTGGTGGAGTGTTCCCCGCATGCGCGGGGATGAACCGTTGACGGAAGCGTTTCGGTATCGGAAGGCATTGTGTTCCCCGCATGCGCGGGGATGAACCGGTGATTCCAGTGGCCCCAGCGGCAGTGCTGCCGTGTTCCCCGCACATGCGGGGATGAACCGGGTTTCTACGGCCAGTACCGGGGCGAAAAGAAGTGTTCCCCGCACATGCGGGGATGAACCGTTGTCACGCTTCGCGGCGCAGAACCGGAAACAGTGTTCCCCGCACATGCGGGGATGAACCGGAGCCAGAACCATGAATATATTAGACGGGGCAGTGTTCCCCGCACATGCGGGGATGAACCGGTGGGCTCCATGCTGCGACCGCGCACTAGAACGTGTTCCCCGCACATGCGGGGATGAACCGCCTTTACATCGGTTTTCATGGCCTTGATAAAGGTGTTCCCCGCACATGCGGGGATGAACCGCACGTGCACTCGGTTGAGGATGTCGCCATAAGGTGTTCCCCGCACATGCGGGGATGAACCGACGCCTATGACCACGCGGCGAAGATCATCGGTGTGTTCCCCGCACATGCGGGGATGAACCGCGGTAGACCTACTGGTGGACTCCGGGCTCTCCCGTGTTCCCCGCACATGCGGGGATGAACCGCCGCTCCAGTTCGGCAACGTGGACCAGATCCGGTGTTCCCCGCACATGCGGGGATGAACCGGTAGAATGGCTTTTCGGCGACGCGCTCCGAGAGTGTTCCCCGCACATGCGGGGATGAACCGTGGACGAGCGCAGTCAGGAGAAGTTGCTCGTCGTGTTCCCCGCACATGCGGGGATGAACCGCTCCAACGAATTGCCGCCATCGAGCGCCATCAGTGTTCCCCGCACATGCGGGGATGAACCGACAATTCCGCCGGTGCGGTAGATGTGTTGGTAGTGTTCCCCGCACATGCGGGGATGAACCGTCCAGCATTGCCTTGCCGTGTCCGGATTTGCGGTGTTCCCCGCCTGCGCGGGGATGAACCGCCCTTTCGGAGTGCAAGGGCTTGTGTTCACGGGACGGGATGGCCTGGAGCCGGACGATGCGTGTCTGCTCCTAATGGCTTCATCCATTTCTGCAACGTGTAGTTACGGTGGTGCTCTTTGGAAAAAAGAAGACGGCCCCCATCATCGGGAGCCGTCTTCTTGTCGTTCAAGTCCGCACGCATGCGGACGGGCCGCAACTTCTTACTGGATCGTCAGGTTGTTGACCACGAGCGCGCCGTTGGTGATGGTGAAGACCCCCTGCAGGGTCGTCATGCCGGTGCTGGTGCCGAAGAGCGCGTCGTAACCGCCGCGGAACGTGACGGTGCCGGTGGTGTTCAGGTTGACTGCAGGTTCGACGAACAGAACCCCAAAGGCCTGGATGGTGTTGCCTGAAGCCGCTGCAGTGAATGCGGCCGCCAGGCTCGGATAGTAGGTAGTGTTGATCCGGACCGGGTTGGTGGTGGGCGAGATGCCTGTACCACTCAGGCTGATGTTCGGCACGGGAGAGGCGGCGTCATTGGAAGTGATCTGCAGGTTAGCCGTCACAATCCCTGCTGTCGTGGGAGCGAACGTGACGGAGAAGGTGCAGTTGGCGGCCGGGGCGATCGTCACCGGCAGGGTGCCGCAGGAACCGTTCTGGATCGTGAACATGGCCGCATTGCCGCCCGATGGGGTGAACGCGGTTACATCAAGGGGCAGTTGTCCGGTGTTGGTTACGGTGATGTTAGTCGGGCTCGAGGTGAAGCCGACGGTTACGTTACCGAAGTTTGCCGTCAGCGGGGAAACCGTGATTATCGGTCTGGAGATGACGGCCGTGTCGGCGGAAAGGACGTTGGACACCGGCGAATCGCCGAGGGCGTTGTAGGCGACTACCCGATACCGGTAGGTGGTCGTCGAGTTGACCGCCAGGTCGGTATAGCTGGTGGCGTTCGCCAGAGCCGTCCCGATGGGGGCGAAGTCGGTGCAGCTGCTGCCGGCGCAGCGCTCGACCCGGAAGCCGATTTCGTTTTTCGGGTTGCCCAGAGTCGTGGGCGCGCTCGGCGGCGTAGAATCGGTCCAGTTGAGCACCACGCTGTTGACGGTGACGATGGCCGTGTTCAGGGTCGGCGCGTCCGGCAGGTTGGTGACGGGAATGAACTGCATGGGCCGCATCATGTCGTTTTCTTCATGGCTCAGGATGTGGCAGTGCCAGACGTATTCCCAGTCGAAGTTCATGAATCGGTTGATGTTGGGCGTTGCCCATGCCTGACCGGTTGTCGGGTCGACCATGGAGAGCTCGGTGGTGTCGCCGAGGGGGGTTGCCGGGTTCAGGGGACGGAAGCTGTTGGGCACGCCGAACGGCATCTTGGGCTTAACCGGCTTCATGGCGACGATGGTGTCCTCGAGCGGACTGATCCGGACGGTATCCTTCCAGCCCAGTTCGGTGGGGTCGGGCAGGCGGATGAAGCCGTCCCAGCCGACCCGGTTGAGCACCTGGACGTCGAAGAGGTGGAAGTGGACCGGGTGCGTGTCCACGCCGTTGTGGGTGATTTTCCAGATCTGGATGCCGTCTTCCTGGAGCACTTCCGTTGCCGGGTCGCTGTAGGTCTGGACGATGAAGTTGACGCGGCCGGCGCCGGGGGTGATCAGTTCGAGGCCGAGGGCGGCGCGCATGCGGCCGTAGTCGTCGAAGGTTTCGCCCTGCTCGTCCTGGATCGCCTTGAACTTCATGGGCATGCCGCCTTTGGTGGTCTTGGTGGGATCCCAGGGCAGGGGCGTGGTGTCGGCAGGGTTGTACTGGTAGGTGGTTGATCCGTCGCTGCCGATGAAGTTGAGGACCTTGTCGTTGATGCGGGAGACGCCCCAGTTGGGCCACGAGGTGGGGAACACCCGGTCGTAGGCCTTGTTGTAGGCATCATAGGTTTCGGGGAACAGGAAGGCGCTGAAGACAGCAGGGTCGCCGGCGGGGTTCATGTTGCCCTGACCCACGATGATCGGGTCCTGTGAGCGCTGGAAGACGCTGGGCTGGCCTCCGGAGTTGCTGCCCGAGGTGAAGGCGGCCTGCAGCGCGGCGAGGTTGAAAGGAGCACCGGCGCCGGCTGCGACGCGAATTTTCATGATGGTGCGGGTGTTGGGGCCGAAGCCGGCCAGCGTGGTGTCGGCGCCGCCCATGGCGCGGTTGTCCGGTGCGCCGGTGTAGTAGTCGTAGTGCGGATCAATTGCGGGCCAGGGGGCAGGCGCGTCATTGTAGAGGATCAGGGTCTGTCCGGCGTACTGGGAGAAGTCGACGATCACGTCGGCCCGTTCGGCGGGGCCAAGTATGAGCGAGCCGCCGTTGACGTTACCGGCGTTGAAGGTGGTTACGTCGTTGTTCCAGGTGACCGGGTGGCTGGGAATGACCACGGGCTTGGGCAGGAAGCCGCCCTCGGTGCCGATCATGACCCAGTCGGGACCCCGGGTGGTCCAGTCGGGGATGCCGCCGGGACGGCCGTCGGCAGGCCACGTGGCGGGCCAGGTCGGATCCGTCGAGTAGTCCAGGGCCGGAAGCATTTTCACTTCTGTCTCGGTGGCACAACCGCCGAGCGCCAGACACTTGGCGTCGGAGCCCGGCGTGGCGTTGGGATCCACCGTCGGATCGGCCTTGTAGAGCTGCAGGTTGACGAACCGGTCATGGTTCGCGTTGAGGACGCGGAGCCGGTAGGGCTTGGGATCCACGTCGACGACCGGATAGGCGGTGCCGTTGACGAGGGGGGTATCCATGAACGCTTCAGCTCCCCATGAAGGGTTGGGGGTGCTCGGAATCTCGGGGGGCTGGCAGAACTGGCCGTAAGGGCCGCCCAGCAAGCCAGGCGTGGTGGCGGGGTCGCCCGCCGGATCGCACGCAGCACTGTAGTAGGGGTTGGGGATCGGCTGGAACGGGTTGTTGGTGGCGGGCCAGAAGTAAGGTCCGTAGGCCCAGCGTCCCATGGGGGCGATGCCGGTGATGTCGAAGGGGTTCTGGGCCGGCATGTAGACGTGGGGCCACCAGAGATCGCCCTTGACCGGCGTCATGGGACCGGTTCCCGTCCAGGGCTGGCTACCCCAGGCCCAGGTAGGGTCGGTGGCGACGATGGTGGCCGGGTCAACGAAGGTCTTGTCTTCAATGACCAGCGGAAGCTCCGCGGAAGGGATGGTTCCGGCGGTGATCAGTTCCTGCTCCACAGCGTCCCTGATCAGGTAGCCGGCCGCCTCGCCCACGTAGACGTTGAGGCGGGTGATGCCCCAGGCGTGGTCATGGTAAAACAGCATGCGGGAGCTCTGCTGGTTGGTCCAGTAGTAGGTCTGGGCGCCGGGACCCGGGTCGGGCATGTCCGGTACGTTTTCCACGCTGACCCCCGTGGGGTAGTCGGTCATCTCGCCGGCGGGGGTGATCCACTGGTGAGGGGTGCCGTCACTGATCCAGGGGGTGCGGCCGCCGTGCAGGTGCAGTTCGGCCCGGTTCTGGGTGAAGGTGCCCGACTTGAGGGCCGTTGCCTGCTTCGTGACCGGATCGTAGTCGATCTGGAAGGGACCCGAGCCCATGACCGTCTGGTCGACGGGGATGAAAAGGTTGCCGCCGGCGCCGGTGGGGAGCTTGTTGATGAACTTTACCCGTACGGGCCGGTCCTTCTGGGCAACGATAATGGGGCCCAGGTGACGGGGGCCGGGTGCCGGAGCCACGGTGTTGTTGGCTGTCGTACAGGGGGTGGCCAGGTTCAGCGACGGATCGGTACACGAGGTCGTGTCAGTGCCGTTGTTCACCTGGACGTAGCCCCGCAGGGTGGTCGGCGGCAGGTCGGAATGCATCTGCTCCGAGTATTGCCGCAGTTCGATTTCGTAATAATCGGAGCCGGGGTAGGTGGTGATGTCGGGTACGGCCACGGACAGAAACTGCCCTAGGTTGTTGGCGTTGCCGCTGCCGAGTCCCGGCAGGGTGTCGACGAATTTCCGCATGGGCGGGCTGTTCGCCCAGTTGGGGGTGGTCAGGTAGTCCGGCGTATCGCCGGGACCGATGGGGGTCTTGTCCGGCTTGAGGAACGCCAGCGCGGTGCCGGTACCGGACCCGAGAGTGAGAATCGCTATGGCCGTGGCCAATAACATGCGTGCGGAAGTCATGATCAAATGTCTCCTTTGTGCTGGCTATAACCCGTCGGAACCGGGTGTTGCTGGCTTCAGGCTACTCATTAGTGCGGCCGGCCCACGGTTGTCAGTCCGCCGCACGCACGTTTGCGTCACGCACCTTGCGCAGTTCATCGCGCCGCTTCTTCGCATCTTCACGTTTTTTAACCACGTTTCTCTGGGCCTGGGGCACCTTGCTGCCAGCGGCATTTACGTCATAACGCGCAGCTGGTTCACCCTTCTGGCGCTTTTGCCGGGGCGCCTTGGAGGGCTCCGCCCCCATGCCCGACGCGACCAGAATGCCGGAAATCAGTAATCCGGTTACTGCTCCCATCAGTCTTTTCATGGCCTATTCTCCTTTTCCGAAAGTTGATACTCAATGCGGATGCAGGGTCATCAAATCGGCTTACAAGCACAGGTTGAACAGATCGGCTTGACTGAGTGTTCAGTTTGTGTATCGATGAGTATACTGCTCTGTATATATGGTGTAAACAGGCGGCAGGTATTTTTAGAAATTATTTGTTGTTAATACGTTAGGCGGCGGGGCAGGGGCGCGCCGGCAAGAGTGCTGGTGGTATCCTCAGATGGGGACTTCCGTCCCTTTCGCCCTATCTGACCCTATTGAGATCATCGATCTTTACGATATATTCATCGCCGATGCAGACGCACGCGCCGCCCAGAAAGGGATTGTCCAGGCCAACGGTGATTTCGCTGTGGTCGGCGACCTTGATCATCCTCCAGCCGCCCGGCTCTATCACGTTCAGATAGTCGAACGACAGGGCGTTGCAGCGGGTCCCGCACAGATCCTGCCCCATCTGCGGGTCGGCCTGTGAGCCTTCCGCGGGCTGATAGCGGTAGTCCTTGACGATGAAAACCCGTTCTCCTTCGTGTTCCTGGCAGTGGACGCAGGGAGGGAGCGCGAGAGTCAGGAGGAGCAGGGGGGCAAGCAGTTGTTTCAACATGGCATTCTCCCTTCGGGTCACGGAATGACCCATTCGCTGCGCCGTTCGAGCTTGGGCGATTCTCCTTTGCCGAGCTGCACGATATAGCACCCCTTGGATGCATAGCGCTGGCCCGGACCGAAGCTGACCCGCTCGTAGAGGGGGTAGTACATGTCGGTCATCATGCCGATGCTGTCCAGCAGGAAGTCCCGGTAGTATTCCGCCCGCATTTCCATCAGTGCCTTGCCCAGGACCTCGCCGGTGATGAACGACTCCCGGATGATCTTCTGGTCAAAGGACTGGATGTCTTTGCCGGGCAGAACTTTTTTCACGGCAATGTCGAAACGGACGTCTTCCTGGGGCAGCCGGTAGGGGTAGGTCAGGTAGAGGCGGTCACGCAGCGGCTCGGGAATGCTCCAGAGCGCTTTGCCCAGATAGGTGCCGGAGGCCAGGAGGACCGTCGGTTGTTCTTCCTTGCCGGCTGCGGCTCCGGTCAGGGCGGGCAGGGCCGAATCGTCGTCCCAGACCAGCAATGCCGCTGGCCGGCGGGTGTCGAGGATCTCCCTGATCAGCTTGTCCGTGAGGCGTTCCCCCTTGGTCAGGCGGATGTCGAGGGGGGCGGCGTGCCCACGCTGCTGCCAGATGGTGCGGAATCCATCGGCCAGGGCCTCGCCCTTGCGGCTATCCCTGATCACCTGAACCACGGGGCGGTTGCCGAAGAGGCCCGCCATGCCGTTGAGGTACCGGGCGGCGGCTTCCCCTTCCTGCCTGACGCCGCGCGAAAAATAGAGTGTGTACCAGTCGGTGTCGGAGATGACCGGGTAATCGACCACGGGGAAAAGGTTGGGGATGCGGTTCTCCTCGCAGAACCGGTGCACCGGTTCCCACTCTCCCTCGGAGATTCCGCCAAGCAGGGCGAAGACCGGTTCGTTGCGGTAGTATTGGTCAAGCTGGGCCCGCCAGGTTTCGGGCGGACCTTTCAGGGTCCAGCGGGACAGGGTGAAGCTCATACTGTGGAGGTCGCCGAGCATGTTGTACGCCATGCGCGCCACCCGGGAATTCTTCTTGGCCGCAAGGGTGAGACTGTTTTTCCGGTCTACGCTGAACTGGATGGGGGTCAGCATGGATTCTACCGCAAGAGGGTTGGTTCCCTCCACGATCACCGTGGCGAACTTGATCTCAGATGTGCCGACGCCCGGTGACGGTTTGTCGGAGAGCGCCTTCAGGTAGGCGATGAGGATTGCCATGTCCCGGTCGCCGAGTTCGTAGCGGGGCATCACGTAGAGTACCGAGCGGCCGGTGGGGTCGATCCCCGTGGCGATCAGGCTTGCCAGCGTTTCGTCGGTGTAGGCCGGCCTGACCGGCAGGTTCTTGGCGTAGTTGGAGACGGAGGGGATGAATTCCGAACCGGGAATGAACGGCTTGCGCTCCTGGTAGAGCACCCGGCCGTTGGTGGGGGGGGTGACCACCTCTCCTTCGAAGGAGCCGAGGCCGCTGTGCAGGTGGCAGCTTACGCAGGTGAATGCCGTGCCGTCCACCGGCACGTCTCCGCTCACGAACGCCTTCATGGGGGCACCCGAGGGGAGAACCCCCTCCCGGTACATCCGTTCGCCCTGGCGCATCTCTTCGGGAGACAGCGCGGCGGTCGGCGCTGCGGCGCGGCCTGTCGCGGCGGAGCACAGCAGCATGAGCAGCATGGCAACAGCGGAAAGAGCAAGACGTTTACCGGTCACGCAGATCATTTCAACCCCGCTTTGGTAAGTTCATTCATCAATTCTACGTTGCTGATGAGGCCATAGATCCTTGTCCATTTGCCGTCGACCGGCGAACGGATGAAGGTCAGGGGCTTGTGGTCCATTTTGTTCCGAAAGTAGGAATTGAAGGCGTTCATGACCCGGTCGATGTCCTTGCGTGAGCCCGACAGAAAATCCCACCCCGGCTTGGCGCGGTAGCGCGCGAGGTAGTCGCGCATGACCTGGGGGGTGTCGTTTTCGGGGTCGATGGAGACGGACACCAGGTGGATTTTCTTCAAGTCAGGGCCCAGCTTGGTCTGGAGATTGGTGTAGGTGGCGGACAGGACCGGGCAGATGGTGGTGCAGGTGCCGAAGATGAAGTCAACCACCACGGGCTGGTTTGATTCGACGAGCTCCTTGAACCGGACCTTTTTCCCGTCCTGGTTGATGAGGGTCACGTCGGGCATGCTGTAGCTCTCTACGGAGCGCTGGTATGAACGGGATGCTGCGGTGGCATGACTTGCAAGGGCAAGGCAGGCGGCAATGGCCAGGAAGGAACGAAGGATCGGTCTTATGAGGGTATGCATGCGGATGTCATGACCTCCGGTCGAATTTGTCAAAGGGATCACTTGCTGGTTGCGATGAACGCACGATTGGGTATTAGCATAGCCGACAGCCGGCGGTTTGTCCAAAGCGCCCAACAAATTTTTGTTGGTAAATTGTTTCACTAGCCTTGTGCTACAGCCATCTCTTGCGCCGGAAGAATATTCCCATACCCAGGCTTACCAGGAGCATCAGCAGGAGAACGGCCGGGTAGCCCCAGTGCCATTCGAGCTCGGGCATGTAGCGGAAGTTCATGCCATAGACCCCGGCGATGAAGGTGAGCGGCATGAAGATGGTGGCGATGATGGTGAGCACCTTCATCACTTCGTTGGTCCGGTTGCCGATGGCGGAGAGGTAGATGTCGAGGATCTCCGACAGGAGGTCCCGGAAGGTCTCCACGGTTTCGATGATCTGGATGCAGTGGTCGTAGACGTCCCGCAGGTAGATGACGGTTTCGCCGCGCACCAGGGGCGATTCGCGCCGCTCCAGCCGTCCCAGCACCTCTCGCAGGGGCCAGACGGATTTGCGCAGAAAGATGGTTTCCCGCTTGAGGTGCTGGATCTTCACGACCGTCTTGCGGCTGGGGCCGGCGATGACTTCTTCTTCCAGTTCCTCGATCCGCTCGGCCAGATCTTCGAGGATCACGAAGTAGTAGTCCACAATGGCGTCCATGAGTGAGTAGAGCAGAAAGTCGGACCCGCTCTTGCGAAGCTTGCCCCGGTTTTCCCTCAGGCGCCGGCGGATGGAGTCGAAGAGGTCTCCCTTGAATCCTTCCTGGAAGGAGATGAGAAACGAGGGGCCGAGCACGAAGCTGACCTGTTCCGCGGTAAGCGAGCCATCCGGCTGGAGGGAGAGCATCTTCAGGACCACGAAGAGATAGTCGTCGAAGTCCTCCAGTTTGGGGCGCTGGTCGGTATTGAGGATGTCTTCGAGGGTGAGGGGGTGGATACCGTAGCATTCGCCGAGTGTCTTGAGCAGTTCGGGCCGGTGGATACCCTCCATGTCGAGCCACCGCACCCCCGGCTGGTCGCTATGGGGAAAACACTCGGCAATGTCGTCCGTTTCCCGCTCGCTGATGCTCGTTTCGTCGTAGTCGACAAGGGATATCCGGACCGGTTCGCCGGTCTGCTCGCCGATGTGGACCAGACTGCCGGGAGGAAGGCCTGTCTTGCGGGAACGTTGCTTGATGATTTTTTTCATAGTCTATGCGCAGGTGACGCAGTTGCGTCCGGCACCCTTGCTCCGGTACAGGAGTTCGTCGGTCCGCTTGAGCAGGCTCCCGACGGTGTCGTCCGAGGTTGCCAGGGTGGCGCCGATGGAGACGGTAACCCGTGCGATGTTGTCGCCGACCGTCATGCTCGACTCCTCGACCAGGCGGCGGAATCGCTCTGCCATCTCGCACAGCCGTTTCTCTCTCACATTGGTAATGATCGCGATGAATTCCTCGCCGCCCCAACGGCCGATCAGATCGTAGGAGCGCACGGCATTGCGCAGGGTTCTGGCCGCCATTTTGAGGAGGTCGTCTCCCATCTGGTGCCCGAAACTGTCGTTGATCTCCTTGAAGTGGTCCAGATCCAGGAGCATGACCCCGAAGGGCCAGCCGTACCGGAACATCTCGTCGAATTTGGACTGGAGGTACATCTGGATGTAACGCCGGTTGGCCACGCCGGTGAGGGGGTCCAGAAAGACGAGTTGCTGAAGCTCGTCGATCCGCTGGAGGTCCGAGAGCCGGGCGGAATTGTCGCTGAAGACTTCCACGGCACCGACAATCTCACCGCTTCCGTTCCGGATAGGCGAGACACGCACGTTGACCGGCACCCGGTGTCCGGCCCGATGGTGGAAAAAGACCTCTGCTTCCCGGGGGATGCCGTCTTCCAGAGTATGGGCCACGGGACAGAGTTTTTCGCAGAGGCTGACCCCGTCGTTATTCGTGTGGCAGAGGATGTTGTCCCGGCAGCGGGAACCCGTCACGTTGTCGGCCCCGTAGCCGGTGAGCCGTTCGGCGCCCCGGTTCCAGTAGGTGATGCGCCGGTCCCGGTCCACGAAGTAGACGCCGTCGTACAGATTGTCGATCAGTTCTTTGTAGAAGGTGGTGTCAGGCTTCATCAGCTAACGTTCCTCCGGGTCGGTTGGGCGCAACCTCCCTGCTCGTTTACGCTAAGTGTAAAGCAATTGTCGGCGATTTCCACCCGGGAAGCAGGGGAAAGCTGCAGCGGAAGGTACGGGATTGTTGCCGGTAAATTCAGGTCGCCCGCACGTTGCTGCGCCGGCGGTCCGGTAGTCCCGGCGTGTTGACAGGGTCCGGCGTTTCGTGACATAATTGGGAACATTTTTAGCTGGAGTAAAAATGGGAGTTGCAGGGTACCGCGGCTCCCATCGTTGTATGTGCTTCCGGGCTCCGCATACTGCCGCAGGGCCTGTCCACAGGGATATCAATGAGCTTTGTCCATCTCCATCTCCATACCCAGTACTCCCTTCTCGACGGCGCCATCCGCCTGGGCGACCTGGTGAAAAAGGTTAAGTCCCACGACATGCCCGCCGTGGCCATCACCGACCACGGCGCCATGTTCGGGGCCATGGAATTCTACCTTAAGTGCAAGGACAAGGACGTGAAGCCGGTCATCGGCGCGGAGGTCTATATCGCGCCGGGCTCCCGTTTCGTCAAGGAGGCCAGGGGAGGGGAGGCCGGCGCCGGCTACCACCTGCTGCTCCTGTGCGAGAACATGACCGGCTACCGGAACCTGTCCAAACTGGTCTCCATCGGCTTCAAGGAAGGGTTCTACTACAAGCCGCGCATCGACAAGGAGGTCCTGGCCGAGAACGCCGAGGGGCTCATCTGCCTTTCCGCCTGCCTCAAGGGGGAGGTTGCCTATCTGTGCGAGCGCGACCGGGTCGCCGAGGCGGTGGACGTGGCCCGCTGGTATGCCGATCTCTTCCCGGACCGCTACTACATCGAGCTTCAGGAAAACGGCCTCGTTGAACAGGACAAGGCCAACCGGGGGCTGCTGGAGGTGGCGCGGGAAGTGGGTCTGCCGCTGGTGGCCACCAACGACTGCCACTATCTCAACCGGGAGGATGCCCGGGCCCACGAGGTGCTCCTCTGCATCCAGACCGGCAAGACCATGAACGATCCGTCGCGGATGCGCTTCTCCGTTGACGAGTTTTACGTGAAGACCCCCGAGGAGATGGCCGCCGCATTCCACTATGCGCCCGAGGCGATCTCCAACACCGTGAAGATCGCCGAGCGGTGCGATCTTTCCTTTGACTTCAAGACCTATCACTTCCCCCGCTTCGAGCCCCCCGTCGGCCTGAGCCTTGATCAGATGCTGGAGGAGGCTGCCCGCACGGGACTGGAGTCGCGCCTGACCGCTATCCGGGCCAAGCACTCGTCCATGACCGCCGAGCAGGAGCAGGCCTACTGGGACCGCCTCGCCATCGAGCTCGCCTGCATCAAGCAGATGGGGTTCCCGGGCTACTTCCTGATCGTGGCCGATTTCATCAACTGGGCCAAGGACCACGGCATTCCCGTGGGCCCGGGCCGGGGCTCGGCGGCCGGCTCGCTGGTGGCCTACGCCATCCGGATCACCGACCTGGACCCGATCCCCTACAACCTCCTCTTCGAGCGCTTCCTTAACCCGGAGCGGATATCCATGCCCGATATCGACGTGGACTTCTGCCAGGATCGGCGCGAGGAGGTGATCCAGTATGTCACCGAGAAGTACGGTCGCGACAAGGTCTGCCAGATCATCACCTTCGGGACCATGTCCGCCCGGGCCGTCATCCGCGACGTGGGGCGGGCCCTGGACATGACCTACGGCGAGGTGGACCGGATCGCCAAGCTGGTGCCGGAGGTCCTGGGCATTACACTGGAAAAGGCCATTGCGCAGGAGCCCAAGCTCAACGAGGCGGCCGAGGCCGATCCGCGGGTGAAGGAGCTGCTGGAGGTGGCCCTGCGCCTGGAGGGGCTTGCCCGCCATGCCTCCACCCACGCGGCCGGCGTGGTGGTGGCCCCCGATGTGCTGGAGCAGTTCTGCCCGGTCTACAAGGACCAGAAGAGCGGCTCGCTCACCACCCAGTACTCCATGAAGTACGTGGAGAAGATCGGGCTGGTCAAGTTCGACTTCCTGGGGCTCAAGAACCTGACGGTCATATTCAACGCGGTCCGGCACATCCGGGCCGACAAAAAGCCGGACTTCGACATCGCCGCCCTGCGGGACGACGACGAGGAGAGCTACAAGCTGCTCCAGGCCGGCAACACCACCGGGGTGTTCCAGCTTGAATCCTCGGGGATGCGGGAACTGCTCCGCAAGCTCAAGCCCTCCTGCTTCGAAGACATCATCGCCGTCTGCGCCCTCTACCGTCCCGGCCCCCTCGGCTCGGGCATGGTGGACGACTTCATCGACCGCAAGCACGGCCGCAAGAAGGTGGTCTACGATCTGCCGCAACTGGAGCCGATCCTCAAGGACACCTACGGGGTCATCGTCTACCAGGAGCAGGTCATGCAGATCGCCCGCTCCCTGGCCGGCTACTCCCTGGGCGGCGCCGACCTGCTGCGCCGGGCCATGGGCAAGAAGGACCCGGCCGAGATGGCCAAGCAGCGGGACATCTTCCTGGAAGGGGCCAAGAACAACGGCATCGATCTCCAGAAGGCCGGCGCCATCTTCGACCTGATGGCCAAGTTCGCCGAGTACGGGTTCAACAAGTCCCACTCGGCCGCCTATGCCCTGGTGGCCTACCAGACCGCCTATCTCAAGGCCCACTATCCGGTTGAGTTCATGGCCGCGCTCCTGACCGAGGACATGGCCAACACCGACAAGGTGGTCAAGAACATCGCCGACTGCCGCGAGATGGGGATCGAGGTGCTGCCACCGGACATCAATGCCTCGGATCTGTCGTTCCGGGTCCTGGGCAACTCCATCCGCTTCGGTCTCGGCGCGGTCAAGAACGTGGGCGAGTCGGCCATCGAAGCCATCATCGAGGCCCGGGGCGACGGCCCGTTCAAGGATATTTTCGAGTTCTGCGAGCGGGTTGACCTGCGCAAGGTCAACAAGCGGGTGGTGGAATCCCTGATCAAGTGCGGCGCCTTCGACTCGACCGGCGGGCGGCGCTCCCAGCTCACGGCGGCCCTTGAAGATGCCATGTCCCTGGGCCAGAAGATCCAGCAGGAGAAGGAAAGCGCCCAGGTGTCGCTCTTCGGTGCCGAGGAGATCGTCCGGACCAACGGCAACGGCAAGGGAAAGGTGCAGCTCCCCGATCTGCCCGAATGGGACGACAAGTTTCTGCTGGCCCAGGAAAAGGAGGCCCTCGGCTTTTTCATCACCGGCCATCCCCTGGGCCGCCACGAGAAGGACATCCGGCGCTTCACCACCGCCGACACCGCCACCCTGGAGGAGCGGGCCGACAAGAGCGAGGTCAAAATTTGCGGCATCGTGGCCACCATGAAGGAGCTCATGACCAAGAAGGGGGACCGGATGGCCTTTGCCACCCTGGAGGACCTGGTGGGCTCCGTGGAGGTGGTGGTCTTCCCCGAGGTCTTTGCCAAGGCGTCGGAATACCTCAAGTCGGACGATCCGCTGCTGGTCACCGGCACCATCGATAAGGGGGAGAAGAGCGCCAAGATCATGGCCAGCGACGTGGTTCTTCTCCGGGACGTGACCGCGCGGCAGACCTCACGGGTGATCTTCGCCCTGCAGGGGGACGGCCTCGACCGCTATCGCCTGGAGGAGCTCAAGGCGATCATGCTCCGCCATCCCGGTACCTGCAAGGCCACCCTCACCATCGACATCCCGGACCAGTGCCGCGCCACCATTGCCCTGCCCGATTCCTGCATGGTTGCGCCCTCTGACGAATTGACGGTGGAGGTCAAGAACCTCTTCGGCTATCATGCCGTTGCGTTTGAATAGAGAGAGAAGCTAACGCATACCCAAAGGAGAACACTCAATGGCTGCCCAATATTACATGGAATTCGAAAAACCGGTGGTTGAGCTTGAGAAAAAAGTACAGGAACTGGCCGAACTGGCCGGCACTAACGCCGAACTGGCGGGCGAAGTGACCAAGCTGGAGAAGAAGGTCGACCGGATGCGCGAGGTGATCTTCTCCAACCTGTCCCGCTGGCAGACGGTGCAGGTGGCCCGCCACATCGAGCGTCCCTTCACCCTGGACTACCTCAACCTGATCTTCACCGATTTCACCGAACTCCATGGCGACCGCCTGTTCGGCGACGATCACGCCATTGTCGCCGGCCTGGCGAAGCTCGACGGTGAGCCGGTGGTGGTCATCGGCCACCAGAAGGGGCGCGACACCAAGGAGAAGGTCTACCGCAACTTCGGCATGCCCAACCCCGAGGGGTACCGCAAGGCCCTGCGGATCATGGAGCTGGCCGAGCGGTTCCGGCTGCCCATCATCACCTTCGTGGACACCCCCGGCGCGTTTCCCGGCATCGGCGCCGAGGAGCGGGGCCAGGCCGAGGCCATTGCGCGCAACCTCAGGGAGATGGCGGCCCTCACCGTGCCGATCATTGTCGTGGTCACCGGAGAGGGGGGCTCCGGCGGGGCGCTGGCCATCGCCGTGGGCGACCGGGTCCTCATGCTCCAGTACTCCATCTACGCCGTCATCTCCCCCGAGGGGTGCGCCGCCATCCTCTGGTCCGACGGCACTAAGGGTGAGCAGGCCGCCGAGGCCCTCAAACTGACCGCCAAGGACCTGAAGGAGCTTGAGGTGATCGACGAGATTGTGCCCGAGCCCCTGGGCGGCGCCCACCGCGACCATGAGGCCATGGCCAGGACCCTCCACGAAGCCATCGCCCGGCAGTTGAAGGAGCTGAAGGCGATTCCCGCGGAGCAACTGGTGGAGGAGCGGTACCAGAAGTTCCGCAAAATGTCGCGCTTCATCGAAGGGTAGGGCCGAGACGCACCGGGGGCGGCAACCGCCTTCGGGCAACCTGACAGTCTGAAGGCTGGAGACGTTCGCGGGGAGTTCCCCGGTCTTCGGCCTTTAGTCTTTTTGGAGGGGCATATGGAAGAACGATTGCAGAAGCTGCTGTCCCAGGCGGGGGTCGCGTCCCGGCGCGAGGCGGAACGGTTCATCACCGAGGGACGGGTGGCGGTGAACGGCACGGTCGTTACCGAGCTGGGGAGCAAGGCCGACCCGGAGCGGGACCGGATAACCGTGGACGGGCAGCCCGTCCGTCCGGCGGAGAAGAAGGTGTATCTCATCCTCAACAAGCCCGTGGGCTATATGACCACCCTCAGGGATCCGGAGGGGAGACCCATTGTCACCGATCTCCTCAAGGGGCTCGATGTCCGCGTCTTTCCCGTGGGGCGGCTCGACTACAACACCGAGGGGCTTCTGCTGCTCACCAATGACGGTGCCTGGGCCAACCGGCTCGCCCATCCCCGGCATGAGGTGGACAAGGAATACCTGGTCCGGGTGCGGGGGGCTGTGGCCAAGGAGCAGATCCGGCGGCTGGCTACCGGTGTGGAACTGGACGACGGGCCGACGGCGCCGGCAAAGGTGGAGGTGTCCAGCCAGAGCGATAACAACACCTGGCTTTCCATCGTGATTCACGAGGGGCGCTACCGCCAGGTGCGCCGCATGTGCGAAGCCGTGAGCCTGTCGGTGGTCCGCCTGCGCCGGGTGAGATACGGCGCGGTCTCGCTCGGCGACCTGAAACCGGGGGAGTACCGGCCCCTCAGCCCGACGGAGGTTGCAGCCCTGGCCGGCCGCGAAAAACGAGAACAGCGCCGTCGGAAAGCCTGATCGCTCAAGGCTGCTTTTGTTGGATCATTTTGTGTCCGGATTTAGTGCATCGTTTTGAGGGGAAATGCGCATGGCCTCATGCGCAGCAGAAATTTTCGGCCGTCATAGATGGTTTCCAGAAGAAGGCCCCTGTCGATGAGCCGTTCCACCTCTGACCAGTCGGTACCTGCCTTGACCAGAAGCTCACGCGCGGCATCTTCCCGCAAGGGATGAACGCCCGTGATGCCGAGCAGGTCGGCGGTCACGTCTCCACTGCCGGTAAAGTCGTTCCCTTCGTAGCCGGTGAGGTATTCCACTCGCTCAACGCTTCCCGAAATAATCTGCACGGCCCGATTGAGGGCCTCGGCTGTCGGCGGCGTCGCCCACCGCTCCGTCGGCGGCCTGATAGGAACTGCGACATAGGAGACGTCCGGTTTCAGCTCCCCCAGAAACGCCGCAAGCATCTCCAGTTCGGTTTCGGAGTCATTGATGCCGCTCACCAGCATGGTCTCAGTGGCGAGTGTCCCCGTGAACTCTTCGGCAAACAGGGCCATTCCGCTCAAGAGGTCGGCGAGCCGCAGGGTGGCGGCCGGCCTGTTGATGCGGTGCCATGCGTCCCCGTCCACTGCATCCACCTTGAGGGAAACCCAATCCGCCAGGGCAAGTTCGGCCCTTACGTCGGAACGCCAGATGAGCGAGCTGTTGGTGATGACGGCGATTTTTATGCCGAGGGGTCTGAGCAGCTCGATTTCTCTCCCGAGGTTCAGGTCAAGGGTCGGTTCACCGTCGGCCACAAACGTAAGGTAATCGATCCGTTCGCCCCGTTCGATGAGTCTGCGGACCGCCCGCTCAACCTCGACGGCAATGGTTTCCGGGCGGCAGAAGCGGCGCCGGGCGCTCTGAATGGAGCAGGTCCGGCCCAACTGGCAGTAAACGCAAGAATAGGAACATGCCTTGGCAGGTATGGTGTCGAGCCCGAGGCTGCGCCCCAGGCGTCTGGATGGTACCGGTCCGAAGATGAACATGATGCGTCCGTCTTCCTTGAGCACTACGGTTCGTCCGGGCATGCACCCGGCAAGATCATGAATTCATCCCAAAGTATACCCTGTTCGGAAATATATTCCAGAGACGACCGTGACTCTTGGCAGCTCAGGGAAGGGTCAGGTGGCGAAGCGTTGCCCGGATTTCCTCTATGCCCACGGCCGTGCCGAAGCATCCCGCCCCGGCAAAGGGATCGTACTCCCTGATTTGCGAAACAAGGGTCTCCACCAGATGGGTACGGTCACCATACCGCTCCGGGTCGTCGGCGATGCCCAGTACATCGGCCAGCAGCCATTCCGGGAATTCACCCTCCGCATTCTGCCGGAGGGCAACCTCTCTGAGTTCTTCGAAGACGTCCATACGCAGTCCTTTCAGCCTGAGGTGCCATGACGCCGGGCGCGGATAGCCGGGATAATGTCCAGCGGTTCCGGCATCCGGCCCCGTTCGAGGCGGGAGAAAATTATCTCTCCGTCCAGGTACACGGCAAATTCGCTCCGCGGTGCCTGTTTGTCGAGTTCCACCGATACATTCTCCTCCGTCTGCTCGATCAAGCGGGCCAGACCGGCCGCAATGGGATACTGGCTTCAGGTGGGGCAGAACAGGATCCTGACGTTCATTGTCCGCCCTCCCGTGCTGCGTTGACGGCGGTATCGCAACGGGCCGCGACGGTCGCCACAATTTCGGCAAAGGCCTTTGCCGTGGGGGAATCGGCCCGGTGTTCCACCAGGGGCTCCCCTTCGTCGCCGGCTCTGACCATGGCCGGGTCCAGCGGAATCCTGCCCAGGAAGGGCACGCTCATTTCATCGGCCATGAGCTTGCCGCCGCCGCTCTTGAAGATGTCGACCCCTTCGCCGCAGTGGGGGCAGACAAAGCCGCTCATGTTCTCGACTACGCCGATGACCGGCAGCTTCATCTGACGGCAGAAGGTGACCGACTTGCGCACGTCGGTGAGCGCAACGTCCTGGGGAGTGGTGACGATGACGGCGCCCTCCGCCCCTTCCAGAAGCTGGATCACCGAGAGAGGCTCATCACCGGTCCCTGGCGGGCAGTCGACGATCAGGTAGTCCAGATTACCCCACTCCACGGCGGCCAGAAACTGCTTGATGACGCCGTGTTTGGCCGGTCCCCGCCAGACTACCGCCTCGGCCTGGTCGCGCAGCAGCAGCCCTACCGACATGACTTTGAGGGTGTCGCTGTAGGGAACCGGTTCGATCCGGGCGGCAGTTGCCGGAAGCCGGCCCTCAATGCCGAGAAGGGTCGGGATGCTTGGCCCGTGCAGATCGACATCCAGCAATCCCGTTTTCTTGCCGCTGAGCGAGAGGGCCACGGCCAAGTTGACCGCCACCGAGCTCTTGCCCACGCCCCCCTTGCCCGACAGCACCACGATCTTGTGCTTGATGTTGAAAAGGGCTTCCTGCAGTTCGATCTGCTCTTTGAGCCGGTGCAGCTCTTCCACCTGCTCCCTGTTGCATGATTTTTGCGCTACCTTTTCACCCTGCATGCTGTTCACCTCGTATTTCCTGTCGAATTTCGCCGGATATGTTTTGTCGCCATCCCACCACGAGACTCATAAGGGCTTCGTCTCACCCGCCACTGTTGCACGGTATTGCTCGACCGCCGCGTGGAGCGCCGAAGCCGCCATGTTCGAGCAGTGCATCTTCTCTTCGGGGAGCCCGTCAAGGGCCTGGGCGATGATCTGATCGGAGAGCCCCATGACCTCGTCGAGCCCCTTGCCCATGACAAGCTCCGTTGCCACTGACGATGTGGCGATGGCCGCACCACATCCCTTGATGAGAAATTTGATGTCGCGCACGATATCCTCTTCGATCCTGAGGAAGTAGAGCACCGCATCGCCACAGGTGGGGTCGCCTGCCTGTACCACCACGTTGGCATCCTCCAGTGACCCCACATTGCGCGGGTTGCGCACGTGATCCCATACCTTCGCCGAATAAATCTCAGCCATGTTCGGTTCCTTTCCGTTCCCCGGTCTCGGCGTTGTCATCCGATACGCCGTGTTCGGGCACATCCCCGGTCACGGCCAGGGCTTTCTGCTCCACAAGGGCTTCGATCACCTTTTTCCTTCCCTCGGCCAGTAGCCGCTGGACCGTTCCCCGGGAAACCCCCATCAGCGTTCCCGCTTCCTCCTGGTTCAGCCCCAGCTTGTCGCAGAGAAACAGCGCCTCAAGCTCATCGTGATCCAGGATGATGATCTCCATCTCCTTCAGCGGAGTGCCCGCGGGCTTGAAGACGTGTCCCAGCTTCTCCCGGAGGGGGCAGATGCAGTTGCGTTGTTTTTTCTTGCGTGGCGACATGGGTTCCTTTCATCGGGTGGTCAGTTCCGCCTCGGTGCGGGACAGGACGGCGCTGGTGCCTCACCGAAGAGCGTGCCGGTAAATTTTACGTACCAGGCGGCTGACTGCACCTGGATGATGTAGGCCAGGGCAATGACCAGCGCCGCGTCGGAACCGGCCTTGCCGAAGGCGTTCATGGCCACGGCCAGGGCAATGGAGAGGTTGCGCATCACCGTGCCGTAGGCCAGGGCGATAGCATCGCCCCGGGGAAGGAAAAGCCTGCCCACAACGGTGCTGAGGCTATAGTTGATGCCGTAGAGAATGGCCAGGGGCAGCAGGATTGCCAGCAGATCCTGGGGGCGGGCCGCGATGGCCTGTGCCTTGAGGGCTATGGCGATGAAAACGATGCCCAGGACGCCCAGGGTGGAGAGGCAGGGGAAGCGGGGCGCCCACTGTTCCTGGAATCCTTTCTGGCCGTGCTTCGCTATCAGATAGCGCTGGGTCGCATACCCGACCGCCATGGGCAGGAAAACGATGACGGCGATTTGCTTCATGATGCCGGTCATATCCACCTCCACATGGGCGCCCATGAGGGCTTGCACGTAGAAGGGGGTTGCGATCGAGCCCAGGATGAGGCCCACGACGGTCATCTTGACTGCCGCTTCGAGGTTCCCCCTGGCAAAGCCGGTCCAGGAGATGGTCATGCCGCTGGTGGGGACCAGGGCCGCAAGCAGCAGGCCCAGGGCCATGTAGGGGCGGTCAGCAAAGAAAAGCCTTCCCAGCCCGAAGGCGACAAAGGGCACCACCGCGAAGTTGATGAACTGGGTGAACAGCTGGGCCTTGCCGTCACCTCCCTCCAGTACCTTCTTCAGCTTAAGGGTCACCATCATGGGGTAGACCATGAGAAAGGTGAAGGGGATGATCAGCTCCTTGAGAAAGCCGGTCTCAGTCACGAGACCGAAGACGAAGCCCGCGGCCATCATGGCGGGAATGGTCAGCACCAGGTTCTTGTTGAGTCTGCTCAGCAGTTGCCACATAGCCTTGGCCCTCTGCGCGCGCTCAGCGCGCCTCCTCGATCATGGCCACGATGGCATCGAAGCTCTCATCCAGGGATGAGGCGAACTCGGTGTCGTCCACCAGGGCCTCGATCATGGGCCTGCGGTAGCGGAGCATCCGGACCTCAGTCCTGCCGTCGCGGGTGAACGTGGTGATGAATTTCGGCATGAGAGCGGCCCGTTCCGGGTTTTTCTGAAGGCTTGCGGCCGCCTTTTTCGGCTTGCAGACCTGGATCATATGGAGATCGAACCCTTCGCCAACCATTACGCCATGGGCACCGAAGGTATGCGCCATTTCCATCTTTTCCTCATTGTGAATGACGAACCCTCGCCGGCTGCCGGCCTTGGCCAGCGCCGCGACGAACTCGCCGAGGGGTTTGTCCGTTGTAGCCTGATACAGTTCCGCCCAGTTCATGATCGATCTCTCCTGTTCAGTGAGCGCAGCCGTGGCCATGGCCGTGACCCCCGCAGGTGGGTGGCACGATTTCCTGGAAGGCGCCGCTTCTGAACAAGGCAACGTTTTCCCCCACCGTGGGCGCCTGTGAGCTGAACACTTTGACCTGCGCGCGGTTGAGCATGATGAGTGCACCGGCGCCGATCCCTCCGACCACGACCGCGTCGAGCGGCGCTCCTGCCAAGGCCTTCAGCGGGTTGCACGATCCGTGGCTGTGGTGTTTGTCGGTGTTGTCAATGGAGACCGTTGCCCCGGTCTCAGTGTCCACTACGATAAAGCGCTGTGCGGATCCAAAGTGCTCATACACCTTGCTGTCGAGTCCATCGTCCGATGTCACGGGAAAGCAGAGTTTCATACGTGCCTCCTTTTGTTGTGTGCATATGCACACTATTGCATTCGATTTCTTGAATGTCAATAGCTTTGTGTACAAATTAATTTTGAGTAGAAAACGGCGTCAGTGGAACCAGTAAACAGGTTGCGATGGGGCAGGACTGGTCGGCAGGGTTGAAAGGGAGGAAAAGGCAAAAAGTTGGCACTTGCATGGGCATCCTCATATTTATCACGTATAATTCGATGAAAAGGTAGTCTTGCCGGCTGAGTCCGAGAAGAACAATGACGCAAGATATCATTCTGAGACAGGCCCATATCGAGGCGTTTGAAGACCTTCCGGTGCAGGTCGCCGTGTGCGATACCGAGTACGGGATCGTCTGGGCGAACAAGGCGTACCGGGAGGCCGTGGAGCTTTCCTTACGGGCACTCGTGGGCAGGAAGTGCTATTCCGTACGGGGGATGGGCGTTCCGTGCCGCAACTGCCCGGCGGCTATCGCCGTGGAGGCCGGCACGCCTTCTGACGCGGAGTTGATCCAGCCCCGTCCGGAACACTGCCCGGGACCGCCGGGGACGTGGCTGACAACGGCTTCGCCGCTACGGGATGACAACGGTGCCGTTGTCGGCGTAGTGGTGCTGACGTTTAATGGAGTGCAGACCGGGGCTTCAGACGAGCGGCTGCGTCTGTTCACGGAGCATGCGCCTGCCGCCCTTGCCATGTTCGACCGGGAGATGCGGTATCTTGCCGTGAGCCGGCGCTGGCGCGAAGACTACGGTCTTGGAGACGGCGATATTCTCGGCATGTCTCACTATGATATCTTCCCGGAAATCGGAGAAGAGTGGAAGTCCGTGCATCGCCGCGGCCTCGCGGGGGAAGTTATCCGCGTCGAAGAGGATTGCTTCGTGCGGGCTGACGGCCGAACTCAGTGGCTGCGATGGGAAGTGCGTCCCTGGTACGAGGGGGAAGGCCGAGTGGGGGGCGTCGTCATTTTTACCGAAGACATCACCAGAGCCAAGGTGTCCGAACGCGAATTGCGTCTGGCGCGGTTCTGCATGGACGAATCGGCCATTGCCATCTTTTCGGTGGCCGAGAATGGCCGCATTATCGATGCGAACCGTCGAGCCTGCGAGGGGCTCGGCTATTCACGGGACGAGCTCTGCTCCCTGACGGTCTTCGATATTGACCCGACGTTCAGCGATGATAGTTGGCTCAGGCACCGGGCGAACATCCGCGAGCGCGGCTCCGGTACCATAGAAACCCTCCACCGGCGCAAGGACGGTAGCGTTTTCCCGGTCGAGATCACTGTCACCTATCTCGATTTCGAAGGAGAACGGTTCTCTTTCTCCTTTGCCCATGACATCACCGAGCGTAAGCAGGCCGAGGCTGCCGTGCGGGAGAGCGAGGAAAAATTCCGGAACATTTTCCAGGATCATGCCGCGGCAAAGCTGATCATTGACCCAGAAAGCGGCGCCATCGTCGATGCCAACAATGCTGCAGCGCTCTTTTACGGCTGGTCTGTGGCCGAACTGTGCGGCATGAAGATTTCCAAAATCAACACCCTTCCTTTCTCGCAGGTGAAAGAAGAGATGGACAAAGCCCGGAATTCCGGGAATACGCGGTTCGAATTCCAGCATCGAAAGGCTGACGGCAGCATTGTCGATGTCGAGGTCTACAGCAGCAAAGTCCGCATCGGAGGCAAGGAGTACCTGCATTCGATCATTCACGACATCACCGAAAAACGCAAGCTGGGAGACCAGCTCCGGCAGGCCCAGAAGATGGAGTCAATCGGTACCTTCGCGGGAGGTGTCGCTCACGATTTCAACAACATCCTTACGGTTATCACGGGGTGCGGTTCAATGCTGCGACTGAAGCTTGAGCAGCACCCCCAGTTCCTGCCCCTGCTCGATCAGATCCTCAAATCATCTGAAAAAGCGGCAACCTTGACGCGAAGCCTCCTGGCATTCAGCCGCAAACAGGTCATCGTACCGAAACAGCATGATTTGGCGGAAATTGTTGCGGATATGGAGAAATTCCTCCAACGGATCATCGGAGAAGATATCGATTTGAAATTCTCCCTGCCGAGCTACGGATTGCCGGTTTCCGTGGACCAGGGCCAGATTGAGCAGGTCATCGTCAATCTGGCGGCCAACGCTCGCGATGCCATGACGGAAGGTGGG